>JAUILS010000274.1 GCA_030432975.1 Actinomycetes bacterium
TACCAGCAGGACCTCTGGCACTACACCATCGCCCGCATGGTCGACGCGTGCGCGATGCACGGCATCTCGCCGTACTACGGGCCGTTCGGCGACATCGCCGACGTGGTGGCGTGCGAGGACCAGTTCCGCAACGCGTTCCTGCTCGGCTGCGTCGGCACCTGGACGCTGCACCCCAAGCAGATCGAGATCGCCAACCGGGTCTTCTCGCCCAGCGTCGAGGACATCCGGCACGCGCGCCGCGTGGTGGCCGCGATGGGCGACGGCACCGGCGCGGTGATGCTCGACGGCAAGATGGAGGACGACGCCTCGCTCAAGCAGTGTCTGGTGATGGTGCGGCTGGCCGAGCAGCTCGCGGAGATCGACCCGCAGCTCAGGGCGGCGTACGACGAGATCGAGGTGGGCTGACATGGACTACCGCCCCCGCCGCTCCGTGCTCTACATGCCGTCGTCCAACGAACGCGCGCTGGAGAAGGCCAAGACCCTCGCCTGCGACGGGCTGATCCTCGACCTCGAGGACGCCGTCGCGCCCGACGCCAAGCCCGCCGCGCGCGAGGCGGCCTGCGCCGCGGCGGCCTCCGGCGACTACGGCCGCCGCGAGGTCACCATCCGGGTCAACGCCGCCGACACCGAGTGGCACGACGCCGACCTGGCGGCCGTCTGCGCCGCCGGCCCCGACGCGATCGTGGTCCCGAAGGTCGACTCCGCCGACGCGGTGCACGCGCTCGTCGACGCGATGGAGCGGCACGGAGCCCCCGATCACACCGCGCTCTGGGCGATGGTCGAGACGCCGCGCGCGATGCTGCACGCCGAGTCGATCGCCGGCGCCTCGGAGCGGCTGACCGTGCTGGTGATGGGCACCAACGACCTGGCCAAGGAGCTCTATGCCGAGCACGTGCCGGGCCGCCAGCCGCTGCTCGCCGGCCTCGGGCTGGCGCTCCTGGCGGCCCGGGCGACCGGCACCGCGATCCTCGACGGGGTCTACAACGACGTCCGCAACGAGGAGGGCTTCCTCGCCGAGTGCCGTCAGGGCCGCGAGATGGGCTTCGACGGCAAGACGCTCATCCACCCCGGGCAGGTCGCGGGCGCCAACGAGGCCTTCGCTCCGTCGGCGCAGGCCGTCGAGGACGCCCGCGGGATGGTGGCGGCCTGGGAGGCGGGCCGCGGGTCGGGCGTCGTGACCTACCAGGGCCGGATGGTCGAGAACCTCCACGTCGCCACCGCCGAGCGGGTGCTCGCGATCCACGACGCCATCACCGCCCTCGAGGGCTGACCCCGGGTCCGTCCCCCCTCCCCCTCACGCCCTCAGACCCCGCCGCGCCCCCTCCGCGGAGGTCCGGTGGTCGCCGCCGTGTCGGGGATAGTCCAGTGCGTTCTCGGGGTGATTTCGCGGATTCTGCCCCGAATACGCACTGGACTATCTCCCACCGCGGCCATCTCCCACCCGGGCGGGCACCCACCCCGGGGGCGGGCCACCCGGGCTAGCGGCCGGAGGACGGCGGGGCGGCCCGGTTGACGGCGTACGCCGCGGCGACGGCGTCGCGCGGGAGCCGAACGGTGCGGAGCAGCTCGTCGCCGTCGACCGCCCACCCCGGCGGCGGCTCGGCGACCGACGCGACGACCCGCGGAGCCGCGAGGTCCGTCAGGTCCACGAGGACGTCGGCCTGTCCGCGCGGGTCGCAGGTGTCGGCGTAGAGCCGCTGGGCGTCGAGGTAGCGCCGCTGGTCCGGGTGCTCCGGGTCGGGCGGCGTCCTGTCGCGCCCGGCCAGCCGGGCCACCGTCACCGCGGGCGGCGCGTCGAGGAACACCACCAGGTCCCACGCCTGGTTGATCTCGGGCCGCTGGGCGAAGATCCCGTCGACCACGAGCACGGCGTGCTCCGGGACCGGCTCGGCGGCCACGTCGACGTGGGCGTCCGTGGCGACGTCGTGCCACGCGGCGCGATAGCGAGCCCCCGGCCCGGCCAGCCACGGGTCGAGCAGCTCCCGGCGCATCGCCTGGTAGTCGAAGGAGCGCGTCCACACCGACTCCGCCGTCCGTCCGAGGGCGTGCCGGTGCTCGCGCGGGTGGTGGAAGGAGTCCACCGACGAGCGGGCCACCGCCCGTCCACGCCCCCGCAGATGCCCCGCCAGCGCGTCTGCGAAGTGGGTCTTGCCGACGCCGTCGGGCCCGTCGACGGCCACCAGCAGCGGGCGGCGGACGTCGGGCAGCAGGCCGGCGACGTGCGCCAGCACGGTCTCGCGGGGGTCCACGGTCAGTCGGACTCGCGGCGGAAGACGTCGTCGAGCCAGGTCTTGGCCGTGCCGAGCCAGCCGGCAGCCTCGTGCACCAGCCGGCCGAGGGCGTCCTGGGTGCGCCCGAAGGCCTCGGTGTACGACGCCGCCGCCTCCTGCGCCGCCTGCGAGACCGGGGCGGTCGCGTCGTCCTCGCGGCGCGGGTAGTCGCCGCCGAGGATCGCGGTGTAGGCGCCGGAGTCGACCCAGGTGCGCAGCTCACGCGCCCGCACCACGGCGAACGGGTGGCTGGCCCGCTCGGTCAGCAGCACCTTGAGCACCGAGTCGCGCAGGTCCTCGGAGTCGGCGTACTCCGCGCCCTGCTCGAAGAAGGACGTGATGTCGAGCTGGTCGAGGTGGCCGCCGGGATGACCCGGAGCCCGAGCGCGCCACCGGGGACGGCGGCCAGGATGCCGGAGAGGACGATGAGCCGCTCGAGCAGCGTGCGATAGACCGCGTGCCCCGACAGCGCGTGGCCCAGCTCGTGTCCGATGACGAAGCGCATCTCCTCGTCGTCGAGCAGGTCCATCAGCCCGGAGTCGACCACGATGATCGGCTTGTTCATCCCGATCGTGCGCGCGTTGAAGCCGGGGTTGGCCACGACGTAGAGCTCCGGCAGCTCGCCCGCGTCGAGCACCGCGCCGGCGTCGGCCAGCGCGCGGTGGAGCTCGGGGAACTGCCGCTCGTTGACCCGCACCGAGGATCCCAAGAAGATCAGCCGCACCTGCCGCTCGTTGATGAGCGCGTTGAACGCCTTGAGCAGCGCGTCGAACCCCTTGAGCTTGCGCAGCGCGACCAGCGCCCCCTTGTCGGCGGGGTGCTCCCACGCGCGCGAGCTGATGCCGGGCAGGTGGCTCCGCGACCGCGCGGGCTTCTTGGTGGCCATGCCGGGATCCTCTCACTGCGCGCCATCCCGCCCCGATCGTTTGCTGCGGAAAGCCCGGCGACACGCCCACCACGGGGGCCGATCGCAGCAGACGATCGCTCAGGACTCCGACATCGGGATCCGCATCCCCTGCTCGCGCGCCACGTCACAGGCGAGGTCGTAGCCGGCGTCGACGTGCCGGATCACGCCCATGCCCGGGTCGTTGGTGAGCACCCGCTCGATCTTCGCAGCGGCCAGCGCGGTGCCGTCGGCGACGCAGACCTGCCCGGCGTGGAGGGAGCGACCCATGCCGACGCCGCCGCCGTGGTGGATCGACACCCAGGTCGCGCCGGAGGCGGTGTTGACGAGCGCGTTGAGCAGCGCCCAGTCGGCGATGGCGTCGGAGCCGTCGAGCATCCCCTCGGTCTCGCGGTACGGCGACGCGACGGACCCGCAGTCGAGGTGGTCGCGGCCGATCACGACCGGCGCGGACAGCTCGCCCGAGGCGACCATCTCGTTGAAGCGCAGCCCCGCGCGGTGCCGCTCGCCGTAGCCCAGCCAGCAGATCCGCGCCGGCAGCCCCTGGAACTCCACCTGCTCGCCGGCCATGGTGATCCACTTCCGCAGCCGCTCGTTGTCGGGGAAGAGCTCGAGGATGGCGCGGTCGGTCGCCGCGATGTCGGCGGGGTCTCCCGAGAGCGCCGCCCACCGGAACGGCCCCTTGCCCTCGCAGAACAGCGGCCGGATGTACGC
>JAUILS010000275.1 GCA_030432975.1 Actinomycetes bacterium
CGGCGCCGCCGTCGAGCCGGTGGACGGTGGCCATGTACTTCCGCTCCGCCGAGAAGGGCTGCTCGGCGAGGCGAGGGGCGGCCGCCACCACGGCGACGGGGTCGAGCCCCTCCGCGACCGCCGCGAGGTGCAGCGCGGTCTCCATCGGGTCGCCGACGAGCTCCTCGCCGGCCCCGCCGGCGTCGCTGCAGCGCACGAACGCCGTCAGCAGGCGGCGCCGGTCCGTCTGCTCCCCCGCCGGCTGCCGGGGCTCGTCCGGAGCATCGCCCCGCGGCGCCAGCAGCGACCCGGCGGGCACGACCTCCCGGACCGTCATCCGGTTGCGGGTGAGGGTGCCGGTCTTGTCGGTGCAGATCACGGTCGCGGAGCCGAGCGTCTCGACCGACGCGAGCCGCCGGACGATGGCGCCGTGGGCGGCCATCCGGTGCACGCCGAGCGCCAGCACCAGCGCGAGGACCGCCGGCAGCCCCTCCGGTACGGCGGCCACGGCCAGGGCCACCCCGCGGAGCATGATGTCCTCCCACGGGTCGCCCCGCCACAGGGCGGCGCCGGAGTAGAGCACGACGGCCACGACGCCGATCAGCGCGATCCGGCGACCGGCGAGGTCGAGCTGGCGCTGCAGCGGCGTGCGCGGCGGCGGGGTCTCCGCGAGCATGCCCGCGATCCGGCCGACCTCGGTCGTCATCCCGGTCGCGGTGACGAGCAGCTCGGCCCGCCCCCGCACCACGACGGTGCCCGCGTGCAGCAGGTCGGCCCGGTCGGCCAGCGGTGTCGCGGCGGCGACGGCGCGGACGGCCTTGGCGACCGGCTCCGACTCACCGGTCAGCGAGGACTGGTCGACGGCGACGTCGTGGGCGGCCAGCAGCCGGCCGTCGGCGGGGACCCGGCTGCCGGCGTCCAGCACCACGACGTCGCCCGGCACCACGTCGGCCGACGGCACCGTCGCGGGCGCGCCGTCGCGACGCACCGTGGTCATCGGGACCAACAGCTGCCGCAGGGCGGCCAGGCTGCGGGTCGCCTTGCGCTCCTGCGCGAAGCCGATGGTCGCGTTGAGCAGCATCACCACGGCGATGATCGCGGCGTCCTTGAGGTCGCCGACCAGCGCGGCGAGGACGGCGGCGGCGAGCAGGATCAGGAACAGGCCGCTGCGGAGCTGGTCGGTGAAGACCAGCCACGCGGGTCGCGGCGGGGTCTCGCGGAGCCGGTTGGGCCCGGTGGCCTCGAGGCGGGCGGCGACCTCGGCCGGCGACAGCCCGCGGGCCGGGTCGACCCCGAGGTCGCGCGCGACGGCGGCCGCCTCGCGGGCGTGCGGGGGCGCGTCGGCCGGCGACGACCCGCCGGGACCGGCCGGCGTACCCATCAGGGCGAGGTGGGGGGTGGCGGGCATCGTCGCACCTCCATCGGCGTGGGCGTCCGATGAAGGTCTTCCCCGGCGGAGGGACCGCCTCGGGCGCCGGGCCTCTCGGCCGGACTGACGACGCCGCGATGAACGGGGTACTCCCCTTCACCACCTCCAGCCTTCTCCTTCGCGAGCCCCGGCTCAAGCATTCGGCGGTGTGATCTGCGTCGGAGCCCGGCAACCTCGCGACACCCCCGGGGGTGTGGCGAGCGCCCCGGAGGCGCGCCAGAGTGGCAAGCGCCCACCGTCGCGAGGGAGGAACCATGACCAGCCCCAGCGGACCCGCCGACGCCGGCGCTCCCGAGTCGGCCGTCCGAGGCGCGTTCTCGTCCCGCCGGGTGTTCATCCTGGCCGCCATCGGCTCGGCGGTCGGGCTCGGCAACATCTGGCGGTTCCCCTACGTCGCCTACGAGAACGGCGGCGGCGCGTTCGTGCTCCCCTACCTGGTGGCGCTGCTCGTCGCCGGTCTGCCGTTCCTGCTGCTGGACTACGCGCTCGGCCACAAGTACCGCGGGTCGGCGCCGCTGTCCTTCGCCCGCGCCGGTCGTCGGACCGAGCCGATCGGGTGGTGGCAGGTCGGCATCTGCTTCGTCATCGCCGTCTACTACGCCGCGGTGATCGCCTGGGCGCTGCGCTACACCTTCTTCTCCGCGGGACGCTCCTGGGGCGACGACCCGCAGGGCTTCTTCTTCGGCTCGTTCCTGAAGGCCGGCGACCCCGGTGTCAGCGCCGACCTGGTGCCGGGGGTCGCGCTGCCGCTGCTCGCGGTGTGGGTGGTCGTGCTGGTGGTGATGGCCCTGGGCGTCGAGAAGGGCATCGGCGCCACCGCCGTCGTGTTCATGCCGCTGCTGATCCTCGCGTTCCTGGCCCTGGTCGTCCGGGCGCTCTTCCTCGACGGCGCCGGCGCTGGCCTCGACGCGCTCTTCAGCCCGCACTGGAGCGCGCTCACCGACACCGGGGTGTGGGCCGCGGCGTTCGGGCAGATCTTCTTCTCGCTCTCGGTCGGCTTCGGCATCATGATCACCTACGCGTCGTACGTCGGCCGGCGCACCGACATGACCGGGTCCGGCCTGGTCGTCGGCCTGTCGAACTCCAGCTTCGAGCTGCTCGCCGGGATCGGCGTGTTCTCCGCGCTGGGCTTCATGGCGCAGGCCGGCGGGGTCAGCGTCGACGAGGTGGCCTCCGACGGGATCGGGCTGGCGTTCATCGCGTTCCCGGCGATCATCAACGAGGCGCCCGGCGGCACGGTGATCGGGCTGCTCTTCTTCGGCAGCCTGGTGTTCGCCGGCATCACCTCGCTGATCAGCGTCATCGAGGTGGTCATCTCCGCGGTCCGCGACAAGTTCGAGACGGCGCGGCTGACGGCGACGCTCGCGGTCGGTGTGCCGACGGCGGTGCTCAGCCTCGCGATGTTCAGCACCACCAGCGGGATCTACGTGCTCGACATCGTCGACCACTTCATCAACCGCTTCGGCATCCTGCTGGTCGCGGTCGTGAGCATGCTCGTGCTCGCCTGGGCGCTGCGCGCGCTGCCAGAGCTGGCCGGCCACCTCAACCGCAGCGGCTCGCTGCCGCTGGGCGTCTGGTGGCGGGTGATGCTCGCCTTCGTGACGCCTGCCGTGCTCACCTTCATCCTGGTGCAGGAGCTGTGGGACGCGGTGAGCGAGCCCTACGAGGGCTACCCCGGCTGGATGCTCGGGCTCTTCGGGTGGGGCGTCAGCGCGGCCGTCGTGGTCGCGGCCTTCGTCATCGCGACCATCCGCTGGCGCGACGGGACCCCGCTCGTGCCTGCCGAGGAGGGGGGTGAGTTCTGATGGGCGGCAGCGCGATCGTGATGATGCTCGTGGCGATGCTGGTGCTCTGGGGCGGCCTCGCGGCGGCGATCTGGAACCTGCGGCGCGGCCAGACCCCCGAGGTCGAGGACGTCCACCGGGACCTCTGACGGGTCACTGCTTGCCGCACGCGTCGCGGATGTAGGCGATGGCGGCGGCGGCCCCCGGGCCGGACATCCGGAGCAGGACCGTCGCCGGCCGCCCGTCGAGGGTGAGGCTGGCCTTGAACGCCGTCGAGCCGCCGCCCTCCATGAAGACGTGGTCGTCGCAGCGGGCCGGCTGCATCTCGAGGTCCACCTGGCTGGGCCGGTCGGTGCTGCGCACGGTCAGGCCGGGGCGCCAGACCTCGCCGCCCGCGGTCGAGATCATCGGCGTCCCCGAGATCGTCTCGATCCGCAAAACCCCCTCGCCGCGGCCGGTCGGGCGGACCAGCAGGCGCAGCACGCCCACCTCCTCGCCGTCGCGGGTCACCACGCGCACCCGGTCGGACCAGGCAAGCCTGGCGACGCTCGCGACGGCCAGCTCCTGACAACGGGCAGCGAGGTAGCGGCCGGGGACGTCGGTCTCGTCGCTGACCCACAGCGTGGTGCTGTGGCCGGCGTACCGGACCTCGAGGGTGCCGCCGGTCGCGTCGCTGCC
>JAUILS010000034.1 GCA_030432975.1 Actinomycetes bacterium
GCCGTTTCGGTCCGGCCGCCCGACCGGCAATAGACTCCCGGCCCGTGGCTCTCACCATCGGCATCGTCGGTCTCCCCAACGCGGGCAAGTCGACCCTCTTCAACGCGCTGACCAAGAACGACGTCCTCGCGGCGAACTACCCGTTCGCCACCATCGAGCCGAACGTCGGCGTCGTCGGCGTGCCCGACCCTCGGCTGGCCACCCTCGCGGAGATCTTCGGCTCCGAGCGGATCCTTCCCGCCACCGTGGAGTTCGTCGACATCGCCGGCATCGTCCGCGGCGCGTCGGAGGGCGAGGGGCTGGGCAACAAGTTCCTGGCCCACATCCGGGAGTCGGCCGCGATCTGCCAGGTGACCCGCGTCTTCCGCGACGAGGACGTCACCCACGTCGACGGCAAGGTCGACCCGGCATCCGACATCTCCACGATCCAGACCGAGATGGTCCTCGCCGACCTGCAGACGCTGGAGAAGGCGATCCCGCGGCTGGAGAAGGAGGCCAAGGGCAAGAAGGAGCTCGCCCCCGTGGTGGCCGCCGCCAAGGCCGCGGTCGAGGCCCTCGAGGCCGGCACCCCGGTCATCGCGACCGACCTCGACCGCGCCCTCCTCCGCGAGCTGTCGCTGCTCACCGCCAAGCCCTACCTCTACGTCTTCAACTGCGACGCCGACGAGCTCGCCGACGAGGAGCTCAAGCAGAAGATGCGCGACCTCGTCGCGCCGTCCGAGGCGATCTTCCTCGACGCCAAGTTCGAGGCCGAGCTGGTCGAGCTGGGCGACGGCGAGGAGGCGCTGGAGATGCTCCACGAGCTCGGCGTCGAGGAGCCGGGCCTCGAGGTGCTCGCCCGCGTTGGCTTCGACACGCTCGGCCTGCAGACGTACCTCACCGCCGGCCCCAAGGAGGCCCGCGCGTGGACCATCCGCAAGGGCGCCACCGCCCCCGAGGCCGCCGGAGTCATCCACACCGACTTCCAGAAGGGCTTCATCAAGGCCGAGATCGTGTCGTACGACGACCTGGTCGCCGCCGGCTCGATGCTGAAGGCCAAGGAGGCCGGCAAGGTCCGGATGGAGGGCAAGGACTACGTCATGCAGGACGGCGACGTCGTGGAGTTCCGCTTCAACGTGTGAGCGTGGCGCGCCCGCGTGCGCTGCTCGCCTCCGGCCCGAACGGTCGGCGAGCCGACGTCGCGGTGATCGGGGAGGTCTCCAGCCACCGGGTGACCGCAAACCTCCCCGATCCGGGCCGCGTCCTCAGCCGCGGTCGCCCAGCGGTGCCGTGGCGTCGGGCGTCAGGTCGAGCCGGCGCAGCAGCTGGGCGTTGAGCGCCACCACCACGGTCGACAGCGACATCAGGATCGCACCGACCGACATCGGCATCAGGAACCCGATGGGCGCGAGGACGCCGGCGGCGAGCGGGACGGAGACCAGGTTGTAGCCGGCGCCCCAGGCGAGGTTCTGCACGCTCTTGCGGTACGTCGCCCGCGAGAGCTCGATGACCGACAGGACCGACCGCGGGTCGTCGGAGGCGAGGATGATGCCCGCGGAGCCGATCGCCACGTCGGTGCCGGCGCCGATCGCGATGCCGACATCGGCCTGCGCGAGCGCGGGGGCGTCGTTGACGCCGTCGCCGACCATCGCCACCTTGCGGCCCTCGTCCTGGAGCTCGGCGACCTTGGAGGACTTGTCCTCCGGGCGAACGCCGGCGAAGACGCGGTCGATGTCGAGCTCGGCCGCGACCGAGCGGGCGACCGCCTCGGCGTCTCCGGTGATCATCACGACCTGGACGCCGCGGTCGTGCAGCGCGCGCACGGCGGCGCGGGACTCCTCGCGGATCTCGTCGGCGAGCCGCAGCGCGCCCACGACCTCGTCGTCTACGACGACGTGCAGGATGATCGCGCCGTCCTCGCGCCACGCGTCGGCGACGTCGAGCTCGGCGCCCGACACCTGCTCGAGCAGCGCCGGCCCACCCACGCGCACCGTGCGGCCGTCCACCGAGGCGGTCACGCCGACCGCCGGGTGCGACGTGAAGTCGCTGGACGACGGCACCGGCAGCTCCCGCTCCTCCGCGGCGCGCACGATGGCGCGCGCCAGCGGGTGCTCGGAGTCGGCCTCCGCCGCGGCCGCCAGCGCGAGCAGCCGATCCTCGGCGAGCGTCGCGGCGGCCGCCACCTCGACGGCGGTCACGGTGGGCTGCCCCTTGGTGAGCGTGCCGGTCTTGTCGAAGAGCACGGTGTCGACACCGCGCATCGTCTCCATCTGCACCCGGTCCTTGACCAGGACGCCGCCCCGGGCGGCCCGCTCGGTGGCGATCGAGATGACCAGCGGGATGGCGAGCCCCAGCGCGTGCGGGCAGGCGATCACGAGCACGGTGATCGTGCGCACGACGCCCTCGTCGGGCATGCCGAGCAGCGACCACACCAGGAACGTGAGCACGCCGGAGCCCAGCGCGAACCAGAACAGCCACCCTGCGGCCGTGTCGGCCAGGCGCTGGGCGCGCGAGCCGGAGGCCTGCGCGTCCGCGACCAGCTTCTGGATGCCGGCCAGGGCGGTGTCGTCGCCCGTGGCGGTCACCTCGACGCGGAGCCCCGAGTCCGTGGCGACGGTGCCGGCCACGACCGAGTCGCCCGTCTCTCGCCGCACCGCGCGGGACTCGCCCGTGATCATCGACTCGTCCATGGCGGCAGAGCCGTCGACGACCCTGCCGTCCGCGGGCACGCTGCCTCCGGGGCGGACGACCACGACGTCGCCCACCGCCAGGTCGGCGGGGGAGACGGTGACCGTCCGGTCACCCTCGACCCGCTCCGCCTCGTCGGGGAGCAGCGCCGCGAGGGAGTCGAGCGCGGAGGTGGTCCGGGCGAGCGAGCGCATCTCGATCCAGTGACCGAGCAGCATGATCACGACCAGCAGCGCCAGCTCCCACCAGTAGTCGAGATGGTGGGCGAGGATGCCCAGGGTGGCGCCCCAGGACGCCATGAAGGCGACGGTGATCGCGAGAGCGACCAGCAGCATCATGCCCGGCTGACGCGACCGGATCTCCGACGCGGCCCCGGTCAGAAACGGCCGGCCGAACCACGCGTAGAGCACCGTCCCCAGCACGGGGGAGACCCAGCCCAGCAGCGGGACGTCCGGCAGGGAGTAGCCCACGAGGTCGGCGAACATCCCCGACAGCAGCACGGTGGGGACGGCCAGGACGAGCGAGCCCCAGAAGAGGCGCCGGAACATGGCGACGTGGTCGCCGTGCCCCCCGTGGCCGCCATGACCCTCGTGGCCCTGATGCCCCTCGTGGCCGGCGCTCGCGCCGCCGTGACCTTCGTGCCCGTGACCTTCGTGCTCGCGTGCGGCGTGCTGGTGGTCGGCGGTGTCCACGTCGTGGTGCGTCTGGCTCATCGAAGCCACGTCCTTCCGGAGTCGTGCGGCCACGGGAATCCTGCTGTCCAGGTTCCCTCTTTGGTGGCCAAGCATGTGACGATGTATACCCTAGGGGGGTATGGTATTGTCAAGAGTAGACCACCACTCAAGGGGAAGGCGCACCTCGATGACCGACGACACAGCGGAGAGCGGCGAGCACCAGCACGGCTACCTCGCCCACGACAACAAGGCCGACTACCTCAAGCGACTGCGGCGCATCGAGGGCCAGGCCCGCGGGCTGCAACGGATGGTCGAGGAGGAGCAGTACTGCATCGACATCCTCACCCAGATCTCCGCCACGACGAAGGCGCTGCAGTCGGTGGCGCTGGGACTGCTCGACGAGCACCTCTCCCACTGCGTCGTCGACGCCGTGCGTGAGGGGGGCGCCGTGAGCGACGCCAAGCTCCGCGAGGCCTCGGACGCCATCGCTCGCCTGGTGCGGTCCTGACGAGCCTCAGCCCGTGACGACGCTCGCGGCAGTCGCCGCGGCGACGGCGGCCGCGACCTCGGCCTGCCGCAGCAGGAACGCACGCTCGTCGCGGCCCGTGCGGCGCAGCCAGGTGGTGACCTCGAGGTTGCCCTTGCTCGCGTTGCACGACCCGCAGGCCGGGACCACGTTGGCCGAGGTGTAGCGGCCGCCGCGCGAGATCGGCAGCACGCAGTCCTTCTGCAAGGCGCCCGTCGCGGAGCCGCAGTACGCGCAGCCCTCCCAGGCGGCCACCAGCGCCTGCCACTGCTCGGCGGTCAGGTCGTGCTCGACCCGCGCCATCCGTCGTCGCCGCCGCCTGGCGTAGCGGGCGGTGCGGGTGCGGCTCACCATCCGCCCACCGTACGGCGGCCACCGGACGCCGCGGGGCAGCCGCGCGGGAGCCTCACACCTCGTCGTCGACGTACGTCGGCCGCGAGACGCCCAGCCCCGCCCAGGTGAACGGCACCGCCGTCGCGAGGAGCAGCCACAGCACGAGCGTCCAGCCGCCCGTGGCCTCGTGGATGAGACCCACGACGAACGGCCCGAGCGCCGCCAGCAGGTAGCCCACCGGCTGCACGAAGCCCGAGAGCTGGGCGGTGACGTCGGGTCTGCGGGTGCGAGCGGTGAGCAGCGCGATCGCCAGGGGGAAGGCGAAGCCGGCGATCCCGAGCATCAGCGCCCACAACCAGGGCAGGGTCGCCGGCGCGGCCAGGAGGCCGGCGTACCCCCCGGCGAGGAGGGCCCCGAAGCCGAGCACCGCCGGGGCGAGACTCCTCGCCCGAGCGGCGAGCGTGGGCATCGTCAGCCCGCCGACGATGCCGGTGCCGGCGATGAGCGCGACCAGCGCGCCGGCATAGGTGGGGGAGAGGCCGGCGTCGCGGTAGACCTGGGGCAGCCAGCCGAACTGCACGTAGGCGTGCATCGACTGGATGCCGAAGAGCGCGGTGATGGCGCGCGCCGTTGGGGAGCGGAGCATCCGCCCCCGCGGCGGCGCCGCCGGTTCGGCCGCCCGGTCGGGGTGCCGGCGCTCCCGGACGGCGAGCCACACCCAGCAGGGCAGGGCCAGCACCACCAGCCAGCCCCACAGGCCGAGCGCCGGCCGCCACCCGCCGAGCCCGGCGGCCAGCGGCGCGGTCACCAGTGCGCCGGCCGCGCCGCCCAGCACCAGGACGGTGCCGTAGACCGTCATCAGCCGCACCTCGCCGGCGCCGCCGTGGGTCTTCACCCAGGCCGGCGCGAGCACGTTGCCGATCCCCATCCCGCCGAGGGCGAGCACGGTGAGCAGCAGGAAGACGGTGACCGAGTCGGTGTGGACCCGCAGCAGGATGCCGACGGCGACCGCCAGCAGGGCCCACGCGATCCCGGCCGTGGTGCCGACCCTCCGCGCCAGCACCACCGCCAGGGCGCCGATCAGCCCGAAGCAGAGTGGCGGCAGCGCCGTCAGGACACCGGCGGCGCCGGCGCTCATCCCGAGGCCGGCCCGGACCTCCTCCAGCACCGGGCCGACCGAGGTCGCCCCGGGTCGGAGGTTGACGGACACCAGCGCGACCGCCGCCGCGGCGACCGGAGCGGCCACCGTGAGGGCGACGGGGGCACGGCGTCCGGTGTCGGTCACCCGGCGAGCCTAGGTCCCCGGCGGCCCCGTCCGGCCCCGGCCCCCGCCTGGTGAGCGCAGGCTCTCCTGCGTGGTGGGTGTCACCAGGCGTTCCGGTTGCCGACTTCCCGACCCGGGCTGAGGATCGAAGTGTGGGCGCTCGGTGAGCGCCGACGACACCACGGGGATTGCACCACTCGTCCAACACGGACACCCGGGGCCCACCGTCCCGCTCCTCCGAGCCGACCCAACGGCCGGCCGTCAGGCACCAGCCTGAGGCCCAGAAGGAGGAGGTCATGGATCCCAAGCGAGCGTTGCGCGTCGTTGCGGTTGCCGCGGTCACGTCGGTGATCGCCGTCGGTGGTGCTGCACCTGGAGTGTCGGCGCCGCCGGGAGGCGGGGGCGGTGGCGGCGGCGGTGGCGCGGACACCGGCTCGCTCTACTCCGACCTCGTGGTCGAGCTCCGCGCCGCGGACGGCACCGCACTCCTGACGGAGTACGTCGTCACCGGCGAGGAGGGCACCTCGGTCGAGTACTGCGTGCAGCCGGTGTCCCACGACCCCGTGGCCGGCGTGTCGCCCGTGACCAACCCGGTCGACGGCCGGGACGTGTGGGTCCTCCCGCTGCAGGGCGAGTGGATCGACGATCCCGTCGACCCGTTGCCGGTCGACGAGATCGAGCCGTGCGACCCGCAGCCGCAGTACGCCATGTTCGTCAGCGAGGCCGAGCTCGAGCGGCTCAACCTGGTGCGCACCAGCGAGGACGTGCTCGCCAAGAAGCTGGCCGACGTCGAGACCAAGCTGACGCTCGCCGGTGAGGTGGGCCTGGACCCGGCCGGTCGGCTGACCGTGGACGGCGCGGCACTCGACGCGGCGCCGGAGTACGCCGCGATCTACAAGTCGATCATGACCACCGGTGGCGTGCCCGGGCTGGACTTCGGCGACCTGGGCTACGACAACTGGCAGCTGGCCGCCGTGGCCATCGGCACCGCCGCGAGCAAGGGCGTGCCGCTGAGCGTCGACGCGGTGCAGTACTACAACCGGGCCGTCGGGTTCACGACCAGCGACCCGCTGCCCTCGTGGGGCGACCTGGAGTTCCTGAGGTCGGCAGACCCCGACCCGTCGACCCCGATGCCGGTCGACGTCCTCCCGGGTGGTGAGAACTTCGTCGACTACGGCGGCTTCTCCTACAACCGCGGCGACACGTTCGTCGGCAGCGTCACCTGGCTCGACGTGCCCACCATGACCTGGAAGGTCACCCGGATCGTCGACGCCGTCCCGTGGGAGAACCTCGCGCCCACCGACGGTCTCACGCCCGAGCAGGTGAACGCCCGGACGCTCGACGGAGTCACGGCCTTCGCGCAGATGGCCGACGACGCCCGAGCGGTCATCTCGTTCCTGCACGAGTACGAGGTCGTGCTGCCGGGCTTCTACATGGACCCGGTGCTGGTGGACACCACCGAGCAGCAGCTCGATGCCATCACGCTGCCGGCGGTCGACCTGACGGCGCCGGCGCTGGCGTTCCAGACGCTGGCCTTCGGGGCCACCGCCTCGGTCTTCAACCCCTGGGGTGGGGAACAGGTCGATGCCGCTCGGATGCGGGTCACGGTCGACGCGCCGGACGCGCTGGTGGTCGGCGACGTGAGCGTCACTGCTGCCGACGCGACCGACGGCGCCGTCGTGGAGACGGTGGACCTGACCGCCGAGGCGGGGAACCTGGTCGGGGAGTGGGGGCCGGACACCGGCTTCACCGCGCCTCCGGGCTTCAGGTCGACGACGGACCTGACCCTGACCGTCGCCGACGGGGCCTCGGTGGGCGACTACACGCTCACGGTGGCCATGGTCGACCTGGACGCCGACGAGGTGGTTGCCGACGACAGCGCGGTCGTCCCGGTGCACGCGTCGCAGACGACGGTGTTCTGGGGTGCGGAGATCCCGACCCTGGCGACCCAGGGGAGCTATCTCTCGCTGCCGGTGCGGGTCTACTCGCCCGCCGCCGGCGACGCCACGCTGACCTTCCAGCTCACCGGCCCCGGGGACGACCCGACGACCGACCTGCTGGAGGAGCTGGTGGTGGGTGACGCCAAGGTGTTCGCCAGCGACGGTACCGACATGGTGGCGATGCCGCTGGCGCTCACCGGCGACGACGAGCTGAGCGGCACCTGGCCGCTGCCCGTCGAGCCCGGCTACACCGACCTGACGTGGTATCTCAACGTCGTCGACGGGGCGCCCGTCGGGCAGTACGCCGTCGATGCCGGCATCCAGTCCGGCACCGACCTGGCCGAGCCGGCGTACGTCACGTTCGCGGCGCCGGAGAGCCACGGGGAGCAGCCACCGGACGTCGGGGAGGACACGACGGCCGCGGTGCTCACCATCACCCTGGACGCGCTGACCGCCGACTCGGCGAGCTTCAGCATCGTCGCCAACGAACCGGTGACGACGCTGGAGTGCCGGCTGACGGTCGATGGCGTGAGGGGGGCCTGGGAGCCCTGTGACGGCGGCACGATCACCTACAGCGACCTGCTGCCGGGTGCCTACCAGTTCGCCGCGCGCGGGACCGACGAGGCCGACAACGTCGCGACCTACGTGAAGTACTTCGTGATCGACCCCGACACCATGCTGGTGGCGGGACCGGCCGACGAGGCTTTCGTCCTCGACCACGACGTCGTCTTCACCCTCGACAGCAATGCCGACGGTGCGGCGTACGACGTGACGGTCAACGGCGACCCCGCACCTCGGTGTGAGACCTCGGCCTGCTCGGTCAGCGGTCTGCGCGCCGGCACCAACGTCGTCGGCTTCGCGGCCGTCACGGACGTGTCGGCCGACCCGACCCCGGTGCTGGCCACGGTCGTCGTGCCGCGTGGCGTCAAGGCGCTCAACCGGTCGGCGGGCTGGACCTTCAAGCGGGACCAGCAGTCGCTGTTCACGACCTTCGCCGTGACCCGCAAGGAGGGCAAGGCCTTCTTCGGCTGGGCCCCGAAGATCAAGCGGGTCGCCATCGTGGTGACGAAGGCGCCCGGCTCGGGCAAGGTGCACGTCTACCTCGGTGACCGGCGGCTCACCAAGAAGCCGATCAGCCTGGCCGCCCCGCGGGTCAAGAACGGCAAGGTCATCCTGGTCAAGACGTTCGCGACCCCGAAGAAGGGGACCGTGCGCGTCGACACGGTGACCTCCGGCAAGGCGGTGCGGATCGAGGGCATCGGGTTCGCCCGCCGCTGAGCAAGGGGCCGGGTGCGGGACCGCGGACCTGCGGCCCCGCACCCGGCCGTGCTCGCTGCACTGACGGCGCCCGCCTTGCCTCCCGCGAGGGTGCGTGAGACGGTGCCGCGATGGAGCCGTCGATCTTCGAGGCGGCCGGGGGCGCCGAGACGTTCGCCGCGCTGGCGGAGGCCTGGCACCGTCGCGTGATGGCGGACCCGGTCGTCAGCCACGCCTTCTCCCACGGCTTCCACGCGCGGCACGGCGAGCGGCTGGCGGCGTACTGGACCGAGGCCCTGGGCGGCCCCCGCGAGTACTCCCGGCAGTACGGCGACGAGTCGTTCGTGCTGCGGCTGCACTCCGGCAACGGCGAGCACCGGGAGATGGACAGCCGCGCGGTCGCCTGTTTCGCGCAGGCGCTCGACGACGTCGGGCTGCCGGCCGGAGTCCGGCAGCCGCTGCTCGACTACTTCGCCTGGGCGACCGGCGCGATGGCCGCCTATCCCGAGTCCCCGGAGGACGTGCCGGCCGGGCTGAACATCCCACGCTGGTCGTGGGACGGGCCGGTCGGCTGAGTCGTGGCCGCCGGGTGTGACGTCGCCGTCGTCGGCGGCGGGATCGTCGGACTGGCCGTCGCCGACGCGGTCCTCGCGGCGCGACCGGATGCGTCGGTGGTCGTGCTCGAGAAGGAGCAGCGGCTCGCGGAGCACGCGTCGGGACGCAACAGCGGAGTGCTGCACGCCGGCTTCTACTACCACCCCGACTCCGCCAAGGCGCGGCTGACGAGGCGCGGCAACCAGCTGCTGCACGCCTTCTGCGCCGACGAGGGGGTGCCGCTGCGGGAGACCGGCAAGGTCGTCGTCGCCACGGGGCCCGAGCAGCTGCCCGCGCTGGCCGAGCTGCATCGGCGAGGCGTGGCCAACGGGGTGCCGCTGGAGATGGTCGACGTCGCGGGGCTGGCTCGGCTGGAGCCGCTGGCGCGCACCCACGAGCGGGCCCTCTGGTCGCCGACCACCGCGTCCGCCGACCCGGCGGCGGTGGTGGAGGCGCTGGCCGCGCGGGTGCGGCGCCGCGGCGGCGAGGTGCGGCTGGGAGCGCCGGTCACCGCAGCCGGCCCGGGCTGGTTCGAGGCCGATGGCCGCCGGGTGGAGGCGGGCCACCTGGTCAACGCGGCCGGGCTCTACGCCGACCGGGTGGCGCAGTGGTTCGGCGTGGGGGAGGAGTACCGCCTGCTGCCGTTCCGCGGTCTCTACTGGTATGCCGCCGCCGACTCGCTGCCGCTGCGGCGGCACGTCTACCCCGTGCCCGACCCGCGATTCCCCTTCCTCGGCGTCCACCTCACCGTCACGGCGGCCGGGCGGGTGAAGGCGGGCCCGACGGCGATCCCGGCCCTCAGCCGCGAGGCGTACGCCGGCCTCGGCGGCGTGGCCCGCGACGAGCTGGGCGAGGTCGCCCGGACGCTGCCGCGCTTCCTGGCGGGCCAGCGGACCGCCGGGCCGCGGCTGCTGGCGGAGGAGGTGCCCAAGCTGTCGCGGCGGGCGCTGCTCGCGCAGGCGCGGCGGCTGGTGCCGGCTGCGCACGAGGGCCTCTTCCGGGAGCGGGGGAGGCCCGGCATCCGGGCTCAGCTGCTCGACCTCCGGAGCAACCGGCTGGAGATGGACTTCGTGGTGCGTCCCGGGTCCGCCTCCACCCACGTCCTCAACGCTGTCTCGCCGGGCTGGACGACCGCGCTCGCGATGGCCGAGGAGCTGGTGCCGGGGGTCCTCAGCGAAGCCTGAATACCCCAGGGGGTATGTTGGAGTCACCCGGCGACGAGACCGCGTCGCCGTCCGGACTCCCGAGAGAGGTGCTCATGTCACTCCACCTGGGCGACACCGCCCCCGACTTCCAGGTCGACACCAGCGAAGGCCCGATCTCCTTCCACGAGTGGGCCGGCGACTCCTGGGTCGTCTTCTTCTCCCACCCCGCAGACTTCACGCCGGTGTGCACGACCGAGCTCGGCCGGGTGGCCCAGCTCCGCGACGAGTGGGACAAGCGCGGGGTCAAGACGATCGCGCTGTCCGTGGACTCCGTCGAGGAGCACGCGAAGTGGAAGCCCGAGGTCGAGTCCTACAACGACACCACCGTCGACTACCCGATCATCGCCGACCCCGACAAGCGGATCGCCGAGCTCTACGACATGATCCACCCCGGTGAGGGCGACACCTCGTCGGTGCGGTCGGTGTTCGTGATCGACCCGGAGAAGAAGATCCGGCTCACGATGACCTACCCGAAGTCGACGGGCCGCAACTTCCTCGAGATCCTCCGGGTCGTCGACGCGCTGCAGGAGGGCGACCGCGGCCAGTGCTCCACCCCGGTCGACTGGCAGCCGGGCGACAAGGTGGTCGTGCCGCCGACGATGCCCACCGACGAGGCCCGGCAGAAGTTCGACGACGTCGAGGAGTTCTTCCCCTACCTGCGCACCGCGCGGATCAAGGTCTGACGAGGTCGGCGGCACGACAACGGGCCGGTACGACGTCCGAGGGACGCCGTACCGGCCCGGTTGTCGACGAGAGCCGGCCGGTCAGGGCAGCTCGTTGACCCGGTCGGTGCTCGGGGGAGCCACCGGGCTGAACGTGCCGAGGTAACCGATCAGCGCGGTCAGGTCGTTGCCACCGTCCAGCCGGGGGCTGGTGATGGTGCCGAGCGTCGTGAAGTTGTCCCCGCCGTCGGCGAGGAAGTTGTTCACGGTCACCTGATAGGTCGCGCCCGGATCCAGCGGCGCCCCGTTGAGCTGCACGTTGGTCACCGAGACAGCCGTGCAGTTGCCGGCCTCGATCGTCGCCGACAGGTCATAGGTGAACCCCTCGGAGACGCCCAGGGACAGGAACGGCCGGCTGGACCCGATCGGCTGGCACTGCTCCTCCAGGACCGAGATGATCTGCGCCCCGGTCATGTCGTAGGTGATCAGTGAGTTGCCGAACGGCTGGAAGGTGAACGCCTCTCCGAACGTCACCACCCCGTCGCCCTCACCGGCCGGCGACGAGGCGTAGGTCAGGTCGGACCTGACCCCGCCGGGGTTCATCAGTGCCAGGTCGGCACCGTTGGACGAGGTCGCCCACAGCTGTGCGTCGGCCACCAGGTTGCCGGCCGGCGACTCGACGCCGCGGTCGCTGCCCGTGGGGACGCCGCCACGGTTGATGTCGGCGGTGATGGTGCCGACCGGCGTGTTGCCGGCGGCGTCGTAGAGCGGCTGCCACTTGTCGATGACCGCGGTGATGGCCGGGTCCGGCGTCAGGTCGGCCCGGACCACCGTGTGGTTGGTCGCGCTGCTCAGGTCGCGGCGGATGTCGCGCGTCCGCTTGTCCAGGACCAGGTTGACCTCGGAGACGACGCGGCCGAAGGAGTAGGCGCTGGTCACGATGCGCGGCTTGCCCCGCGGGTCGGGCAGCGTGCAGTTGTAGGGCAGGTGCGTGTGACCGGTGATCATCACGTCGATCGCCGGGGACAGCGCGTTGTTGATGTCGACGACCGGACCGCTGATGCCGACGCAGGCGTCGACGTCGCCGGGCGGCGGGATCTGCGAGCCACCCTCGTGCAGCAGCACGACGATCGCGCGGACGCCCTTGCGCTTCAGCTTGGGCACCAGCTTGTTGGCCGTCTCGGCCTCGTCGAGGAAGCTCCAGCCCTCGATGCCGGATGCGGCGACCAGCGTGTCGGTGGCCTCGAGCGTCATGCCGATGAAGCCGACCTTGACCCCCTGGACCCTCTTGATCCAGTACGGCGGCAGCGGCGTGCGGCCGCGGTCGTTCTTGACGTTGGCGGCCAGCCAGTTGAAGTCGGCGCCGGCGTAGGGGTCCTCGGGGAAGTAGCAGCCGTCGACCGGGTGGCAGCCGCCCTCCTGCATCCGGAGCAGCTCGGTGACGCCCTCGTCGAACTCGTGGTTGCCCACGCTGGACACGTCGAGGCCCATGGCGTTGAGCGACTCGACGGACGGCTCGTCGTGGAACAGGCCCGAGAAGGCAGGCGAGCCGCCGATCAGGTCGCCGGCGGCGACGGTCAGCGAGTTCTTGTGGCCGGCCCGGAGCTCGGAGAGCGCGGAGGAGAGGTACTCCCCGCCGCCGGCGTCGACGCCGGCGACCTGGCCGGCCGCGTCGGACTCGACGTGGCCGTGGTAGTCGTTGAAGGCCAGCAGCTGGAGGTCGACCAGGCGGCCGTAGCCGTGGCCGTGGCCGCGGTCCTTGTCGCGGCCGTGGCCGCCCTTCGCATCGGCCGGGCCCGTCGTCGCCGACAGGACTCCGGCTGCCAGCAGCGCCGCGGCGCCGCCGGTCAGCAGTCGCAGCGTGCGGGATCGCCCGCTGCGCGCGCTAGAGACGTGCATGTTCACTCCTCGGGTCGTGGACCCGGCCACCTTTGCATGATGGTCTGGACCTGTGCCAGGGGGGTGTCGTCAAGTTTTGCCGACGGTTCACCCGCGCGGCAGCCGGAGGACGAACGTCGCTCCCGCACCGGGTCCCGGCGAGGCTGCCGTCAGCGTGCCGCCGTGGGCGCGGGCCAGGTCGCGGGCGATGGTCAGTCCGATGCCCGACCCCTGGTGGGCCCGCTCGCCGCCGCCGGCGCGGTAGAACCGCTCGAAGACGCGCGCCAGGTCGTCGGGGGCCAGGCCCACCCCGGTGTCGACGACCGCGACCTCGGCCTCGTCGCCCCGGTCGCGGCACCGCACCGTCACCGTCCCGCCGGCGGGAGTGGCGTGGAGGGCGTTGCCGACCAGGTTGGTGACCACCTGGGCGACCCGGTCGGCGTCGACGCGGGCCGGGAGGGGACCGGGGCCGGGGTCGACCTCCAGACGGATGCCGGCGTCCTCGGCCTGCGGCCGCAGCCGCTCCGCAGCCGCGGCCGCGACCGCGGCGAGGTCGGCGTCGGCCACCTGCAGCTGGAGCCGCCCCTCGTCGGCGCGCGACAGCGCCGAGAGGTCGTCGGCGAGCCGGTGCATCCGGCGTACCTCCGCGGCGAGCCGGTCCAGCTGCTCCGGGCCGGTGTCGAGGACCCCGTCGATCATCCCCTCGACGTAGCCCTCGACCACGGTCAGCGGGGTGCGCAGCTCGTGGGCGACCTCGCCCAGCAGCCGCACCCGGCGGGTCTCGGTGGCGGCGAGCGTGGACCCGAGGGCGTTGACGTCGGCGGCCAGCTCGGCGAGCTCACGCTCGCGGGGCAGCGCGACCTGCGCGTCGTAGCGCCCGGCGGCGAGGTCGCGGGCGGCGCGCCGGACGTCCTGCAACGGCGCCAGCAGCCGGGCGGCCGCCCAGGTGCCGGCCCCGGCCGCGATGAGCACGCCCAGCAGGGTGCCCACCACGAGCGCGGTGTCGACCGCGCTCGCGAACTCGGAGCGCAGGGCTCCGCTGGTCATCCCGCCCATGCCCTGGCCCGGCCCGCGGCCCTGCCCCATCCCCGACAGGGTCCGGTCGAAGAGCGCCGGGGCCAGCATCCGCACCACCAGGGCCGTCGCCAGCCCGCCCAGCAGCGCGACCAGCAGGTGCGAGAGCACCAGCCGCGTCGACAGGCTGTCCCACAGCCGTCTCACGGCCGACGCTCCCGGTCGCGCTCGGGGAGGAACTTGTAGCCCACGCCCCGGACGGTGCCGATGATCCAGGGATCGGCCGCGTCGTCGCCGAGAGCCTTGCGCATGGCGCGGATGTGGACGTCGACCACGCGCTCGTCGCCGTAGAAGTCGTAGCCCCACACGTGCTCGAGGAGCTGGGCGCGGGAGTAGACCCGACCGGGTGCCGACGCGAGGGCGGAGAGCAGGTCGAAGTCGAGCGTCGTCAGCGAGACCGGCCGGCCGTCGACGGTGATCTCGCGGCGTCCGCGGTCGATGACGACCCGCGCGAACTCCAGCCGCTCGCCGGCTCCCTGAGCCGGAGCCGGCCCGTCGGTTGCGCCGTCCAGCCGGCGCACGGCGGCCTGGACCCTGGCCACCACCTCACGGGGGCTGAACGGCTTGGTGACGTAGTCGTCGGCGCCGACGCCCAGGCCGACGATCTTGTCGACCTCCTCCGCGCGGGCCGTGACCAGGACGACGTAGACCCCGGCGGTGGCCGGGTCGGCCGAGGCCCGGAGCCGGCGGAGCACCTCGAGGCCGTCGACGTCGGGCAGTCCCAGGTCCAGCAGCACCAGCCGCACGTCGTCGTCGGCCGTCACCCGCAGCGCGTCGGCGCCCGTCGCCGCCTCCAGGACCCGGAAGCCGGCGTCGGCGAGGTAGGCGCGCAGCACCTCGCGGATCCCACGCTCGTCGTCGACGACGAGCACGGTGGCGCTCATCCGTGTGCTCCTTCCCGACACTGCCGGCCGCAGGTCGTCTCCACCGTAGAGCGGCGCGGGCGCGCGACGCCCTCGGCGGCGGCTTCTTCACACCAACTTCACAGTGGCCGCGCCCGACCCTTCATCTTCCCGGCGTTGAGTGGGAGACAGCCGAGAGGACGACCGACCGCAGGAGGCGAGCACGATGACGACGCGAGAGACCACGACCGGCCCCCGGAGCACCGCGGGGCGAGGCCGCAGGACGGCCGCGCTGGTGGCGGGCGTGACCGCGCTCGCGCTGGCGGGAGGCGGCGCCGCGGTGGCTGCGACGTGGTCCCCCGGTCCGCAGGACGGCGTGGTGGCCCAGGCCACGGTGACGGCCGACGACGCGGTGGCCGCGCTGGCCTTCAACCGCGAGGAGGAGCGGATGGCCCGCGACCTCTACACGCTCTTCGCCGACACCTACGACGACGGGCCGTTCGCCCGGATCGCGATGTCGGAGCAGCAGCACTTCGACTCCGTCGGCGCCCTGCTGACGACGTACGGCGTCGACGACCCGTCGGCCGGGCTGGAGGCAGGGGAGTACGCCGACCCCGCGATCCAGGATCTCTACGACACCTGGCGGGCGCAGGGCCTCGAGTCGTTCGAGGCGGCGCTCCAGGTAGGCGTCGACCTCGAGGAGCGCGACATCGCCGACCTCGAGGCCACGCTCGACGAGCTCGACCAGGCGGACGTGCAGCGTGTCCTGTCGCGGCTGCTGGCCGCGTCGCGGATGCACCTGCGGGCCTTCACCGCGTGGGTCGACGGCGACCAGACCGGCGTGGGTCCCGGCATGGGCGGCGGCATGGGGGGCGGCATGGGCGGCGGCAACGGATCCGGTGGGATGGGCCCCGGCCACAGGGGTGCCGGGGGCGGCTACGGGTTCGGCACCGACGACGACAGCGACCGTGGTCCCGGGTCGGGGCGGGGAGACTGCCCCTTCGACGACTCGGACGGGTAATACCCCCGAGGGTATCTGGGGTACGCTGTCGCCATGACCCAGGAGCCGCTGTCGTCGCTCTTCGAGCGGCCCGCCCCGGAGCTCGCCGTCCCGGCCCCCGCGCGCCCGCCCTGGTGGCGGGCGTTCGGCCCGGGGCGGCTCACGGCCGCCCTCCTGGTGGCTCCGCTGCTGTGGCACGAGTACGCCGCCCAGGTCGGCGGCTGGGAAGCCCTGGCCTGGTCGTGGCGGCTCGCGCTGCTGCTCGTCGTCGTGCCCGCCTCGCTGACCCTGGCGACCTACCTCCCGCAGCGCGACGCCGCCGGCGGCGGGTCGCCGTGCGCGGCGATGGCGGGGCTGACGGTGGTGTTCGCGGGCATCGCCCTGTCGGGTGCGCCGCTGCAGGTCGCCACCCTGCTGCTGGCCGCGGGGATCGCCGGTTTCGGGCTGCGTCAGCGGCTGCGCGGGGCGGAGGCGTGCGCCCCTCGCGGCTGGTAGTCGCCCCGGTCCGCCGTCGAGGTCCTAGGCCCAAGGTCCGATACCGGACTGCCCTGCGTTCTTGGGACAACTGAGGGAGCCAGCCCCCACCACCCCTGGAGTCCTCATGAAGCACCTCGCCGCACTCGGCTCGGCCACCGGCATCGCCATCGCCGCGGCCAGCATCTCCCTCACCTGGGCCAGCACCGGCGCCAAGCCCCTGCGCGAGGAGCCGGAGGTCGTCGTCACCCGCCTCGCCGGCTCGTCACCGACCGACGGGCCGAGCAGCTCGCCCTCGGACGACCCGACGTCCTCGCCCACCGACGGCCCCTCCGACAGCCCGACCGACGGTCCGACCGACGGGCCCACCCACGACGCCGGCGACGACTCCGGGGGGCCCAGCGGCTCGCCGAGCGACTCCCCGTCGCACTCGCCGTCCGACGACCCGAGCGACCACGACGCGGGCGACGACCACGGCGGCCACAGCGGTCCGGGCGGCGGCGATGACGACCGCGACCGGGATGACGACCGGGACGACGACCGGGACGACGACCGCAGCGGCCCCGGCGGCGGTGACCGTGACGACCGGGACGACGACCGGGACGACGACCGCAGCGGCCCCGGCGGCGGTGGCGACCGGGACGACGACCGGGACGACGACCGGGACGACGACCGCAGCGGCCCCGGCGGCGGCGATGACGACCGCGACCGTGACGACGACAGGGACCGCGACCGCGACCGCGACTGAGTCGGTCCCCTGAGCAGCCGGGTCAGCCCCCACCCCACACCCGGCCGGCCGCACCGGCCCACGACCTCGGTCGCGGGCCGGTGCGGCGTCCCCGAGGCCAGTCCCTGAGGCCAGTCCCCCAGGTGCGACCCGAGCCGAACCGCCCGGCCGAACCGCCGAGGGCAGCGTCCCGATGGCGACGCCTACGCATGGGCGACCGAGACCAGGTTGAGCCCGATGCCGCCGGCGACGATCAGCACCAGCGAGAGCGCCTTGACCCAGCCCATGGACTCGCCGAGGAAGAAGTAGCCAACGACGGCCACGAAGGCGGTGCCGACGCCGGACCAGATCGCGTAGGTGACCGAGACGGGGAGGGTGCGGACGATCAGGGTCAGCAGCCAGATCGAGACGGCGTACCCGCCCACGACCACGGCGCTCCAGCCGGGGTGGGTGAAGCCCTCCGCGCGCGGCAGCACCGCCGTCGCTCCGACCTCGATGGCGATGGCCACTGCCAGCAGCACAGCTGCGCCGAACACGTCCGTCCTCTTTTTCGTCAGCGCTCCGCAGAGCGCAGGTGATGTAGCGGTCGCTACACAAGCAAATGTAGCACATGCTACGTTCGGATCGTGAATGCCGGGAAGGACCGACGCCAGGAGCTCCTGGACGCGGCCACCGAGCACGTCCTGGGCCATGGCCTGACCGGCCTCACGCTGCGCCCGCTTGCGGCGGCGATCGGCACCAGCGACCGGATGCTCGTCTACCACTTCGGCACCCGCGACGCGCTGGTGTCGGAGATCGTGACCGCCACCAGTGACCGGGCCGTCGAGGCCGTCCAGGAGATCGCCCCGGTGACGGGAGTGCGCGCGGGCGTCAACGCGCTGTGGGCGGCGTACCAGTCCGAGCCGCTGTCGTCCTGCCTCGACGTCTACTGCCAGGCGGCCAGCGAGGGGCTGCTCGGTCGCGAGCCCTATCTCTCCGACGCGCGCACCGCCAACGAGCGCTGGTCGGCCGCCCTGGGCGACTACCTCGCCGCGTGCGGTACGCCGCCGGACCGGGTGGGTCGGGTGGTGACGCTGGTCGACTCCGCGCTCTACGGCTTCCACCTCGACCTCACCACCGACCGGCCCGACGAGCTCGACCAGGGGGTCGACGACCTCGCCCGCGGGGCGGCGCTGTTGGCCGAGGACGACGGCGGGGCCTGACCGACGCCGCTGCTAGCGTCGGGCCATGCCCCGCAAGCTCCGGCTCGGACTGATCGGCACCGGCCTCGCCCCCCGCCACCTCTACCTCCCGGCCTTCCGGGCGCTGCAGCACCGCATCGACCTGGTGGCCTGCACCAACCGCACCCGCGCCAAGGCGGAGCAGTACGCCGCCGACGCGGGCATCCCGGTCGTGCACGACACCACCGACGACCTCCTCGCCGACCCCGAGGTCGAGGCGGTGATGATCTCGCTCCCGATCGACACCGCGCCGCGCTACGTCCTGGACGCGCTCAAGGCCGGCAAGGCGGTGATGACCGAGAAGCCCAACGCCGCCAACACCGCCGCGGCCAAGCGGCTGGTCGCCTCCGCGGCGCGCTACGACCCGCCGTACCTCGTGGGGGAGAACTACGCGTTCATGTCCCACGCCCACCAGCTGGCCCGCTGGGTCGCGCAGGGGCGGCTCGGGGAGCTGCGCACCGTCGAGGTGCGCGACTTCACGGTGATGGACCAGGCCCAGCCGTGGTTCCACACGTCCTGGCGGCACGACCCGGCCCACGTCGGCGGCTTCGTCGTCGACGCCGGCGTCCACCTGGCCCACGTGCTGCGCGAGGCCGTCGGCGACCCGGTGGAGGTGCGCGGCCTGCAGGCGCTGCAGGAGCCGGCGCTGAGTCCGGTCGACACGATCGCGGTGGCGATGCGCTTCGAGTCCGGGGCGCTCGGCAGCTGGACCAGCTGCTTCTCCGCACCGCTCGAGGGCCCCAAGATCCGGATCGCCGGCACCAAGGGGGTCGCGTCGTGGACGCCGGCGACGGCCGAGCTGGTCACCAGGAGTGGCGCCGTCACGCGGTCGGAGCCGAAGGAGGACAGCTTCACCGGCCAGTTCCGTCACTTCGCCGACGTGGTCGTGGCAGGCGCCGAGCCGCTGGTAACGCCGGCCGACACGCTCGGCGACCTCGCCCTGATGGAGCGCCTGGTCAAGGGCCGCTGACCCGTCCGCGGGAGGTCGTCCCTACGCTGGCGCCGTGCAGCCCGACTTCGACCGCGACATCGCCGTCACGCCGGTCGGCGACGGCGTCTTCGCCCGCGACCTCGACCAGCGATGGTCCGTCGGCGGCGGCCTCAACGGCGGCTACCTGCTCGCCGTCGTCGGCGACGCCTGCCGGAGGGCCGTGCCCGGCAAGCCGCACGTGCTCACGGCGAGCGCCCACTACCTGGGCGCCGGGACGGCCGGGCCCGCCGAGGTGCACACCCGGCTGGTCCGCGACGGGCGCTCCCTGGCCACCGTCGCGGCCGACCTCACCCAGGACGGCGCCCCGCGGCTCGCCGTGCTCGCCACGGTCGGCGACCTGGCGGCGCTGCCCGACGAGGTGGAGCTGGAGCCGGGACCGCCGGACATGCCCCCGCCGGAGCAGTGCTTCGGCCGAGACCAGGCGCCGCCGGACTTCCGCGACGTGGCGCCGATGACCCAGCAGTTCGACATGCGCTTCGACCCCGACTGCGTCGGCTGGGCCGTGGGCGCGCCGTCGGGGCGCGGGCTGATGCAGGGCTGGTTCCGCCTCGAGGGCGGTCGCGAGCCCGACCCCCACAGCCTGCTGATGGTGGTCGACGCCCTGCCGCCCGCGACGTTCGACCTCGGCCGCCCCGGCTGGGCGCCCACCATCGAGCTGACGGCCCACGTCCGGGCGATGCCGGCGCCGGGCTGGCTGCGGGTGCGCCACCGGGCCGGCCACGTCGCGGGCGGCATGTTCGAGGAGGACTGCGAGGTCTGGGACAGCCGCGGCCGGCTCGTCGCGCAGAGCCGCCAGCTCGCGCGCCTGCCGCGCTGACCGCGCCCGTCGCGCGCCGTCAGCCGAGCCGGGACCGTCGCAGCGCGAGCACCCAACGCCGGCCCGGATGCTCGGTGAGCGTCCACAGCCGGTCGGAGCCCGGCTCCGCGGCGATGTCCTCGGGCCCCATCGGGAGCGCCAGCCGCCGCGGGCGCAGCCGGCCCGGCCGGCCGACGTACACCGTGCCCGGGACGACGGGGCCGTGGGAGACCGTGACGTACCACCGGCCGTCCACCACGGTCGCGCCCTGCATCCCGCGCACGCCCTCGCCGAGCTCCACCGGTCGCGCCCGGTCGTCCTCCCCGGTCTCGAGCAGGGCGGTGTCGAGGTCGAGTGGGAAGCGGGCGAGCCGGGTGGTCTGCTCGCCGCGGCCGTACTCCCCGGCGACCAGCGCCGCGGGGTGCCGGCGGTCGAGGGAGAGGAAGGAGTAGCGCAGCCGGGTGACGCCGTCGTCGGCGTGCGCGCGGTAGCGGAACCGCACCGGCAGCACGTAGCGGTAGCCGTACGACGCCACGGCCTCGCCGTCGACCGCCAGCCGGGCCAGGTCGCGGGGCACCCCGCGCTCGTCGGGGATGCGCAGCAGGTCGTCGACCCGGCAGGTGATGAACCCGCGGGCCGTGGCCGCGATGTGCAGGTAGGGCCCGCACCACGCGACCCCGCCCGCGTGCACCCGCAGCGGGGTCAGCGCGAGCCGGCCGTCGACCAGCGCGGGCACCACCAGCAGCACGTGGCGGTAGCGCAGGGTGTCGAGGTCGAGGAAGGTGACCCGGGAGCCGGGGCTCTCGCCGTCGACCTCCTTGGCGTACCACGTCACCGCGACCACCCGGCGCCGGGCGTGCGGACCGCCGGCGTCGGCCGAGGTGGCGATGCCCTGCGGCCACCAGGCGCGCGTCCAGCGGTCGGCGCGGTCCCAGGTCCACGCCCGGTCGACGGCCCGCCCGAAGAAGCCGCGCGAGGGCCGCGCGGTGCGGTTCAGGTCGCCCAGCAGCGCCTCCAGGCCGACGGGGCCGCCGACCAGCGCGGCCAGAGCGGCGATCTCGGCGACGTTCTCGTCCGTGCGGTCGAGATGCACCCCGGTCGGCGGGGGCGGGGAAGCGGAGACCACGGAGGTCACCGTAGTCGCCGCCGACGGGCCGGGCCGCGCTGCGGCGGGATGGGCGGGTCGGCGCCGCGCGGGCTACCGTCGGCCCATGCCTCCCGCGCCCTCGTCCTCCGGCCGTGTGCTGGTCGTCGGCGCCGCGGTGGTCGCCGGCGGTTGCGTGCTGGCGGCGCGGCGTACCTTCCCGCCGGCCGCCGCCGGCCGATGGGAGCTGCCGGGCGGCAAGGTCGAGCCGGGCGAGACGCCCGAGGCGGCCCTCGTCCGCGAGG
>JAUILS010000276.1 GCA_030432975.1 Actinomycetes bacterium
CCCCCAGGAGGCCAGCGGTTCGGGCGACGCCCGGAGCTATGTCACGCCGCTGGTGCGCAAGCTGGCCGAGCAGCACGGCGTCGACCTGGCGACGGTGACCGGCAGCGGCGTCGGCGGGCGCATCCGCAAGCAGGACGTGCTCGATGCCGCCAAGGCCGCCTCGGCACCGGCCGCCGAGCCCGCCGCTGCAGCGCCCGCCGAGTCCGCCGCCCCGGCCGCGAGCGCTCCGCCGGTGGCCCCGTCGCCGCTGCGCGGCAAGACCGAGCCGATGTCGCGGCTGCGCAAGGTCATCGCCAGCCGGATGGTCGAGTCGCTGCAGACCAGCGCCCAGCTGACGACGGTCGTCGAGGTCGACGTCACCGCGATCTCCCGGCTCCGCGACCAGGTCAAGGCCGACTTCGCGGCGCGCGAGGGGGTGAAGCTCTCCTTCATGCCGTTCTTCGCGAAGGCCGCGATCGACGCGCTCAAGCAGCACCCGTCGCTCAACGCCGCGATCGACACCGAGAAGGGCGAGGTCACCTACTTCGACAAGGAGAACCTCGCGATCGCCGTCGACACCGAGAAGGGCCTCCTGACGCCGGTGATCAAGGACGCCGGCGACCTGTCGATCTCCGGGCTGGCGCGCAAGATCGCCGACGTCGCGGAGCGCACCCGCGGCAACAAGATCGGGCCCGACGAGCTCGCGGGTGGCACGTTCACCCTGACCAACACCGGCTCGCGCGGGGCGCTCTTCGACACCCCGATCATCAACCAGCCGCAGGTCGCGATCCTCGGCACCGGCACCGTCGTCAAGCGGCCGGTCGTGATCGACGACCCCAACCTGGGCGAGACGATCGCGGTGCGGCAGATGGTCTACCTCGCGCTGACCTACGACCACCGCCTGGTCGACGGCGCCGACGCAGCCCGCTTTCTCACCGACGTCAAGACCCGCCTCGAGGCGGCGCAGTTCGACGTCTGAGCACCGTCCTGCGGTGAGCTCCGGCCGGCCGGGCCCCTCCTGAGGGAGGGCGCCCGGCCGCGGTCGTCGTACGCCGGCCCGGGACGCCCCCGGCAGGGCCGAAAATGGGGGGCGCGACGTCGGTGCCGAGCCGTACCGTCGAACCGATGACGACGACGCAGCAGACCGCCTCCACCGCCCCGTCGCCGTCGACTCCCGACCGTCCCGCAGGCGCACTGCCGCCGGGGCGTCGCCCGGTCGACTGGCGGCGCCTGCGGCGTCCCGTCACGTGGGCCTGCCTGGCCGCCTCCTTCACCGCCGCCGTCGGCACGTCGCTGGGGTCGGTGGTGGCCGGCCGGCTGGCCGACGACCCGACCCAGCGGCTGGTGGCGCTGCTCGCCGTGTGCGTGGTCGGGGCCGCCGTGATCGACAGCGCCGCCAAGGCGATCTGGGCCGGCGTCGTCGACCGCGCCGAGGGCCAGCTGCGGGCCGATCTGCTCGACGCCGCCATGGCACAGCCGCTGTCGGAGCTCACCGAGCAGGCGGTCGGCGAGGTGCTCGACCGGATCGACGACGACACCCACGAGGTCGGCCAGCTGCTCCGCTGGGCGGTGTGGCAGGCGGTGCGCACCTCCCTCGCCACCGGCCCGCTGTGGCTGGTCGCCGGGCTGACCTGGTGGCCGGCGTTCGTGCTGTTCCCGGTCACCGGCGGCCTGGCCTACCTCACCATCCGCCGGGTGCTGCCGCAGATCGCCGCGCGCAAGGTGCTCGAGGAGATGGCCTGGACCGACCACGCCGCCGCGATGGAGGAGGGCGTCGCCGCCCGTGACGACCTGCGCACCAGCCTCGGCCAGGCCCACGTCATCCGACGGTCGGCCGAGCTGGCCGGCACCATTCTGCGCCGCTTCCACGACGTGCTCCGGCTCGAGGTCCGCATCGGGCGCACCACCGGCACGCTGCTCCACGCCGCGCTCGCGGCGACCGCCCTGGCCGGCATCGCCCTGGTGAGCACCGACCATCTCTCGACCGCCGAGCTGGTGACGCTCTTCCTGGTCACCACGATGTTCGTCGGCCAGGTCGACATGCTGGCGCGCCACCTGCCCGACCTGCAGGAGGGCTTCGGCGCCGTGCTGCGGCTGCGCGGCATGCTCGCCGCCGCCCCGGAGCCGGAGGGTGGGCTGCCGCTGCCCGAGGGCGCCCTCGAGATCGAGTTCCGCGACCTCCACTTCGGCTACCCCACCGGCAGCTTCGCCCTGCAGGGGGTCGACCTGCGCGTGCCGGCCGGGCACACCTGTGCCCTCGTGGGGCGCACCGGCTCGGGCAAGTCCACGCTCGCGTCCCTGCTGTCGCGTGCCGTCGAGCCCGAGCCCGGGTCGGTCCTGCTCGGCGGCGTCGACGTGCGCGCGCTCGACCTCCAGCAGCTGCGTGCCGCCGTCGGCGTGGTCACCCAGCGCACCGAGATCCTGGCCGGCACGCTCGTCGACAACGTCACCCTCTTCGCCGGCCGCTCTCGCGACGACGTGGCCGCCGCCCTCGACGAGCTCGGGCTGACCTCGTGGGTGGCCAGCCTGCCCGAGGGCCTCGACACGGTGCTCGGCCCCGGCGGCACCAGCCTGTCCGCCGGCGAGGAGCAGCTGGTGGCGTTCGCCCGGCTGCTGGTGCGCGACGTCCGCGTCGTGGTGCTCGACGAGGCCACCGCGCGGATGGACCCGGTCACCGAGGCGCGCGTGGTGCGCGCCGCCGAGCGGCTGCTGGTGGGACGCACCGGCCTGCTGGTGGCCCACCGGCTCTCCACCACCGAGCGGGCCGAGCGGGTGGCGGTGCTCGAGGCCGGCCGCGTGGTGCAGCAGGGCCCACGCGATCGGCTGGCCGCCGAGGACGGCCCCTTCCGCCGACTGCTGCGCGCGGCCTCCGCCGAGGTCCCCGTCTCGCCGGAGACTGCCGAGGACTCGTCCGAGTCGTCCGGCTCCTCCAGCGTCGCGGCCGTCCTGCGCGACGAGGCCGACGGCCACGCCATCGGCACGGCCCGCCGCACCACCGACCCTCCCCCGGAGCCGACCCTGCGGCCGACGCCCAGCCTCGCGCGGGCGACGTGGAGCGCGCTGTGGGTCGAGCCGCGCTGGGGGCTGGCCGGGGTGGCGCTGTTCCTGGCCTCGGCCACGACCGGCGCGTTCGGCGCGGTGACGGGCTGGGTGTGGGGCCACCTGGTGAGCGACCTGCAGGCCGGCGGGCGGCCGCTGCTGTTGACCGCCGCACTCGTGGTCTCGCTGCTGGTGTCGCCGCTGCTGCTCTCGCAGGCGATCGGCATCTACCCCCGCTGGTGGGTCTCGGTGATGCTGCGGGTGCGCACCAGCGTGCTCCACGGGCAGACCGAGCAGCATCGGCTGGTGCGCACCCCGCCCGGCGAGGTCGTCGGTCGGGCGATGGACGCCGACCGGCTGGCCCGCTACGCCGACCGCTGGGTCGACTTCAGCAACGGCGTGGCCATCGCCGCGCTGACGACCCTGCTCGCGGGGTCCTGGCTCGCCGGCGGCATCCTGCTCGCGGTGCTGGTGGCCGCCGCCTCCGCCTCCGCGCTGGGCCGCCCGGTCGCCGGCCGCTCCGCCGCGGCCTCCTCGGCCGCCCGGGCCGGCTTCGGGCGCTCCCTCGTGTCGGCGCTCGAGTCGGTCCGCACGGTCAAGCTCGCGGCCGCGACGCCCGACGTCCACGCCCACCTGAGGCGCGTCGACGCCGGGCGCGTCGACGCCGCCGTCCGCGAGCACCGCGTGCAGTCGCTGCTCGACGGCGTGCCGATCGTCATGGTCCAGTGCGGCGTGGTCGCCGCCTGGGCCGGGCTGGTCAGCGGCCGCTGGGGCCTGGCCACCACGCTGCTCGTCGCCAACGCCGTCAGCGGCTTCGACTGGTTCGGGCGGGTGGCCGGCTCGGTG
>JAUILS010000277.1 GCA_030432975.1 Actinomycetes bacterium
TCTGCTCCCGACGGTGCAGAAGCCGATCCAGTACGTCGGCGGCGAGCTCAACGCCACGGTGAAGGACTGGGACGCGGCGCCCGACGGGCCGACGGTCCGCTGGGCCCTGATGTACCCCGACGCCTACGAGGTCGGGCTGCCCAACCAGGGCGTGCAGATCCTCTACGAGGTGCTCAACGAGCGGGAGTGGACGCTCGCGGAGCGCACCTACGCCGTGTGGCCCGACATGGAGCGCGCGATGCGCGAGGCGGGCGTGCCGCAGTTCACCGTCGACGGCCACCGGCCGGTCGGCGCCTTCGACCTGCTCGGCGTCAGCTTCTCGACCGAGCTGGGCTACACCAACCTGCTCACCGCGCTCGATCTGGCCGGCATCCCGCTGCGTGCCGTCGACCGTGGCGACGACGACCCGATCGTGGTGGCCGGCGGGCACTCCGCGTTCAACCCCGAGCCGGTCGCCGACTTCCTCGACGCGGCCGTCCTCGGCGACGGCGAGGAGGTCGTCCTCGCGATCTCCGACGTCGTGCGCGAGTGGAAGACAGAGGACCGGCCCGGCGGCCGGCTGGAGCTGCTGCGGCGCCTTGCGGCCGGTGGCACGGTCTACGTCCCGCAGTTCTACGACGCGACGTACGCCGCCGACGGCCAGCTCGAGGCGGTCGTCCCCAACCGGCCGGGCATCCCGTTCCGGGTCCGCAAGCACACGCTGATGGACCTCGACGCCTGGCCCTACCCCAAGAACCCCCTGGTGCCGCTGGCCGAGACCGTCCACGAGCGGTTCTCGGTGGAGATCTTCCGCGGCTGCACCCGCGGCTGCCGGTTCTGCCAGGCCGGGATGATCACCCGCCCCGTGCGCGAGCGGTCGATCGAGACGATCGGCGAGATGGTCGACACGGGGCTGCGCAAGAGCGGCTTCGAGGAGGTCGGGCTGCTGTCGCTGTCGTCGGCCGACCACACCGAGATCGGTGACCTCGCCGAGGGCCTCGCCGACCGCTACGACGGCAGCAACGTGTCGCTCTCGCTGCCCTCCACCCGGGTCGACGCGTTCAACATCACGCTGGCCAACGAGTTCTCCCGCAACGGCCGGCGCTCGGGCCTGACCTTCGCCCCCGAGGGCGGCTCGGAGCGGATGCGCAAGGTGATCAACAAGATGGTGTCGGAGGAGGACCTGATCCGCACCGTCGCGACGGCGTACTCCCACGGCTGGCGGCAGGTCAAGCTCTACTTCATGTGCGGGCTGCCGACCGAGACCGACGAGGACGTGCTCGCGATCGCCGACCTGGCGACCAAGGTGATCGCCACCGGTCGGGAGGTCTCCGGCCGCAACGACATCCGCTGCACCGTGTCGATCGGCGGCTTCGTGCCCAAGCCGCACACGCCGTTCCAGTGGGCGGCGCAGCTCGACCACGAGACCACCGACGAGCGGCTGCGCAAGCTCCGGGAGACGGTGCGCGCCGACAAGCGCTACGGCCGCGCGATCGGCTTCCGCTACCACGACGGCAAGCCCGGCATCATCGAGGGACTGCTCTCGCGCGGCGACCGGCGCGTCGGCGCCGTGATCGAGCGGGTGTGGCGCGACGGCGGCCGCTTCGACGGCTGGAGCGAGCACTTCTCCTACGACCGCTGGGCCGAGGCCGCGGAGGCGGCTCTGGCCGACGCCGGCGTCGACCTCGACTGGTACACCACCCGCGAGCGCGACTACGACGAGGTGCTGCCGTGGGACCACCTCGACTCCGGCCTCGACAAGGACTGGCTCTGGTCGGACTGGGAGGACGCCCTCGACCCCGACGCCGAGGTCGAGGACTGCCGCTGGACGCCGTGCTACGACTGCGGCGTCTGCCCCGAGATGGGCACCGAGATCCAGATCGGCCCCACGGGCAAGAAGCTGCTGCCGCTGTCGGTCGTCTGACCGGGCCCGCGGGTCGTCCGACCGGCGGGGTGCGCCGCCCGGGTGGGGTCGTGTGCCTCAGCCGTCGTAGTCCCCGCGGGGCTGAGCACACGACCCTCCACTCGGTCGCCTTCCTCAGCGCCGCGCGTCGGCGAGCGACCCGGTGGTCGACAGCGTGCCCTCGGAGACCACGCAGGCGTAGCCCCGGTCGTGCTCCCAGGTCTTCTCCAGCGGGTAGTAGTACGACGCGTAGAGCTCGGAGCGGTCGAGCCCGATGCCGACGTAGCGCTTGAACTCCTTGCGGCAGGTCCGCTCGATCTCGGCGGTCACCTGCTGCTGGCCCGGCCACGCCTCCTCGGGGAGCTCGCTGGTGAAGTAGGTCTCCACCTCGTGCGGCTCGGCGCAGGGCACCACGGTCACCTTCACGACCGGGTCGGTGGTGTCGCCGGCGGCCGACTGCTCCACCTCCGGGCTGGAGAACCCCGAGTCCACCAGGCAGTCGCCGGGACGCACCTCGGCGGTCGGGATCCGGTGTGCCTGCGACACCTGGCCGTCGGGGCCGCGCTCGGCCTCGCCGGTGTCCTCGAACGCACCGCGCACCTGCGCGCCGAAGAGGAAGACCGCGGCCACCACCAGGGCCGGCAGCCCGACCACGATGCCGGCGACGAGCGCGACCATGGCCCCGGTCGACCAGCCACGCTGCGGGGGCGGGGGAGGAGCGGGGTGGCCGGGGCCGGCGTACGGCGGGTAGCCGGGGGGCGGCGGCTGGCTCTGGGGGAGATGACCGGGCGGGGGACCGGGCGGAGGAGGGTACGCCGGCCGGTCACCGGACGGCGGGGGTGCGCCGTCGCCGGACTCGCCCTGGCCCACGCTGACTCCTCGCCCGTCGCCGGCCGGTGTCGGCCGTGCCGGTCATGATAGGCCCGTGCGTCAGGTGAGCGTGGCCGAACGCCGGGGCCGGCTGGCCCGGCGCCATGCCCTCCTGCGCGGCCATCAGGCGACCGACCCGCTGGCCGCCACGCGAGCGATGACGGTGCTCCACGCGACGGAGCCGGCGACGGTCTACCTCTCCTGCTGGGCCCGGGTGCCGGGGCTGACGGTCGACGACATGGACGCCGCCCTCTACGACGACCGGTCCCTGGTCAAGCAGCTGGCGATGCGGCGCACCCTGTTCGTGTTCCCGCGCGACCTGCTGCCGGCCGCCTGGGGGAGCGCCAGCTCCCGCGTGGTCGGCCAGCTGGCGCCCCGGCTCGCCAAGGAGGTCGAGGCGGCGGGCATCGCCCCCGACGGCAGGCGCTGGCTCGAGGCGGCCCGGCGCGCCGTGCTCGACGAGCTGGCCGAGCACGGCGACGCCGGTCTCCCCGCGCAGGCCCTGCGTGAGCGGCTGCCCGAGCTGCAGGGCACGCTCGTGTTCTCGCCCGACAAGCCCTACGGCGGCTCGATCCCCATCGCCCCCCGCGTCCTCACCCAGCTCGGGGTGGAGGCGGCGATCGTGCGCGGCCGCAACGACGGCCACTGGCGGATCTCGCGCCCGCGCTGGGCGCGGATGGAGGCCTGGCTGGGAGAGCAGCCGGAGCCGGAGCCCGCCCGTGAGGGCTACGCCGCGCTGGTGCGCGGTTGGCTGACGACGTTCGGCCCCGGCACCCGCGACGACCTCCGGTGGTGGCTGGGCTCGACCGTCACGGCGGCCTCCCACGCGCTCGAGGACGTCGGTGCGGTCGAGGTGGCGCTCGACGACGGCGCCACGGGCTGGATGCTGCCCGAGCATCTCGACGAGCTCGCGCCGGCCGAGCCCTGGGCGGCGCTGCTGCCGGTCCTCGACCCGACGGTGATGGGGTGGAAGGGCCGCGACTTCTTCCTCGGCCCGCACGCCCCGGCGCTCTTCGACCGCAACGGCAACGCCGGCACCACCGCCTGGTGGGGCGGCCGCGTGGTCGGCTGCTGGGTGCAGGACCCCGACGGCGTCGTCGTGG
>JAUILS010000035.1 GCA_030432975.1 Actinomycetes bacterium
GTGGCCGCCTCCGGCACGGGCTGCCAGCAGGTGCTGGCCCTGCTCGACGCCGCCGGGGTCGGGGTGGCCGCCGCCCTCGGCGTGGGCGGGCGCGACCTGTCCGCGGAGGTCGGAGGGCTGTCGACCCGCACCGCCCTGGCCCGCCTGGGCGACGACCCCGCGGTCGAGCGGATCCTCGTCCTCTCCAAGCCCCCGGCGCCGGAGGTGGCCGCCGCCGTGGAGGAGTACGCCGCCGGGCTGGCGACCCCGGTCCGGTTCGCCCCGCTCGGGGAGGGTCGGGCGGACCTCACCGCCCAGGTGGAGGCGCTGCTGGGCGACCTCGGCGTCGCCGTCCCGGCCTGGCCCACCTGGGGCGAGCCCGCGCCCCTCGGCGCGGGCGGCGCGCTGCGCGGCCTCTTCGTCGGCGGCACCCTGTGCGACGAGGCGATGCTCGTCGCCACCCCAGTGCTCGGCCCGATCAGGAGCAACATCCCGCTCAGCCCCGACCTGGCGCTCGGCGCCGACCTCGGAGCCCCGGGGCACCTGATGGTCGACTTCGGCGACGACGCCCTGACCCGGGGCCGCGCCCACCCGATGATCGACCCGACGCTGCGGCTGGAGCACCTGGGCCGGGTGGCGGCCGATCCCGGGACCGCGGTCATCCTGCTCGACGTCGTGCTGGGTCACGGCGCCCAGGACGATCCCGCCGCCGACCTGGCGCCGGCGGTGGCCGCCGTCCGCGAGCGGCACGGGATCCCGGTCGTGGTGGCCTGCGTGGGCACGGCCGGTGACCCGCAGGGGCTCGTCCGGCAGGCTGGCGCGCTCGCCGCCGCCGGGGCGGAGGTCCATCTGTCCAACGCCGCGGCCACCCGTCGGGCGGTCGCGCTCGCCGCGGGAGGAGAGCGATGAGCACCCCGCCCAGCCAGCCGCCCGCCTCGGTGACCGCCGTGGGGGCCGACCTGCTCGCGACCGCGGTGGCCGACCAGGCGGTCCCGGTCGAGCGCGTCGACTGGCGGCCCCCGATGGAGGGCACGGCGGCCGACCTCGCCGCCGTCGCCGCCGACCCCCGGCGCGCCGAGGCCAACGCCCTCGCGCTGGCCCGCATGCTCGACGTGCAGGCCCGGCTCGTGGCGGTGGCTCCCGCGTCGGAAGTGCTGGGCCTCGCGCCCGGCGAGTTCCTGCACGCGGGGCCGCCCCTGGACTGGGCGCGCGCCTCCGGTCCGATGCGGGGCGCGCTCATGGGCGCGGCGGCGTTCGAGGGGCTGGTGGCCGACCCCGAGGACGCCGTGGCGCTCTTCGAGGCCGGCGACGGCGTGTCCCTCGAGCCGTGCCACCACCGCAGCGCCGTGGGACCGATGGCCGGCGTCGTCTCCCCGTCGATGTGGATGTTCGTGCTGGAGGACCCGGCGACCGGACGGCGTACCTTCTGCTCGCTCAACGAGGGGCTCGGCAAGGTGCTGCGCTACGGCGCCTACGGGCCCGAGGTGCTCGAGCGGCTGCGGTGGATGCGCGACGTGCTGGGCCCCCTGCTGTCCGACGCGCTGACGGCCTCCGGGCCCGTCGACGCCACGGCGATCCTGGGCCAGATGGTCCAGATGGGCGACGAGGCGCACAACCGCAACCGGGCCGGCACGCTGATGCTGCTGCGCGACCTCGCCCCGGCGATGATCCGGTCGGGCCGCGACGCCGACCGGGTGGCCGAGGCGTTCGCGTTCGTCGGCGGCAACGACCACTTCTTCCTCAACGTGGCGATGCCGGCCTGCAAGCTGGCGCTCGACGCCGCCCGCGACGTGCCCGGCAGCACGATGGTGGTCGCGATGGCCCGCAACGGCACCGACTTCGGGATCCAGGTGTCCGGCACCGGCGACGAGTGGTTCACCGCCCCCGCCCTGCTCGCCGACGGGCTCTACCTCGGCGACTTCGGGCCCGAAGACGCCAACCCCGACATCGGCGACTCCGCGATCACCGAGACCGCAGGCCTCGGCGGCTTCGCCATGGCGACGGCACCCGCGATCGTCCGCTTCGTCGGCGGCAGCGTGCCCGACGCGCTCGCGACCAGCCGCCGCATGCGCGAGATCACCCTCGGCGAGAACCCGCGCTGGGCGATCCCGGTGCTGGACTTCCAGGGCACCGCCTCCGGGATCGACGTGGCCGCGGTGTGTCGGACCGGCATCCTCCCCCAGATCAACACAGGGATGGCCGGCAAGCGGGCCGGGGTCGGCCAGGTCGGCGCGGGACTCGTCACGCCCCCCGCGGCGATCTTCCCCGCGGCGCTGGCCGCGCTGGCGGCCCGGGCTCGCGACGCCGGCTGACGGCGCGACCGCAACCCGGTCACCACGCGGGGGCGGGCCCGCCGAACTCCAGCTCCACGAGCGCCGGCCCGTCACCCGCCACGTCGCGCAGCAGCGGGTCCTCGCCCAGCAGCAGCATCGCCGACGCCGGCCGCAGCACCAGCCACAGCCACCGGCCGTGGGCCTCGCCCACGACCACCGAGCGGTCGAAGTCGGGGTCGGCGGCGCTGGTCGAGACCGGCCACAGCGCCACCGGGTGCCCGTCGAGCCGGACCCGGGCCGCCGAGGGGCCGTGGCCCACCTCGGGCCCCGGGTCGGCGTCCAGCCCGGCCAGCCGCGCCCCGAGACCGGTGGCGGGCTCCTCGGTCACCACGACCAGGTCGACGGGGCCGTCCAGCTCGCTGGTGCCGGAGCAGCAGGTCATCGTGGCGCGGGCGCCGCGCGGCCCGGCGACGTAGGCGAAGTCGCTCACCCGCCAGCCGGCGGTGAGCGGCCACGGGACGTAGGTCGGGAACCCGTCGGCGGCGAGCAGGTGCACCCCGAACGCGTCGTACGACGGCGCGGCGGCGCGCCAGAGCGCGGGCACCGGTCCGTGCACCGGACAGGCGACCGTGCCGTCGGTGCCGCCGAGGCTCACCTGCTCCGAGCAGCGCGGGCAGCCGGGCAGCAGCCTCCGGTCGGCCTCGTCGCCGGTGGTCACCCGGTCAGCGTCGCCCGCCCGCGACGGTCCGTCAAGCGGCCGGGTCACACTCGCGGGGGTCGCCCTGCCGGGGCCATGCGCCGGGGACGAGGGGTCAGGCGTTCCAGCGGAGCACCACCGGCGTCTCCCGCTCGAAGCCGAGCATCGACAGGGTGGCCGTGTCGAGGCGCAGCAACCGACCCTCGGAGACCGGCAGGCCCAGCCAGCGCGCGGCGAAGGCGCGCAACGCGTGCCCGTGGGAGAACAGCAGGACGTCACCCTCGACCTCGCGGGCGCGGGCCACGACCCGGTCCAGGCGCGCCGAGACCTGCTCGGCGGACTCCCCGCCCGGGCACGGATGGGTCCACACCGTCCAGCCGGGGTCGGTCTCGCGGATCTGCTCGGCGGTGAGCCCCTCGTAGTCGCCGTAGCCCCACTCGACGAGGTCGTCGCAGACCTCGGCGTCGGGGAAGCCGGCCAGCCGGGCCGTCGTGCGGGCCCGCTCCCGGGGCGAGGTGAGCACCAGGTCGAACGGCCCCTCCAGCGCGCTCGCCAGCTCGCGGGCGGTCTCCTCCCCCTCGGGGGTGAGCGTCAGGTCCGTCACCGACGTGTGCCGCCGGGCGGCGCTCCACTCGGTCTCGCCGTGGCGCACCAGCCACACCGTGGTCGTCGGCTCTCCCCGCTGCGGCATGGGCCGAGTCTGCCAGCATGCGTCGCCATGGTGTCTGTGTCGCCGTCCGGCGCTGAGACGCGCTCCTGAGGCTCGAGCGCCCGGCTCCCACGCGACTGGGTGGGAACCCCGACACCTCCCGCCGAGGAGTGAGTTCCCCGGACCCGGCCCGGCTCGAACGGGCAGCCACCCTCACCATGCGACGGGCGGGGCGCACCCTTACCGGGTAGGCGCGCCTTGGGCGGGCTCGTAGATAGCGCAAGAGCGCAGCTCCACGAGGACTACGTCGGTGCGCGGATCTGCCGCCGAGAGTGCGAGGCCGATACGCTGCATCGACGCCAGACGTCGTACGCCCGGCCATCCATTGGGCACGAACTGCAAGCTCAAGGCCGGTTTCCTTGCAGTATGTGGCCAACCGTTGTCTACCCGGAGCAGAGGCCGGCGCCCCGCCGCCGCCGTCATCCTGCCAGCATGGCACCCATGCGCCTGCGCCTGCTGCCCGCCGCGGTGACCGTCGGTCTCGCCGCGGCCCTGCTCGTCGGCGTACCCCCGGCGCAGGCGCGGACCCTCCACGTCGGCCCGGGGCGGACGCTCGAGACGCCCAGCGCGGCCGCCGCCAGGACCCGGGACGGCGACACCGTCGAGATCGACGCCGGCACCTACACCGGCGACGCCGCCACCTGGACCCAGGACGACCTCACGCTGCGTGGTGTCGGCGGGATGGCCCACCTGCAGGCGGATGGCGCCCACGCCCAGGGCAAGGCGATCTGGGTGCTGGCCGGCGACCGCATCCGGGTGCAGAACATCGAGTTCAGCGGTGCGGCCGTCCCCGACGGCAACGGCGCCGGCATCCGCGCGGAGGGCGCCGGGCTGACGATCGTGCACTGCTCGTTCCACGACAACGAGAACGGCATCCTCGCCGGCGCCAACCCCGCCAGCGACATCGAGATCCGCCGGTCGCGCTTCGCCCGCAACGGGGCCGGCGACGGCCAGACCCACAACCTCTACATCGGCGCCGTGCGCTTCCTCTACGTCAAGGGCAGCCTCTTCGCCGGCGCGAACGGCGGCCACGAGATCAAGTCGCGGGCGCTGAAGACCACGATCACCGCCAACCGGATCCTCGACCTCGGCTCGACCGCCAGCTACTCCATCGACCTGCCCAACGGCGGCGACGCCAAGATCACCGGCAACGTCGTCGAGCAGGGGCCGAGCTCACCCAACCGCACGCTGGTGTCCTACGGCGCCGAGGGGCTCAGCAACCCGACCACGCGCCTGTGGGTGGTCAACAACACCTTCGCCAACCAGCAGGACACCGGGACCGTGCTGGCGCTCGCCGCCGGCACCACCGGCGCCCACCTCCGCAACAACCTGCTCGTCGGCAAGGGCACCTGGGTCGCGGGCGCGAGCGCGGAGCGGCGCGCCAACAGGCGGGTCTCGCGGGGCTTCCGCAACCCCGCCCGCCACGACTACCGGCTGCGCCGCGGCTCACCGGCCATCGACCGCGGCGCGTTCGTGCCCAGGGCGCAGCGCCCACGCTACGAGTACCGCCACCCGCTCCGCTACGTCGACCGCCGCGTCCGGGGCAAGGCCGACCTCGGCGCCTTCGAGTACGCCGGCTGAGCGAGGCCTCGGGCAGGTCAGGCCTGGGGGCCCGGCCAGTTCTTGTCGGGCTGCGGGACCGGACGGCCCGGCTGCTCGCCGCCGCGGGCGTCGAGGTAGCTCTGCTTGGGCACCATCACCTTGCGGCGGAAGATGCACACGACCTTGCCGTCCTGGTTGTAGCCGATGGTCTCGACGTGGACGACCCCGCGGTCGTCCTTCGAGGTCGACTCCCACTTGTCGAGCACGGTGGTCTGGCCGTAGAGCGTGTCGCCGTGGAAGGTCGGCGCGACGTGGCGCAGCGACTCGATCTCGAGGTTGGCGATGGCCTTGCCGGAGATGTCCGGCACGGACATGCCGAGCAGCAGGGAGTAGACGTAGTTGCCCACCACGACGTTCTGCCCGAACTGCGTCGTCTCCCCGGCGTAGTGCGAGTCCAGGTGGAGCGGGTGGTGGTTCATGGTGAGCAGGCAGAACAGGTGGTCGTCGTACTCCGTGACCGTCTTGCCCGGCCAGTGCTGGTACGTCGCCCCGACCTCGAACTCCTCATAGCTCCGGCCGAACTGCATCGTCGTCTCCCCCTCAGCCCTTGAGCTTGTAGTCCTCGAGCAGCCGCCGGCCGATGATCATCCGCTGGATGTCGGCGGTGCCCTCCCCGATCAGCAGCATCGGCGCCTCGCGATAGAGCCGCTCGATCTCGTACTCCTTGGAGAAGCCGTAGCCGCCGTGGATCCGGAAGGAGTCCTCCACGACCTGGGCGCAGTACTCCGAGGCGAGGTACTTCGCCATGCCGGCCTCGAGGTCGTTGCGCTCGCCCTTGTCCTTGACCCGGGCGGCCTTGACCATCATCTGGTGCGCCGCCTCGACCTTGGTGGCCATCTCGGCCAGCCGGAAAAGCACCGCCTGGTGCTCGGCGATCTTCTTGCCGAAGGTCTCGCGCTGCTGGGAGTACTCCACGCCCAGCTCGAACGCCCGGTTGGCGACCCCGCAGCCGCGGGCCGCGACGTTGACGCGGCCGACCTCGACGCCGTCCATCATCTGGTAGAAGCCCTTGCCCGGCTCGCCGCCGAGGATCTGCTCGGCGCCGATGGCGTGGCCCTCGAACACCATCTCGGTGGTGTCGACGCCCTTGTAGCCCATCTTCTCGATCTTGCCGGGGATGGTGACGCCGGGCGCGGTCTCGCCGAAGCCGGGCTCCTTCTCGACCAGGAACGTCGTCATGTTGCGATAGACGCTGTCGGCGCCCTCGTCGGTCTTGACCAGGACGGCCACCAGGTTGGCCGAGCCACCGTTGGTCAGCCACATCTTCTGGCCGGTGATGGTGTAGCCGCCGTCGTCCCCGCGCACGGCCTTGGTCTTGATCGCGGCGACATCGGAGCCGCACTCCGGCTCGGACATCGAGAACGCGCCGCGCACCTCGCCGGTGGCCATCCGCGGGAGGTAGCGCTGCTTCTGCTCGTCGGTGCCGTGCTGCTGGAGCATGTAGGCGACGATGAAGTGGGTGTTGATGATGCCGGAGACGCTCATCCAGCCGCGGGCGATCTCCTCCACGACCAGGGCGTAGGTCAGCAGCGACTCGCCGAGGCCGCCGTACTCCTCGGGGATCATCAGCCCGAAGACCCCCAGCTCCTTGAGCCCCTCGACGATCTCGGTGGGGTACTCGTCGGCGTGCTCCAGCTCGGTGGCGACCGGCAGGATCTCCTTGTCGACGAAGGAGCGGACGGCCTCGAGGATGTCTCGCTGGTCCTCGGTGAGACCGTCGGTCTGGCACAGGCGACCCATGGATGGTCCTTTCGTGGGGCTCGGAGTCGCCGTCAGTATGGCGACCGGTCCGGCCCCGAGGCGACCAGGTGTGACCAATTCGTCGCGGCCCGGAGGGTGTGCGGGCTCGGGTAAGATCGGCCCGGCAGCTCGGCGACCGGAGGAGGGGGATGGGCACGCACGCGGCCCCGCGCCAGCCTGAGCCTCCCCGAGTTCGCAACCAGCGGATCCGGGCGTCTCGTCGCGCCGGCCTGCTGGTGGCCGTGCCCGCCGCGCTGATCACCGTCGGCCTCTACGGCAGCAACGTGCTGACACCGGTCAGCTCGGGCACCGACCCTGGCGCCCGGGCCGCGGCCGCGTCGGCGGCACCGTCCGAGGGCGCCGCCTCCGCGGCGCCCGAGGAGACGGCAACGGAGGTCTCGGGGCCGGTGGTGGCCCCGCCCGCCGAGCCGCTGGTGCGCAAGGAGCGGTTCCGCATCCTCAAGCCGGTGCTTCTGGAGGAGAAGCCGGTGATCCCGGAGGGGTTCGTCCGGCTGCCCGCGGGCTCCACCAGCCCGACGCAGTTCACCGTCACCTCCTTCAACGTCCTGGGCGCGAGCCACACCGCCGGCGGCCGCCGGGGCTTCGGCAGCGCCGCGGCCCGGATGCGCAGCACGGTCGGGCTGTTCCGCTACCACAACGTGAGCGTCGCGGGGCTGCAGGAGTTCCAGGCGACACAGCTGGGCATGTTCACCTCGCTGACCGGCGGCGCCTACGGCGTCTACCCCGGGATGTCGCTCGGCAACCAGCCGGTGCAGAACTCCATCGTCTGGCGCAAGAGCGAGTGGACGTTGGTGCGGGCGCAGAGCACCCCGATCCCCTACTTCCGGCGGCGCGTGCCGATGCCGCAGGTGCTCCTGCGCAACAACGCCACCGGGCGCGAGGTGTGGTTCGCCAACTTCCACAACCCGGCCGACAAGTACGGCCCCGCCCAGGGCGCCCGCAACACCGCGACCGCCATCGAGGCCTCCCTGGTGCGGAGCTTCGTCGCCGGCGGCCACCCGGTGATCGTCACCGGCGACATGAACGAGCGCGAGAGCTTCTTCTGCCGGATCAGCGCCGCCGCTCCCCTGCACGGCGCCAACGGCGCCTACCGCAGCGGCTCGAGCTGCCGCAACGCCTCCCGCACCGCCGTCGACTGGATCCTCGGCACCCCCTCGGTGCAGTTCTCCAACTACGCCCTCGACGAGTCGACGGTGGCACGCCGGATCAGCGACCACTACATGATCCGCGCCGGCGTCACCCTGCCGCCGCTGGGCGACAACAAGGCCTGCATCCCGGCCCCCAAGGACGACGCCTTCATCTGGTGCCCGCCGGGCGGCTGAGGCTCGTGTCGGATGTGGCGGGGCGGCCTCGTCGGGCGGGTAGTGTGCCCCAGCCGTCGTGGTCTCTGCGGGGCCGGGCACACGACCCATCTCCCGGGATGTGGTTGCCCCGGTCACCGTGCGGCGCGGATACGGGTCAGTACGACGTGGCGGGCGCGTCGTACTCACCCAGCTGAGACCTCACCGGGCTTACTTTCATGCCGATGAGCTGGCTCGCGTGACACCATCCCCGGATGGCCAACCGAAGGGGTCCAGGGACATGGATGAGAGGACAACCCAGTTCCTCAACCTCCTTCGAGGTTCGCCGACATTCGTGATCATCGAGGGCCATGCCGCCGCAGACGTGCGAATCGAACAGATTCCCGAGATCCCGACGGGTGTCGGCATCTGCTGGGTCGCAGGGACTCTCACGACCGCAGCGGGGACCCACCTGGATGCCGTGCACAAGGTCAGCACCGACGACGGCGGAGAACTAGCCGGCTCCTTCGTTTGGACGGATGGCTGGTTCACCACCGAGGCTCTCCCGGTGGTCCTGGGAATCGCGCCCGAGCGCGTCTTTCCCTTTGACTACACACTCTCCGTGCCGCTGCAGGAGGACCGATATCGGTAGACGCCCAACCGGATCCTGCCGCTGCCAGGGCGGTAGACCAGCCGCCACTCGGACCCACCACCGGCCGTCCGGCGCCGGCGCCACACGCAAACGATCGGTCGTCCGGCCCGATGACGGGTTCGACCGGTGGCCTCACACGACAACGCCGTGGCCAGGTGTCACGAGGTGGCACCCAGCCACGGCACAGCGCGAGCGTGAGCCCTACGGCATGCCCAGCGGCTTGACGGCGAAGCTGTGCGTCGCCCGGCGGCGGACGAAGTTGTAGTGGTCGACGTACTTCCGGTAGACCCGGGCGCGGTCGATCTCGAGGATCAGCTCGTCATTGAGGAACGAGATGCCCGACCAGTTCTCCGAGCCGGTCCACACCTTCTTGACCGGCTTGCCACCCATGTTGCCGTTGACGGCGAGGATCTTCAGGTGGGAGTAGAAGTTGGCGCGCCGGACGGCGTTGGGGTCGTTGGGGTTGATCGGCGGGTAGTCCCAGTCGGCACTGCGGACGTCGATCTTGCGCTGCCGCAGGATCTTGAGGACCCCGCCACCCATGGCGCTGCCGATGATCGAGATGTTGCACTTGCGGCGCTTGAGGTCGCGGACCTGCTCGGCCAGCCACTTGCCGCGCTCCTGGTTCCAGCCGTACATCAGGATCCGGATCACCGTCCGGCCCTTCTTGCCGGTGCCGGGCAGCGCCTTGCAACGGATGCTCTTGAGCCGCTTCATGACCGGGTCCTTGTCGGGGCCCGGGATCTTGGCCGCGGCCACGCTGGTGATGTCGGCCTCGCTGACGGCGTCGGCCTTGGTCGCCTCACCGGTCGTCTTGTAGTACTGGCCGGCGAAGTCGCCGCTGCTGAAGTAGACCCAGCGGGGCGAGACCCGCTTGTCCCACTTCATCTGGTTGAAGACCTTCTTGAAGGTGTCGAAGATCTTGCGGTTGCCATTGATGGTGTAGAGGTCGTTCCACTGCAGCCGCACGGCCCGGTCGGTCATGTTGTGCGAGCCCGTCATGATGACGTTGTTGGCGGTGCCGGTCTTGCTGAAGGAGTAGACCTTCAGGTGCAGGTTGCCCGGTCCGCCGCGGCAGGAGCCCTTGCAGATCCGCACGAAGCTCTTGCGGCCGGCCTTCTTGCCGAGCACCTTCTGCAGGCGCAGCGTCTGCTTGGAGGTCCAGTTGTCGTTGAGGAGCATCTGGATGCGCACGCCGCGGCGCTTGGCCTTGAGCAGCGCGTCGAGGACCGACTGGCGGTCGAAGGAGTAGGCCGCGATCCGGATGTACTCCCCCTTGGGGGTGTGGTTGATCGCCTTGACGATCCGGGTCATCAGCTTGGCCTTCTCACCGATCCGGCCCAGCGGGTTGTTGAACGCCGCCCCGGAGGCGGGACGCCAGCCCTTCTTCTTGGCCGCAGGAGCGGGGGCCGTCGCCGCGGCGACGGCCGTCGAGAGCGACGAGGCGGCCGCGGACATGACCGCAGACGTCGAGGCCGTCGCGGCTGGCGCGGCGGCGGTGGCGGTGGCCGGTGCGAGACCGATGGCGAGAGTCAGCGCGATGGCGCTGCTCAGCAGGGTCTTGCGGAGCATGGTGGGATCCCCCCGGACGGTCGGTTCACGACATACGGTCGGCCACTCTACCCAAGGCGACGCCCTGAGCCGAACGCTCGACGCAACATGCCTGTCGGCGAGCCGCGCCGGGCCTTGGCCCGCTTGCGACGGGTGCGCAGCCGCTCCATGTCGTCGGTCAGCATCCGGGCCAGCGCGAGGACGGCGGACTCGGCCACCTGCTTGTGGCTGACCTTGCCCTCGTCGGTGAACGCCTCGTCGCGCGGGATCAGGTCGTCGAGGTCGCCCTCCACCTGGTAGCCGCCGGCGACGATGGCGTCGACGTAGCGCTGGGACACCTCACGGGTCCACTCCTGGAGCTCGCGCGGCACCCGGATGCGCTCGCCCTTCTGCTTGCCGAGCACCCGCACGGCGAAGTAGCGCTTGCCGACGTCGCCGTAGAGCTCGCGCGCCTGCAGCTCCGGGTCGAGCGCGGCGTTGACCCGGCGCAGCACCTCGGCCTGCACCCGCCCCACGGACTCGTTGCTGCGCTGCACCTCGCGGTCGAGCGGCTCCGGGTCGACCTCGATCACCCGGCAGAAGCGGTGGAGCAGCTCCTCGTGCGGCGCGCCGGGCGGCGGGACCAGCACCAGGTGGATGCGCTCGGCCGGGACGTACTGCACCCACCGGTCGAGGATGGCCGCGACGTCCTTGGACGACCAGTAGCGGTTGGCGATCTCGCCCTCGGTGCGGCGCAGCCGCCGCAGGTAGGCCCGGTAGGTCAGCGACATGCCGGCCTGCAGCGTCTGCTGCCACGCGGAGGGGATCTGCCGCCCCAGGTCGCGCAGCGTGACGATCACGTGGACCTCGCGGCCCGAGCAGGCGGCCAGGAGGTCCTCGATCTGCTCGGGGGTGGCCGGGGCGAGCGACTCCTCGGTGATCAGCACGCGGTCGCCGGTCGCGGCCGCGATCTGGCCGGGGAGGCGCTCCAACGCGGTGGCGACCTCCGGCGGGTCCGCCTCGGGCTTGTAGCGGTCGCGCGCCTTGAGCATCAGGTGGAAGGTCTCGCGCTTGGAGCCCGGCACCATGTCGAGCCCCTGGCGGTGGAGCTCCTCGACGTTCTGCCACATCACCGTCTGGAGGTACGACGTGCCGGTCTTCAGCAGTCCGATGTGGAGGAAGAGCCGGGGCTGGGGCATGGGCGGCATCCTAACGACCCTTCCCCGGCCCGGACGCCTCGCCGGAGCCCTCGCCGGCTCCCCCGCCAGGCCGCACCCGGTCGAGCGCCCGCGCCAGCCGCGAGGCGGGTGCCGGGTCGGTCGCCGTCGCCTCCTCCAGCCGGCGCTCCGCCTTGGCCAGCGCCTTCTTCATCGAGGTGTTGTTGCGGCGGACCACCCGCATCTCCTGCATCAGCACCGCGATCGTGTCCAGCGCGGCGTCGAAGAGCTCGTCCTGGCTCACGTCGTCGGGGTGTCGCAGCCCGCCGGGGGCGGTCACCCGGAGGCGCTCCAGGTCGCCGATCACGTCGTACGACGACCGCTCGATCTCGGCGATCCCCTCGTCGGCGCGGGCGGCGAGCTCGGCGACGCGCGCGTCGGAGGGGAGGAAGCGCTCCCCGGACCGCGGCACCAGGATCCGGTGGGCGAGGTAGCCGCGGATCCACACGCCGCGGTCCAGCGCGCTGCCGAAGCCGCTGAGGTAGGGGCTCACCCGGCGGAGCAGCTCGGCCTCCACCAGACCCAGGGAGGTGTTCTCCTTGGCCCGCTCGACGGAGAAGTCGGTCGCGTCGGCCCCGAGGATCTCGGCGAACTGCAGCATCAGCGTCTCGCGCGGTGCGTCGCGCTCGGGCAGCACGAGCACGTGCACTCGCTCGGGGGGCAGCGTGCTGCCCCAGCGCCGCAGCACGCCGGGCAGGTCGAGGGCCTCCCAGCCCCACTCGTCGCCGGGCTCGCTGCTGGTCGGGAACTCGTCGAGCGTCGCCTCGAAGCCGTGCTTGATGTACTCCTGCCAGTAGGAGCTCAGCACGGTCAGCAGGTCGCGGGCGGTGACGACCACGTGGGTCTCGGCGGGCTCGACCGCCGCGAGCGCGCGCTGCGCCTGCTCCGCGCTCGCGCTGCCGAAGAACTCGTGGCTGACCAGCCCGTCGCCCTCCCACGCGGCGAGCCGCTCGACCACCCGGTCCCAGGCGCCCTCGGCCTCGGGGTTGCGCTGCGCGAGCCCGGGGCGCTCCCGCACCGACAGCGATGCCCACAGGTGCTCGCGCGGGCCTCCGGGATAGAGGACGCCCTGGTCGGCGAGGGCCTTGCGGTTGGCCCACAGCACCGACTGGAGGTAGGTCGTGCCCGTCTTGGGCAGCCCGACGTGGAAGAAGACGCGACGCGCCATGGCCTCAGAGGGACTTCTGGTACCGCTCGAGCAGCTCGGCCACCTTCGCCTCGTCGCGCTGCGCGACCGGGAGCAGCAGCTCGGTCACCAGGTCGGTGAGCTCGGCGAGGCGGATGTTGAGGGACCGGCACTCCTGCACCTCGTCCTCCAGCCGCTTCACCCGGCGACGCAGGTCGACCACGGTGGTCGCGGCGACCTTCTCGCCGACCGTCCGTGCGCTCTTGCCGAGCGAGTCCTTCACCGCCACGTGGCCACCATCCGACAGATCCGGGAGGGCACCTCCGCGGCCTTCCCGCCAACGGGTGTCGAGGCTAGCAGCACCTCGCGGGCCGTCACGGTCGCGCCGGCGGCGGTCAGTTCGTCCGCGATCTTGTCGGGCTGCCGGGCCTTGACGCGCAGCCGACGGGCCAGCCGGTCGCGGCCCCGCCGGCAGACGAACTCCAGCCACACCTCGCCGCCGTCGCGCAGCAGCATGTCGCACAGTCGGTAGAGGTTGCGCCGACCCGGTCGGTCGACCGCGTCGACCAGATGGCGGCCGAGCAGCACCTTCGGGCCGGGCTCCCGCGCCAGCAGGGCTCCGGTCGAGAGCACCGAGCGCAGCTCGTGCAGGTTGAGCGCCGCGAAGTGGGCGGTCGAGTCGTCGGGCTGGGCCGCCGCGGTGGCGGCGAACGCCTTCGGCACGTGGTCGAGCCCCCACACCGTCGCTCCCTGGGAGGCGAGCCAGGCGACGTCGACGCCGTGGCCGCAGCCGAGGTCGACGTACGTCGCCCCGGTGCCGTGGGCAGCGAAGGCCGCCCGCGCCAGGTCGGACGGCTCCCACGAGGCCGGCTCGGGGGTGCGGGCGTAGAAGCCGTCCCACAGCGGTCGCTGCGGCCGGATGCCGCGGAACCAGCCGTTGAGGCGGCGGTAGGTCGTGGCCGGTGTCTCGAACTTGTACGCCGGGTCGGGGGTGCGCCAGGAGGGGCCGTAGGTGGCGACCAGCAGCCGGTCGGGGTCGGCCGGGACCGGCAGCTCGCGGCCCTCGAGGGTGGCGGTGCCCAGCGGGAAGATCCAGGACCGCTCGAAGGGGGCCCGGATCTCGCCCATGAGGTGGAGGTGGCCGTCGCGCAGGAAGCCGCCGAAGACGTCGAGCCCGCGCGCGGACCCGTCGGCCTCGGTCACGACGACCTTGAACGCCGCCCCGGAGTAGCGCTGGGTGACGTAGCCCATCTCCGCAAGCCGGGCCTGCAGCCGGAACGACTCGCGCATCACGTCGACCGGCTCGGTGTGGTCGCTGACGTAGCCCAGGTCGGCGTCGCTGTCGTGGCCGATCAGCCGCCCCTCGCGGACCGCGCCGAGCAGCGTGCCGTAGGCGAGGAACGCGTCGATCCCGGCCCGCCGGAGCGCGTCGAGCACCTCCTCGACGGCGTCGAGGAGGGGCGCCACATGGGCGGCGCTGCGGTTCTCGAAGGTCTTGACCAGGCGGCCGGTCTTGTCGGTCGCCAGCGGGTTGCCGTCACGGTCGACGACCTCGACCCGGCCCTCGCCGTCGCCGAAGCGGTGCTCCTCGTCGTAGAGCACCTCGCCCGTCTCGTGCACGACCACGCTGACCCGGGCGGACCCGTCGAGGAAGCGCTTCATGCCCTTCGGCCAGGCCACGAAGGTGCCCCCGCCCCCGTCGACGCTGTCGTCGCCCTCCCCGTCGCGGTGCAGCCACAGCGACCAGATCCGGCGCCCGTCGAAGAGCACGTCGAGCACGAGCTCCTCGCGGGAGCGGGCGTGCAGGCCGTCGGGCCCGATCCGCACCGTGCGGGAGCGCGCGGAGGTGCTCACCGGAGCTGCTCCCGTCGGTCGAAGGGCTGGACGACGGTCATGCTAGCGCCCGGCCGCCGCGGCGCCGGGAGCCGCCGTCGGCACGCTCCCAGGGCCGCTCCGTGCCGTCCCAATCGTCACAAGGGCCTCACAAGTCACGAAATTTCGCGTACGCTGCACACGGTCCCCACGACCGGGCGAGGGTGTCGAGGACACCCCGGCTGCACCCCGCGCCCCCGGTTGCTTCCCCCCAAGGAGGGTCACTCCATGCCTGCCGTCCGCCTGCCTGCCCGTCAGGCGGTGGCCCTGGTCGCCGCCGCCGCGGTCGTGGCCGCCGGCGTCGCCTGGCTCGGCCAGGCCGTCGACGACGCCGACAGCACCGACGTCCCCGCCGCCCAGCCCCCCGCCATCGCCCCGGCCGCGAGCCAGGCGTCGTTCCGGGTGGGCTCGTTCAACGTCCTGGGGGCCAGCCACACCGAGCCCGGCGGCAAGCGCCCGAACATGGACGGCTACCAGAAGCGGCTCCGGCTGGCGATGCGGGCGGTCCGCGAGGAGAACCTCTCGGTCGTGGGCCTCCAGGAGTTCCAGGCCAAGCAGGCCGACTACTTCGACGAGATCGCCGGCGCGGAGTTCCGGGTCTTCCCCGGCACCTCGATCAACCGGCGAGCCAGCGTGCACAACTCGATCATCTGGCGGCGCGACACCTGGAAGCTGCTCGACAAGCGCACCATCCGGATCCCCTACTTCAAGGGCGACGAGCTGCTGATGCCCTACGTGCTGCTCGAGAGCAAGGTCACCGGCCAGAAGTCGTGGTTCTTCAACACCCACAACCCTGCGAACACCCACGGCGACGCCTGGAAGTGGCGCAAGGAGGGCTTCCGGCGCGAGGCCGAGCTGGTCGCCCAGCTGCGGGCCGCCGACCCGACCATCCCCGTGGTCGTCACCGGCGACAAGAACGAGCGCGAGAAGTACTTCTGCTACATCACCCCCCGCTCCGAGCTCCACTCCGCCAGCGGCGGGCTGCACGACGGCGTCTGCCAGCCGCCCGCCCGCCCCCAGCCCGTCGACTGGGTGATGGGCTCCTCCGACGTGCGCTGGGGCGGCTACGTCGCCCGTCGTGACTGGATCGTGAAGAAGGCCACCGACCATCCGCTCGTCGTCGCCGAGGCGTCGATCGCGCCGCGCGAGACGCCGTACGCCGACCGGGTCGTCGTCGTCGACATCGAGGGCCTCACCGTCGGCAGCATCCGGCGCCTCGGCGCCGACGGCGCCCCCGCCCTGCACCGGCTGATGGCCGAGGGCGCCTCGACGCTCAACGCCCGCACGCTCGCGGAGCGCACCTCGCGCGACGCCAACGTCGCCGCGATGCTGACCGGCCGCCGGGTCACCCCGGCCAAGGCCGGCCACGGCGTCGACTGGGACGACACCTGGGACCGCACCGTGCACGCCGCCGCCGGCCGCTACGTGTCGAGCGTCTTCGACCTGGTGCACAACTACGCCTACAAGACCGCCCTGGTGACCCGCGACAACCTGCGCATCATGGACCGCAGCTGGGACGCCACCAACGGCGGCCGCGACCCCTACGGCGTCGACAACGGGCGGGACAAGATCGTCGACTACGCCGGCGACCGCAACGACGCCCGCGCGATGGCCGACCTGCTGGGCCGGCTGAGCAGCGGCAAGCCGCCGACGCTGAGCTTCCTGCACCTGTCGGCCACGCACCGGGTGGGCGTCCGCGAGGGCTTCACCAGCCCCGACTACGACGCCGCGGTCGCCCAGGCCGACGCCCGCGTGGCGCAGCTGCTGGCGACCATCGAGGGCAGCACCAAGCTCGCCGGTCGGACGATCGTCGTCGTCACCTCTGACCACGCGGGCTCCAAGACGCTGGCCACCAACACCAAGGCGCTGCCCAACATCCGGGTGCCGTTCCTGGCGTGGGGCCCCGGGGTCGCGGTCGGCGCCGACCTCTACGACCTCAACCCGCAGCTGAAGGATCCCGCCGGCGAGTGGAAGGGGTACGGCGGCCGCCAGCCGGTCCGCACCGCCCACGTCGCCGCGGTCGTCACCAAGGCCCTCGGTCTGCCGCCCGTGCCCGGTGGCACGCTCGACCCCGGTCGTGCCTTCACGGTCTTCGCCCCTTCTCAGTAGCGTTCTCCCCGTGACCACCACCCCCACGCGCGTCTACGTCGCCCGGCTCGTCGGGCTGCCGGTCTTCGACCCGCGCGGCGAGCAGGTGGGCAAGGTGCGCGACGTGGTCGTCACGGTGCGCTCCGACGCCCACCAGCCACGGGCGCTGGGCCTGGTGGTCGAGGTGTTCGGCCGGCGCCGCATCTTCGTGCCGATGACCCGGGTCACCAACATCGACAGCGGCCAGGTCTACACCACCGGCGTGATCAACCTGCGCCGCTTCGAGCAGCGCCCCACCGAGACGCTGGTGATGGGCGAGATGCTCGACCGGCAGGTCGTCATCCGCGACAGCGCCGTCCGCGGCTCGATCTACGACGTCGCCCTCGAGCAGGGCCGCAACCGCGACTGGCTGGTCAGCCGGCTGGCGGTGCAGGAGCCGGGCCGCGGCCTGCGCCGGCGCGGGCAGACCCACGTCGTGGAGTGGAACGCCGTGATCGGGCTGGCCAGCCCTGACGAGGCACAGGGGGCCACCCAGCTGATCGCGGCGCTCAACGACATGCGTCCCGCCGACGCCGCGAGCACGCTGCACGACCTGCCGACCGACCGGCGTACGGCCGTGGTGGCGGAGCTCGACGACGAGCGGCTCGCCGAGGTGCTCGAGGAGATGCCCGACGAGGACCAGGTCGAGATCCTCAGCCACCTCGACCCCGAGCGCGCCGCCGACATCCTCGAGGAGATGTCGGCCGACGACGCCGCCGACCTGATCGCCGACCTCCCGCCCGAGCAGGCCAGCCGGCTGCTGGAGCTGATGGAGCCCGAGGAGGCCGAGGACGTCAAGCGGCTGATGGTCTACGACGAGGAGACCGCCGGCGGCATGATGACGCCGGAGCCGGTGATCCTGCCGCCCGACGCCACCATCGCCGAGGCGCTGGCCCACGTCCGGCGCGAGGAGCTGCCGACGTCGCTGGCCGCGCAGGTCTACGTCTGCCGGCCGCCGCTGGAGACGCCGACCGGCAAGCTGCTCGGGCTGGCCCACATCCAGCGGCTGCTCCGGGAGCCCCCCAGCGAGCTGGTGGCCGGGGTGCTCGACCAGGAGACGACCTACATCCACCCCGAGGCGACGCTCCAGGACGTCGCCGCCCACGTGGCCTACTACAACCTCACGGCCGCGCCGGTCGTCGACGACCAGGGCCGGTTGCTCGGCGTCGTCACCGTCGACGACCTGCTCGACCACATGCTCCCCGACGGCTGGCGGGAGAACGCTGCGAGGGCCGAGGCATGAGCGAGTCCCGCCCCTCCCGCAGCCGTCTCGACACCCCGCGCGAGACGCGTCGGCTGCAGCTGCGCCGCCCCGACCCCGAGGCCGACACCATCGGCGTGTTCGCCGAGGGCTTCGCCCGCTACATGGGCACCGCCCGCTTCCTGTTCTGGATGACGGTCTTCGTCGGTGTGTGGGTCGGCTGGAACATCCTGGCGCCGGACGGCCTGACGTTCGACCGCTACCCCTTCATCTTCCTGACGCTGATGCTCTCGCTGCAGGCGTCGTACGCCGCCCCGCTGATCCTGCTCGCCCAGAACCGGCAGGAGACCCGCGACAAGGTGGTCGCCGAGCAGGACCGGCAGGCCAACGCCCGCGCACACGCCGACATGGAGTTCCTCGCCCGCGAGGTGGCCTCGCTGCGGATGGCGGTCGGCGAGGTCGCCACGCGCGACTTCCTGCGATCGGAGCTGCGGTCGCTGGTGGGCGAGCTGGAGGAGCGGCTCGCCGGCTCCGACGACGAGGACCCCGAGGACGCCCCCGCGAACGACCGGTCCTGAGGGTCACCCGTACTCTTGGACATCATGAGCACCCCCTCCCTCGAGCAGTCCCACCCCGCGATCTGGGCGGCGCTGGCCACCGTCATCGACCCCGAGATCAAGCGCCCCGTCACCGAGCTCGGCATGGTCGACGCGATCGAGCGCGGCGACGACGGCTCGGTGGCCGTCCACGTGCTGCTGACGGTGGCCGGCTGCCCGATGCGCGACGCGATCACGCGCGACGTCACGGCCGCCGTCGGCAAGGTCAAGGGCGTCACCGGGGTGTCGGTGACGATGGGCGTGATGACCGACGAGCAGCGCTCGGCGCTGCAGACCACGCTGCGCGGCGGCCAGCCCGCCAAGGAGATCCCGTTCGCCCAGGCCGGCTCGCTGACGCGGGTGGTCGCGGTCGCGTCGGGCAAGGGCGGCGTGGGCAAGTCGTCGGTGACCGTCAACCTCGCCCTCGCGCTGGCGGCGCAGGGCCGCAAGGTCGGCATCGTCGACGCCGACATCTACGGCCACTCCGTGCCCGCCATGCTCGGCGTCGCCGACTCCCGGCCCACCCAGGTCGAGGAGATGATCATGCCGGTCCCGACGCCGTCGGGCGTCTCGGTGATCTCCATCGGCATGCTCAAGCCGCGGCGCGACCAGGTCGTGGCCTGGCGCGGCCCGATGCTCGACCGGGCGCTCGTGCAGATGCTCAGCGACGTCTTCTGGGGCGACCTCGACGTGCTGCTGCTCGACCTGCCGCCCGGCACCGGCGACATCGCCCTCTCGCTCGGCCAGCACCTCCCCAACGCCGAGGTGCTCGTGGTCACCACCCCACAGGAGGCCGCCGCCGAGGTGGCCGAGCGCGCGGGCACGATGGCCTCGATGATGCACCAGCGGGTGGTCGGCGTCGTGGAGAACATGAGCTACCTCCCGTGCCCGCACTGCGGTGCCGAGCACCGGCTGGAGATCTTCGGCAGCGGCGGCGGCGAGCGGGTGGCCGCGACCCTGAGCGAGCGCTTCGGCTACGACGTCCCGGTGCTCGGCCAGGTGCCGCTCGACACCTCGCTGCGCGAGGGTGGCGACGCCGGCAAGCCGATCGTCGAGTCCGACCCCACCGCACCCGCGGCGGTCGAGCTGACCCGGGTGGCGTCGACGCTGGCCGAGAAGGGCCGCGGCCTGGCCGGCCGCCAGCTCGGCCTGACCCCCACCAGCAAGCTCTAGACTCCCCGCATGTTCGGGGTCGGCCTGCCGGAGCTCGCGGTGATCGCGTTCGTCGCGGTGCTCGTCGTCGGTCCCGAGAAGCTGCCCGACCTGGCCCGCCAGGCGGGGCGGATGCTCCGCCAGCTGCGCAACCTCGCCAACGTCGCCCGCGACGAGCTGCGCGAGGAGCTCGGCCCCGACTACGCCGACCTCGAGCTGCGTGACCTCGACCCCCGCGAGATCGTGCGCAAGCACGTGCTCGAGGCGATGGAGGACGACGATGACGCGCCGGCACCCAGCCGCCCGCGCGAGAAGCCGCTGAAGGCCGGCGAGCTGCCGCCGTACGACGTCGACGCGACGTAGCCCCGCCGCGAGCCGCAGCGGTCAGTCGCGGCTGGCGACCGCGGCCACCGCGGTGAAGGCCACCAGCTGGACCCGGCCCACCTCGGGCCGCACCTCCACGAAGTCGGCCCCGACCCGCTCCAGCACGCCTTCGTGGCGCGCGCCGTCGCGGCGGTGGACGATGCAGCGCGCCTCCGCGGCGGCGAGCCCCCGCAGCGTGGAGCCGACCCCCAGCCGCGTCAGCGGCGACCAGGCGGCCTCCGGGACCGCGCGCTCCGAGGCACCCCGGACCGCGGCCACGGCCGCGGAGAGCACGATCCAGTCGGTGCCGAGCGAGCGCACCAGGCACCAGCCCTCCCCGAGCCGCTCCAGCCGGCCCGAGACCGACCCGACGCCCACCACGTCGAGCGCGACCTCCTGCTCGACCGAGGCCATCAGCCGGCTCGCCAGGGTGACCGAGGCGTACTCCGCCCGGCTGCGGTCGGCGAGCTCGGCGGCCCGCTCCTCGCCGTAGAGCGCCTCCGCCTGCCGCTCCAGGTCGGCGAAGAGCGAGGTCAGCTCGTCGTCCCAGGCCATGGCAGGAGCCTGCCACCTCGCCCGGCGCCCTCCGACGGCGGGCCTGCGAGCTGTGGAGAGGGCATTGACGAGTGGTCACTTTCGTCCTTGAATGAAAGCAAACATAGGCAAACGCAAGGATCGGGCATGCGGATGTGGCGAGGCTGGCTCCTCTGGGCGGCGGTGGGGGGCCTGCTGGCGACGCTGCCGAGCCAGCTCGCTCCCGAGCTGAGGCTGCTGGCCGGCACGCTGCGGCCCGAGGCCGCCCTCGACCTGGTGCCCCTGGTGCGAGGGGTGGCCGCCGCGCTGCTGCTCGGCTGCGCGCTGTGGTGGTGGGCGTCGGTGACGGCCGTGCTGGTGGCCGCCGCCCGCGGACGCCGGGTCCGGCCCCGGGGCTGCCCCCGGTGGCTGCACCGGGCGGTGCTCGGCGCTCTCGGCGCCGCGGTCACAGGCGGACTGGCGGCACCCGCGCTGGCGGTCGACGGCGCCGACGCCGCGGCCTCATCGGTGGAGGTGGTGCGCGGGCTGCCCTACCCCGACCGGGCCGCAGGCCCCGCGACGGACCTCACGACCGCGCCGACGCGACCACCTCGGGCGCCGGCGGCGCGCCCTGCACTGGCCGGGGTGGCGCCCCCGCCGGCCCCGAGCCACGTGGTCCGCCCCGGCGACACCCTGTGGGCGCTGGCCGCCCGCGACCTCTCCCCCGCGGCGTCCGCGGCGGAGATCACCGACCGGTGGCGGTTGATCTACCGGCTCA
>JAUILS010000278.1 GCA_030432975.1 Actinomycetes bacterium
CAGACGGGCGGGCGGTCGGCCGTCGCGCTAGATCGTTCGGGTCCAAACGTATTGGGTCAACCTAGGGGCGGCGACCGCCACGGTCAAGGTTGCCCGAGATCCGGTCAGGGTGCTTGTGGCGGAGATCGTTTGGGTCCTATCGTACGGACCCGAACGGCTTGCGTGTGACCTGGCACACACGCGAGCACCGCCTGCGGGCGTCGTCGGGTCGGCGCCCTCCCGACCGCACCTCACCCGTCAGCACCTCATCCGTCAGCACAGGGAGATCCTCACGATGAGCACCGACTCAGCGCAGCCGCACCACGAGCTGCTCCCCGGCGAGAAGCTCGCCAAGAACAAGCTCGGCATCGCCGGCGTCGTCTTCTTCGTCGTCGCCGCGGCGGCGCCGCTGGTCGGCATGACCGGTGCCGTGCCCGTCGCGATCGTGCTCGGCAACGGCGCCGGGGCGCCCGGCGCCTATCTCGTCGTCGGCCTGGTTCTGCTGCTCTTCAGCGTCGGCTACGCCGCGATGAGCGAGAAGGTCAGCAACGCCGGCGCCTTCTTCGCCTACGTCGGCCGCGGCCTCGGGATCGCGCCCGGCGTCGGCTCGGCGTTCGTCTCGCTGCTGGCCTACATCACCATCCAACTGGCGATCTTCGGCTTCTTCGGCGGTCTGGCCGAGTTCCAGCTCAACGAGCAGCTGGGGACCGACCTCCCGTGGTGGGGCTGGTGCTTCCTCGCCTGGGCGATCGTCACCGTGCTCTCGATCCTGCAGGTCGACATCGGCGCCAAGGTGCTCGGCGTGCTGATGTTGCTCGAAGTTGCCTCGCTGGCCGTGACCGCGCTGGCCGTGCTCTTCCAGGGCGGCGGCCCGGAGGGCTTCGACCTGGCTGCGTCGTTCGCGCCGGCCAACATCTTCGCGGGCGGATTCGGCGGCGGCGCGGGCATCGCGCTGGCGTTCGCGTTCGCGTCGTACATCGGCTTCGAGGCCACCGCGATCTATGCCGAGGAGACCAAGGACCCCAAGCGCGCCGTGCCGATCGCGACCTACACCGCCGTGGGCCTGATCGCGGCGCTGTTCGCGATCACCTCGTTCGCTGTGGTCAGCGCCCTCGGGGCGAGCCAGGTGGTCGAGCAGGTCGCGACCATCTCGACCGTCGAGGGTGAACCGCTCGCCGACCCCGCTGCGGTGCTCTTCTCCGTCGCCGAGGAGTACGTCGGCGGCTGGCTCGCGACGACGATGAGCTGGCTGGTGCTCTCCAGCCTGTTCGCCGGGCTGCTCGCGTTCCAGAACAGCGCCGCGCGCTACTTCTACTCGATGGGCCGCGCGGGTGTGCTGCCCCGCGCGCTCGACCACGTGAACAAGCAGGGTGCTCCCATCGTCGGCGCCCTCGTGACCTCCGCCGTCGCCGGCGCGGTCATCACCGCCTTCGCGTGGTTCGACAAGGACCCGATCGGCAACATGTTCTTCTGGTTCAGCGCCGTGGCCGTCCTCGCCATCGTCGTGGTGGAGGTGCTGGTCTCGCTCGCGGTGATCGTCTACTTCCGCCGCACCGGCGAGGACACCCGGGTCTGGAACACGATGATCGCTCCCGCGGTCTCGGCGGTCGCCCTCGCGGTCGGCGCCTACCTCGTGATGTCGCGCTTCGGCCTGCTCGCCGGCACGACCGCCGAGGGCGTGGACCCGACGATGCAGACCTTCGGCCTCAACACCCTGGGCTGGGTCCTGGTGCTGTCGCCGTTCATCGCCTTCGTCGTCGGCACCGCCCTCGGCGCCCTCCGCCGCGACAAGGAGAACGAGGAGGCCGTCGCCGACCTCGTCACGTGAGGTTGACCCGGCAGAAGTTCAGGTTGACCCGGCAGAAGTTCAGGTTGACCCGGCAGAAGTTCAGGGCGCACTCCCCGAACTTCTGCCGGGTCAACACCAGGGAGGACTAGCCCGTGCCCACGCCCCGCATGGTGCTGATGCTCAGCGAGAACTGGACGATGTCCCCGCGCCCGGACCTGCCGGAGCTGGTCCGGTGGGCCCGCGTCGCCGAGGACGCCGGCTTCGACGGCGTGATGATCAGCGAGCACGTCGTGCTCGGCCCGGACGCCAGCGACCAGGGGCTGATGAGCAACCCGCGGATGTACGCCCTTCCGGGCAACCAGGAGCCGGACACCCCGTGGCCGAACTCCCTGATGCTGCTGTCCGCCATCTCCTCGGTGACCACCCACTTGCGACTGGTCGCGGCCGCGATCCTGGCGCCGCTGCGCCACCCGCTGCTGCTCGCCCGCGAGCTCGGCACCCTCGACCTGCTCAGCGGCGGACGGCTCGTGGTGCAGCCGACGGTCAGCTGGAGCCGTGATGAGTACGCCGCCCTGGGCGTGCCCTTCGAGCAGCGTGGCCGGATCCTCGACGAGCAGCTCGAGATCATGCGCCTCGCCTGGCAGCCCGGCCCGTTCTCCTTCGCCGGCGAGTACTTCACCTTCGAAGACGTGAGCCTCGAGCCGAGGGCGTTCCACCCCGACGGGCCGCGGTTGTGGTTCGGTGGGCAGAAGCTGCACGGCCCGCTGCTGCGGCGGCTCGTCCGGCACGGCCACGGCTTCCACCCCCTCGGCGCCCCCAGCGACGAGGACCTGCGGCGGCTGTCGGAGACCTTCGCCGACGCCGGCCGCGACGTCACCGATCTCGAGATGGTTGGCGGCACGCGCGCGGTCTTCCCCGACGACCACTCCTGCGCGGACCTGGGCCAGGCGATGGCGGCGATCCCCGACCAGATGGAGGCCGGCTTCACGACCTTCGCGCTCAAGCCGTCGCAGTACGTGGACGACGTGGCCGACCTGGAGGCCTTCTGTGCCGACGTCGTACGGCGTGCCGACGCGATGGCGACACCCGACTGACCCGTCCGCGACGCCTCGCGCCGACATCAGCGACGCCTCGGCCTCAGGAAAGGGCGGCGCGGATCCGGTCGCTGGTCAGCTCGGCGTGGTGCAGCAGCGACCCGAGCGTCGGGCCGGACACGGTCACCGACAGCAGCAGGTCGTCGTTCGGGAGCCGGACCGGGAGCACCACCGTGATGCTCGCGCCGTGCACCAGGGTGACCAGGGCGAGCGACGTGTCGCCGTCGGTCGGCTCGGCGGCGGAGTGGGACGGTGCGGCGAGGTGTGGCTCGGGGCCGGTCGCCGCGGAGGCGAGCGAGGTCATCGAGCTGGCCATCGAGGAGACCCGGCGCACCGTGGTGTCGTCGAGTCCGCGGGCGCAGAGGCCGAAGCCGTCGGCGGTGGACAGCAGGGCGGACTGCAGCCCCGGCAGGGACGAGGAGAGGTCGTCGAGCATCGGCTGCACCAGCTCCGCGACGGCGGCCGACCAGGCCTCCCAGGAGTCCGCGCCGACCGAGTCGAGCTCCTCGCCGGGGGCGTGCCGCTCGTGGGCGTTGAGCGGTACGACGACCGCGTCGCCGTCCAGCGCCGGGTTGGTCATGCGCGCACCGCGGTGCGGTCGAGGGCGGCGTCGAGCGCGGCCCCGAGGACCATCGCGATGTCGTCGCGGTCGCGGGGGTCGGCGGCGAGGACGGGGATGCCGGCGTCGATGGTGTGCACGGCGGCCCGCATCTCCTCCAGGCGCCCCTCCGGCGCGTCGGGGAGCCGGGTGACGGCCACCGCCAGCTTGTCGTGCGGGGCGTCCTGGGCGATGAACTCCAGCCACAGCTCGGCGTCGAGCACCGCGTGCTCGTGGTGGCCGAACAGCCAGAGCACGACCGCGGTGCTCCGCGGCATGGCCGACCGGCGTACGTCGTCGAACCG
>JAUILS010000036.1 GCA_030432975.1 Actinomycetes bacterium
AGCAGCTCGCGACGCTGATGGGCTGGGACTTCGCCCCGAGCCCCGAGCAGTGGGAGGCGATCCGGGCGCCGCTGGCGCCGGCCGTCGTCATCGCCGGGGCCGGCTCGGGCAAGACCACGCTGATGGCCGCCCGGGTGGTCTACCTCGTCGCGACCGGCCAGGTCACCCCCGACCAGGTGCTCGGCCTGACCTTCACGACCAAGGCCGCGAGCCAGCTGCGGAGCAAGGTGCGTGAGGCGCTGTCGGCGGCCGGGCTGCTGCCCGAGCCGGGAGACGTCCCGGGCCCTGACGCGGACGACACCCTCGAGCCGACCGTCGCGACCTACCACGCCTACGCCGCCGGCCTGCTCACCGACCACGGGCTGCGGATCGGCCACGAGCCCGACACGCGCGTGCTCTCCGACGCCTCGCGCTACCAGCTCGGCGCCCGGGTGGTCGAGCGGCACGACGCCGAGGTCCGGTTCCTCACCGACCACCCGCCGACCGCGATCCAGAACCTCCTGGCCCTCGACGGGGCGATGAGCGAGCACCTGGTCGGCCCCGACGCGGTGCTCGCGTTCGACGCCGAGGCCTCCCGGGCCTTCGCGCGGGAGGAGGAGGCCGAGCTCGCCGGCAAGGCCCGCAAGACCTACCTCGACGCGATCGCCAAGGCCCGCCACGCGATCGAGCGCCGCGCCGAGCTGATGGACCTGGTCCGCGCCTACCGTCGGCTCAAGCGCGACCTCGGGCTGATGGACTTCTCCGACCAGATCGAGCTCGCCGCCCGGCTCGCCGTCGACCAGCCCCAGGTGGGGGAGCTCGAGCGCGAGCGGTTCCGCGTCGTGCTGCTGGACGAATACCAGGACACCTCGGTGGCCCAGGCCACGATGCTGTCCCGGCTCTTCGCCGGCGGGCACCCGGTGACCGCGGTCGGCGACCCCAACCAGGCGATCTACGGCTGGCGGGGCGCCTCGGTGTCCAACATCCTGCGCTTCGCCGAGACCTTCCCGGCTGCCGCCGGGGCCACCGTGCCGACGTACCCCCTGACGGTGAGCCGGCGCTCCGACCGGCGGATCCTCGAGGTGGCCAACCGGCTGGCCGAGCCGCTCTACGACGCCTACGCCGGCCAGGTGGTGCGGCTCGCCGCGGCCGAGACCGCGGGCGACGGCGAGGTGTCCACGCTCGTGCACACCACCCAGGCCGACGAGCTGGCGTGGCTGGCCGAGGAGGTGCAGGCGGCCCGCGACGGGGGTGCGGCCTGGTCCGACATCGGTGTGCTCACCCGCGACAACGCGCACGCCGCGGAGGTCTTCGACGCGCTGACCGCTCGCGACGTCCCCGTCGAGATCGTCGGCCTGTCCGGCCTGATCCGGCTGCCCGAGGTGGCGGAGGTGGTGGCCACGCTCCACCTGCTGGGCGACGTCACCGCCAACGCCGCGCTGCTGACGCTGCTCTCCGGCCCGCGCTGGGCGATCGGTCCGCGCGACCTGCGCCTGCTCGCGCGCCGGGCGGCGACGCTCGCCGGCAGCAGCGCTCGGGAGGCCGAGACCCTCGGTGACCAGCTGATCGGCATCGCCGACGGCATCGACCCCGCCGAGATCGCCGCGCTCGGCGACGCGCTCGACTCGCCCGGCGACGCGGCCTACTCCCCGGAGGCGCGGGAGCGCTTCGCGCTGCTGAGCAGCGAGCTGCGGGCGCTGCGGCGCAGCGTCGGGGAGCCGCTGCTCGACATCGTCCGGCGGATCATCGACACCACCGGCGTCGACATCGAGCTCGCGTCCGCGGTGTCGCCCGCGGCGGCGGCGCGCCGCGACAACCTCGACCTGTTCGTCAAGGCGGTGGCGGACTTCCAGGCCGTCGACGGCGACGTGTCGCTCTCGGCACTGCTGGCCTACCTCACCGCGGAGGACGACCAGGGCAACGGCCTCGACCTGGCGACGCCGACCGCGGCCGACTCGGTCAAGCTGCTCACCGTCCACCGGGCCAAGGGCCTGGAGTGGGCGCACGTCTTCGTGGTCGGCGTGTGCGAGACCCGCTTCCCGTCCAACCGCTCGCGCACCCTGTGGACCTCCTCGCCCGCCGTGCTGCCGGCGCCGTTGCGCGGCGACGCCGACGACCTCCCGCAGCTCGCGGGACACGACAAGGCGGCGCTCGACGCCTACCGCAGCGACACCCGCGCCCACGACCGCGAGGAGGAGCTGCGGCTCGGCTACGTCGCCTTCACCCGCGCCGCCCACCGGCTGAGCGTGACGTCCTACCTCTGGAGCCCGCGAGCCACGCCGTACGGCCCGTCCGACTTCCAGCGGGTGGTGCGCGACCAGCTCGCCGACTGGGGGCTGCCGGTCGAGGGGTGGCAGGAGCGGCCGGCCAAGGGCGATCCCAATCCCTACGCCGAGGTCGACCCCTCCCGCCCGTGGCCCGAGCCCGGCCCGGGGCGCGAGGCGACGCTGCGGCTCCGGGCGGCCGAGCTGGTGCGGGCGGCCGACCCGGCGGCGCCGGACGACGGGCTCGACGTGGTCGAGGCGGCGCGGGTGGCCGACTGGGACACCGAGCTCGACCGGCTGGTCGCCGAGGCGCGCTCCGAGCGTGACGAGGTGGTGGAGGTCCCGCTGCCCAGCTCGCTGTCGGCGACGGCGCTCGGCCGGCTGCGCACCGACCCCGAGACCTTCGCTCGCGAGCTCGCCCGGCCGATGCCCCGGCAGCCGTCCGCGGCGGCCCGCTTCGGCACCCGCTTCCACGCCTGGGTCGAGACCAGGTTCGGCCAGCAGGACCTGTTCGACCCCGACGAGCTGCCCGGGCAGGCCGACGCCGGCATCGAGTCCGACGCCGACCTGGCCGAGCTCATCGCGACCTTCGAACGGGGTCCGTTCGCCGATCGGCCGCCGCACGCGGTGGAGGCACCGTTCGCGCTGGTGCTCGCGGGGCAGGTCGTGCGCGGCCGGATCGACGCGGTCTATGCCGAGCCGCACCCCGAGGGCGACGGGTTCCTGGTCGTCGACTGGAAGACCTCCCGGCGCGACGACGCCGACGCCCTGCAGCTCGCGCTCTACCGGCTGGCCTGGGCCGAGCTCAGCGGGGTGCCGCCGGAGCGGGTGCGGGCGGCGTTCTACTTCGTCCGCTCCGGCCGCGTCGTCGAGCCCGACGAGCTGCCCGGCCGCGACGAGCTCGAGCGGCTGGTGGAGGGCTAGCCGCGTCAGTCGGTCGCGAAGGCGGCGCCCAGCGCGATCTCGACCATCGCGCCGAAGGTCTGCTCGCGCTCCTGCGAGGTCGTCTCCTCGCCGGTGACGATGTGGTCGGAGACCGTGCACACGCACAGGGCACGGGCGCCGTGCTGCGCCGCGAGCGTGTAGAGCGCGGCGGCCTCCATCTCGACGGCCAGGACGCCGTAGTCGACCATCCGCGAGACCAACTCGGGCCGCGGGCTGTAGAACGAGTCGGAGGAGAAGATCAGCCCCACGTGCACGTCGTGCTCGAGGTCGAGCCCGTGCGCGACGTCGGCAGCCGACCGGAGCAGGCCGAAGTCGGCGACGGGGGCGTAGTCCAGCCCCTCGAAGCGGATCCGGTTCATCGAGGAGTCGGTGCAGGCACCGGAGGCGAGCACGACGTCCCGGATCCCGACCTTCTCGGTCAGCCCACCACAGGAGCCGACCCGGATGACCGTCGAGACGGCGTACTCCTTCAGCAGCTCGTTGACGTAGATCGCCAACGACGGCTGGCCCATCCCCGAGCCCTGCACGGAGACCGGCCGGCCGCGCCAGGTGCCGGTGTAGCCGTACATCCCGCGCACCTCGGAGTAGCACCGGGCGTCGTCGAGGAAGGTCTCCGCGATCCACCGGGCGCGCAGCGGGTCGCCGGGCATCAGGACGGTGGGGGCGATGTCGCCGGGTGCGGCGCCGAGGTGGGTGCTCATGGCCGACAGCCTAGGGAGGGCGGCCGTTAGGTTGGGCATCGTGACGTTCCCCCACCTCGACCTCGCGGCCAACGCCCACGACCGCGCGGGCGTCCACCGCGTCGACCAGGAGTGGCTCGACGCCCGGTGGGCCGACCCGGAGTCACGGGTGCTCGTCATCGCCGGCACCCGGCTGCGCCCGGTCGGCGGCGCGCTGTCGTGGGTGTCTCCCGCCGACGCGCCCGACGGGCTGCGGGTGCTGCTGGGGGAGCGCGACGGGCGCGCGTGGTTCGCGGTGCTGGTCGAGCCCGACCGGGCGCCGGGCGAGCGTGGCGACTGGGTGGGGCTGCGGGCGGTGCTCCCGCAGCTCGCCGACACCGCCGCCGGCGACGCACCCCTGGTGTTCCATGCGATGGGGCTGGCGGAGTGGCACTACGCCACGCGCTTCTGCCCGCGCTGCGGCGGCCCGCTGACCGCGGCCGCGGCGGGACACGAGCTCCGCTGCGGCGGCTGCGGCAAGACGCAGTTCCCGAGGACCGACCCGGCCGTGATCATGCTGATCGCCGACGGCCGACCGGGGTCCCGCGGCGAGCGCTGCCTGCTGGGCCGGCAGCCGTCGTGGCCGCCCGGCCGGTTCTCGACGCTGGCCGGCTTCTGCGAGCCGGGGGAGTCCCTGGAGGACGCCGTCCGCCGTGAGGTGGCCGAGGAGACCGGCGTCGTCGTCGGCGAGGTGAGCTACTTCGGCAACCAGCCGTGGCCGTTCCCGCAGTCGCTGATGCTGGGGTTCACCGGCCGCGCCGCGTCGCGCGACATCGCGGTCGACGGCGACGAGCTGGAGGACGCCCGCTGGTTCACCCGCGCGGAGCTGGCGGAGGGGGCCGCGTCGGGGCGGCTCCTGCTCCCGGGCTACCTCTCGATCAGCCGGTCGCTCGTCGAGGACTGGTACGGCGGCCCGCTGCCCGGCACCTGGTGAGGTTGACCCGGCAGAAGTTCGGGTTGACCCGGCAGAAAGGCAGGGGATTCTGGGACTGCTGAGGTGCGAGGGGCTGAAGTTCTGCCGGGTCAACCTCAGGAGGCGAGGTCGGCGAGCTTCTCCCGCACCGCCATCAGTGAGGGGTTGGTCAGCGCGGTGCCGTCGGCGAAGACCAGGGTCGGGACCGTCTGGTTGCCGTCGTTGATCTGCTCGACCAGGTGGGCCGCCTCGGGGTTCTCCTCGATGTCGACCTCGGCGAAGGCGATGCCGTCTCGCTCCAGCTGGCCCTTGAGGCGGAAGCAGTAGCCGCACCAGGGGGTGGAGTACATCGTGAACGGGGAGCTCATCGGGGTCGCTTCCTGTCGGGGGGTGTCCGCGCGGGCGTCTAGGGTGGGCGAGCGTACGCCGGTCGGCGTACGCACCGCACAACGGCGTCGACCCCGGAGATTGTTCCCATGCCCGCACCCGAGGAGCTCCTCGACGCGCTCGACCCCGAGCAGCGGCAGGTGGCGGAGGCGCTGCGCGGGCCGGTCCGGGCGCTCGCCGGCGCCGGCACCGGCAAGACCCGGGCGATCACCCACCGCATCGCCTACGGCGTCGCCAGCGGCGTCTACGCTCCCACCGAGGTGCTGGCCGTGACCTTCACGACCCGGGCCGCGGGCGAGATGCGGGCCCGGCTGCGGCGGCTGGGCGCGGCCGGCGTCCAGGCCCGCACCTTCCACTCGGCGGCGCTGCGCCAGCTGCGCTACTTCTGGCCCGCGACACGCGGCACGGACCTGCCCGAGCTCACCGAGTCCAAGCTCGGCATGGTCGCGGCGGCGGCCCGCCGGCAGCGCATCCAGCCCGACCAGGCGATGCTGCGCGACGTCGCGTCGGAGATCGAGTGGGCCAAGGTCAGCAACGTCGGCCCCGACGACTACGCCGCCATCGCGGCCGCCCGCGGCCGGTCGGTCACCGGGCTCGACGACGAGACAGTGGGGCGGCTGCTCGGTGGCTACGAGACCGTCAAGCGCGAGCAGGGCCGGATGGACATGGAGGACGTCCTGCTGCTCACCGCGGGGCTGCTCGCCGACGACGAGCGGGTGGCCGCGCAGGTGCGCCGGCAGTACCGCTGGTTCGTCGTCGACGAGTTCCAGGACGTCTCGCCGCTCCAGTCGGCCCTGCTCGACCTGTGGCTGGGGGGTCGCGACGAGATCTGCGTCGTGGGCGACCCCGCGCAGACGATCTACAGCTTCGCCGGCGCCAACGCGTCCTACCTCACCGGCTTCGCGCGCAAGCACCCCGGCGCCACCTGTCTCGAGCTCGTGCGCAACTACCGCTCCACCCCGCAGGTCGTCAGCACCGCCAACCAGCTGCTGGCCGGCACCCCCAGCAAGGGTGTCGAGCTCCGCGCGGTGCGCGAGGGCGGCCCCGAGGTGACCTACACCCCGCACGCCGACGAGGTCGCCGAGGCCACCGCGGTGGTGGGCCGCGTCGAGGAGCTGCGGGCCGGCGGCATGCCGCTGTCGGAGATCGCCGTGCTGCTGCGGCTCAACGCGCAGACCGAGGCGTTCGAGGAGGCCCTGGCGGCGCGGGCGGTGCCCTACGTCGTCCGCGGGGCGGCGCGCTTCTTCGACCGCGGCGAGGTCCGGCAGGCGGTGACCCTGCTGCGCGGCGCGGCGCGGGCCGCTGCGTCCGGCGCCTCCGACCCCGGCGATGTCGCCGGGCCCGACGAGGAGGGCGTCGCCGAGCAGACCCGCGCCGTGCTCGCCGGCATGGGGTGGACGCCCGAGGCCCCCACCGGCCGCGGGCAGGCGCGCGACCGCTGGGAGTCGTTGCAGGCCCTGGTCGACCTGGCGGCCGAGTGGTCCGAGGGCACGCTCGGCGGTTTCGTCGACGACCTCGACCGCCGCGCCGCCGAGCAGCACGCGCCGGTGGCGGAGGGCGTCACGCTGGCCACCCTGCACGCCGCCAAGGGCCTGGAGTGGGACGCGGTGTTCGTGTGCGGGCTGCAGGAGGGGACGCTGCCCATCGTCTATGCCGAGGGCCCCGAGGCGGTCGAGGAGGAGCGTCGCCTGCTCTACGTCGGCATGACCCGCGCCCGCCGCGAGCTGGCGCTGTCGTGGGCGCTGGCCCGCAACCCCGGGGGCCGTGCCTCCCGCAAGCCGTCCCGGTTCCTCGACGGGCTGCGCCCGGCGAGCACCGACCCCGAGCCGGCGGCCGGCCGCCGCAGCCGCTCGCGGCGCGCGGTGTCCTGCCGCGAGTGCGGCAAGGCCCTGCTGACCGGGCCGGAGAAGAAGCGCGGCCGCTGCGACGACTGCCCGGCGTCCTACGACGAGGCGTTGTTCGAGCGGCTGCGCGAGTGGCGGCTGCGGCGCGCCGGCGAGGAGCAGGTGCCGGCGTTCGTGGTGTTCACCGACGCCACCCTGCAGCTGATCGCCGAGCGGCGCCCGGTCAGCGAGGGCCAGCTGCTGGCCATCTCCGGGATCGGCCGGTCCAAGCTCGAGCGCTATGGCGCCGACGTGCTGGCGCTGCTCTCCGACGAGGCCTCCTGAGGCGCGATTTCACGGTGCGACCGGGGCTTCTCCCGGACGTTTCCAGGTGTTTCCCAGAAAGTCCCCTAAAAAGGTTTGCAGGCCCCGCTCGCGGAGGAGTACCGTGCTCGGGCAAGCAAGCACGACCGCACGCGCGCAGGGAGCCTGGCACGCTCCGCGCCCGACTCACCGAAGGAGGTGGCCCGATGAGCATGACCCAGATCCGGACGGCGAACCCGTCCGTCAGCCTGCCCACCGATGGCCGCGTCCTCGGCATGCCCGCGTGCGCCCCGTCGTACACCCCGGTGTCCGACGCCATCTGGGCCAAGACGGCCGGCCGCGTGCGCATGACGAGCCTCGTCGAGGTCATCGACGCGCACACCAAGGACGCCTTCCCGGGGACCCCCGCCTGGAGCCCACCGACCAGTTGACACCTCAACGCATCGGCAGCCTCCAGGCCGCGGAACCCACACCAGGGATCCGCGGCCTTCTGTATTTCGCAACACAAGGTTCGACCAACCAAGAAACGCGATCAGGTCATGACAAGGAGGGGAATCTGATGACCATCAGCGTTCTCGACCGTGTGGACGGCGCTGCCGAGCTGGATGCCTTCAGCCTGGGCGACCTCCACGACGCAGCCGGCCGAGGGAACGAGGTCGCGGCGACGGGACTGCCGTGCCGGGTGAACGACCCCGAGCTCTGGTTCGCCGAGTCGCCCGCCGACGTCGAGCAGGCCAAGGCCCTGTGCATCGACTGCCCCGTGCGGTCCATGTGCCTGGCCGGCGCCCTCGAGCGGCGCGAGCCGTGGGGCGTCTGGGGAGGCGAGCTCTTCCTGCAGGGCGTCGTGATCCCGCGCAAGCGGCCTCGCGGCCGTCCGCGCAAGGACGCGGCCGCCTGACCGGCACCCGACCACCACCACATCCATGAACATCCTTCAGAAGACGGAGCATCACCATGTACCAGCTCAACGCCGAGCTCGCCCGGGCCTACCAGGCCGAGCGACTCAACGACGCGCGTGCCGCACGGCGCGCCAACCAGGCCCATCGGGCCCGCCGACTCAGCCGCAAGGCCGAGAAGGCCAACCGGGAGGCCAGCCTGGCCCTCGCCCGCGCCTTCTGAGGCGTGACGTGAGGCCCCTCGCGGGCCCAGCACCGGACGCAAGAGCCGGGTACGACGGAGTCGGTCGTACCCGGCTCTTCGTGTGTCCGGCGGACACCTGTGGAGAGGCGGTCGTGCCCGGCGCGGGGGCCTGCCAGGGTGCGGTCATGGACGACGCTCCCGCCGCATCGCTTCCCGCCACCGTCCGGCTGCGCCCCGGGGTGCCGGTGCTGAGGCGCGACGCCGACCGCCTCCAGCTGGGCGTTGGTCCGGCCGCGGTGCTGGTCACCGGCGACCGGGAGAGCGACCTGGTGCGGGCGCTGGCAAGCCGCCCGCTGCCGTCCGACGAGGACAACGCGCGGCTCCTGACCAGGCTGTGGGAGGCGGGCCTGCTCGCCGACTCGGCCGCCTGGGAGCGCGACCGGGCCGCCGGGCCGCGGCTCGTCGCCACGGCCTACGCCCGCGACCCGCGCGGCGCCCACGAGCGGTTGAGCCGCCGCACCCGGACCCGGGTGGCGCTCCACGCGCCGGCGCCCTGGGCCCCCGAGCTGCGCGGGCTGCTCGCCGACGCCGGCCTGGCCGACGCGACCGACGGCGCCGATGTGGCGCTGCTGGTGACGCGGGGGGAGCCCGACCGCCGGCGGCTCGACGGCCTGACCCACCACGGCACGCCCCACCTCCTGCTCCGGATGGAGCCGGACCGGGTCACGATCGGCCCGTTCGTCGTCCCCGGCCGCACCGCGTGCCTGCGCTGCGAGGACGCCCACCGCACCGACGGCGACCCGCGGTGGCCGCTGCTGCTCGCCCAGCTGGCCGGCCGTGACGCCGGCGGGGAGGCGCCCGAGCCGGTGCTGCTCACCTGGGCGGGGGCCTGGGCGGCGCGCGACCTGGCGACGTACGCCGAGGGCGACCGACCGGCCACCTGGTCGGCGCGGGTCGGCGTCGACGCCGACCTGACCCTGCGGCGCGACGACCTGCTGCGGCACCCGCACTGCGGCTGCGCCTGGGGCGAGATGCTGCAGGAGGCGGGGCCGGCGGCGTAGGTTCGACCCATGGCGACCTGCGACTTCTGCGGCCGGACGGCCGACGACGGCGCCGCGACCCTCACCTGGACCACGGCGGTCGAGAACGGCCGGCAGAAGACGTTCTGCGACCGGTGCTCGCGCGAGCACCTCCGCGCGATGGAGGGCAAGCTGGACTCGGAGTACTGGTAGGCGTATCTCCGGCGCGGCTGCCGTCTCCTCCCACCATCCACGTGACACCACACAGCTGACACGACGAGACCGGGAGGAGGCCTCGATGGACACCACCAGCTGCCCCGAGTGCGGGGCCCTGGCCGAGGTGCTCTGGCGCGACGTCGCCGCCAGCACGGACGGTCCGGTCGAGCTGGCCAAGATCCAGTGCCTGGGCCGGCACTGGTTCCTGCTGCCGGTCGCGTCGCTCGCCGGCTCGGGACGCAACAGCGGCGCCGCCCGGCCCAGGGCCGGAGCGACGCCGCTGTGACGTCTGTCGGTGGCGACTACGCCTTGCCGAGGATGCGGTTGAGGTTGGTGCCGCACACCGGGCAGACGGCCTTGGCCATCTTGGTGCCCTTGTCGTTGACACGCACCTCGCCCTCGGCCTCCCGCTTCTCCTTGCACTTCACGCAGTAGAACTCGCCGCTCCAGGTCTCCGCCATGACGGCCTCCTTGCCTAATTTCTTCTTCGGTCGTCGCGACGGGGGGTCAGGGAAGCCCGTCGGTGCCCGAGGACGCCGCTGACGCGGTGCCTTTCGGGCCGTCTCGACCCTACGTCACGGGGGCAACGCGGCGTGGGAGGCGCTCCGCCGCGACACGCGGGCGTCGTACGCACCAGTAACCTCGGCCCATGACCGACCCGAGCCCCTCTCCGGCCCACCTGCGCGTCGAGCGGCCCACCCCCGGGGTGGCGCTGCTGACCCTGGACAACCCCGAGCAGCGCAACGCGATGTCGGACCAGATGACGGCCTCGTGGACGGCGGCCGTCGACGAGCTCGCGGCCGACGCGTCGCTGCGGGTGGTCGTGGTGACCGGGGAGGGGAGCGCCTTCTGCTCCGGAGGCAACACCTCGTGGATCGCCGGCGAGCCGGACGCGACGGTCGACCGGCTGCGCACCCGGATGCTGCCGTTCTATCGCGCCTGGCTGTCGATCCGGCGTCTGGAGGTGCCGACGATCGCCGCCGTCAACGGCGCGGCGATCGGCGCGGGGCTCTGCCTGGCGCTCGCCTGCGACCTCCGGTACGCCGCCGCGGGCGCGCGCCTCGGGGCCCCCTTCGTCCGTCTCGGCATGCACGCCGGCATGGGGGCGACCTGGCTGCTGCCCGACGTGGTCGGTGAGGCCGCCGCGCGCGACCTGCTGCTGACCGGGCGCACGGTCGACGCCGACGAGGCGCTGCGCCTGGGGCTGGTATCGCGAGTGCTGCCCGACGAGGCGTTCCTCGACGAGGTGCTCGCGGTCGCGGCCGACGTGGCCGCCACCGCGCCCATCGCGAGCCGGCTCACCACCGTGGCGCTCCGGGAGGGGCCACCGGCCGATCTCGACGCGGCGCTGCAGTGGGAGGCGCTGGCCCAGCCGGTGACCCTGGCGACCGCCGACCTCCAGGAGGGCATCGCGGCCGCCCGCGACCGACGGCCGCCGGTGTTCGAGGGCCGCTGACCTGTTCGCCGGGGCGCCGGGGGACGCGGCGTCAGGGGGCTGGGCAGCAGAAGAGGCCCCCGCCGCGCGAACGACGCTTGCCTTCCCCTTGCGAGCGTCATCCGGAGTGCGACCGGGGCCTCCTCTGCCGCACACGCTAGGAGGCCCGGACCGCCGGGGTCAACGCGGCCGGCGCGTCCCTGTGGACAGCCCTGTGGAAGAGGCTGTGGAGAAGTCGTCTACACCGGTGGAGAACATCGGGAAGGCCTGTGGACGCACCCCCCGCCCGGATGCGGAAAGGGGGTCTGACCAGCCACAATGGGTCTCCACCGGTGTGGACAGTAAAAACTTCGAGGAAGGGGCCCGATGCCCGCCAGCCAGCCGCCGTACGACGGCGGGCCGATCGCCGCGCTGCGCCGGATCGCGTTCCTCCTCGAGCGGGCCCGCGAGGACACCTACAAGGTCAAGGCCTACCGCGCCGCGGCCGCGACGATCCTGCCGCTGCCGCCCGACGAGGTGGCCGAGCGCGCCGCCGCGGGCACCCTCACCGACCTGCCGGGCATCGGCGCCAGCACCGCGCAGGTGATCGCCGACGCCGCCGCCGGCCGGCTGCCCGCCCGGCTGGCCGAGCTCGAGGAGCGGCACGCCGGGCCGCTCGCCCCGGGCGGGCGCGAGCTGCGTGCGGCGCTCCGGGGCGACCTGCACTCCCACTCCGACTGGTCCGACGGCGGCAGCCCGATCGAGGAGATGGCGATCACCGCGGTCGAGCTCGGCCACGACTACCTCGTGCTCACCGACCACAGCCCCCGGCTCAAGGTCGCGCGCGGTCTCTCCGCCGAGCGCCTGGCCAAGCAGCTCGACGTCGTCGAGGCGGTCAACGCCCACTTCGGCGGCAGCTTCACGCTGCTCAAGGGCATCGAGGTCGACATCCTCGACGACGGCGCGCTCGACCAGACCGACGAGATGCTCGGGCGGCTCGACGTGCGGGTGGCGAGCGTCCACTCCAAGCTGGCGATGGAGTCGGGCGCGATGACCCGGCGGATGGTCGCCGCCGTCGGCAACCGGTTCACCAACGTGCTCGGCCACTGCACCGGCCGGCTGGTGACCGGCAACCGCGGCACCAGACCCGGCAGCAGCTTCGACGCCCGCGCGGTGTTCGAGGCGTGCGGCGAGCACGACGTGGCGGTGGAGATCAACTCCCGGCCCGAGCGCCGCGACCCGCCGACGGCGCTGCTGGAGCTGGCCCGCGACGTGGGCTGCCTGTTCTCGATCGACTCCGACGCCCACGCCCCCGGCCAGCTCGACATGCTGGACTACGGCTGCGACCGCGCCGAGGCCGCCGGCATCGACCCCGACCGGATCGTCAACACCTGGCCGCGCGACCGGCTGCTCGCCTGGGCCGCGCCGGCGTGATCCCGCGGGACTGTCGGCCCGGCCGGGTAGGTTCGGCCCATGGCCAGCCCCCGGGCGTCCGACCGCCCCGAGATCGAGGTACGCCGCTCGCGACGGCGCCGGCGCACCGTCTCGGCCTACCGCGAGGGCGAGCGGATCGTGGTGCTGATCCCGGCGTCGCTGACCAAGGCCGAGGAGGCCGAGTGGGTCGACACGATGGTGGCCCGGCTCGAGCGCTCCGAGCGGCGCCGCCGGCCCACCGACGGCGACCTGATGGCGCGGGCGACCCGGCTCAGCGACACCTACCTCGGCGGCCTCGCCCGGCCCGCGTCGGTGCGCTGGGTCGACAACCAGCAGTCGCGGTGGGGCTCCTGCACGCCCAGTGACGCGACGATCCGGCTGTCGTCACGGTTGCAGGCGATGCCGGCCTGGGTGGTCGACTACGTCCTCGTCCACGAGCTGGCCCACCTGCTGGAGGCCCACCACAACGACGCGTTCTGGGCGTGGGTCGCGCGCTACCCCAAGGCCGAGCGCGCCCAGGGCTACCTCCTGGGCTACTCCGCCGCCGCCCAGCTCGAGCCGCCGTCGGTGCCGGAGGAGGCCGACCCCGGCGAGGGGTGACCGTTCAGCGGCCGAGCAGCGCGGTGCGCGCCGCCGCGATCAGCTGGTGCATCTCGTCCTCGAGGTCGGGCAGGGCGTCGACCGGCCACCAGCGCACGTCGAGCGACTCCTCGCTGACGGCGTGGTCCGCGCCGGGCTCGGCCAGCGCCGCGAAGCGGACGTCGAGGTGGTGGACGTCGACGCCGGCCGCGCAGAACGGCACGACGTGCTCGTCGAGGTGGACCGGCCCGGGAGCCATCCGCAGCTCGTGGAGCCCCGACTCCTCCCGCGCCTCGCGCAGCGCGGCACCGGCCAGCGTGGTGTCTCCCGGCTCGCAGTGGCCGCCGAAGGCGAACCAGCGGCCGGCCTTGCGGTGCAGGTTGAGCAGCACCGAGCGTCCGTCGGTCGACAGCACCACCATCCCGGCGGTGAGGTGGTCGGGGAGGCAGCCCCGCTCCAGACCGTCGGGGTGCGCCTGGAGGTGCGCGACGTAGCGGTCGCGGAGCGAGGTCTGGCGGTCGCCGGCAGGCCGCCACGCCCGCAGCACGGCCAGGGCGTCGGCGTGGAGGCCGCTCACTCCTCGGTGGGGGTGTCGCCGCCGTCGAGCCCGCCCTCGAGCAGGCTCTGCAGCTCGGCGTCGAACTCCTCGGCCGACATCTCGGTGGGGGCGCTCGCGCCCTCGCGGAACCCGAGCGGGTCGTCGAGGTCGTCGGCGGTGGGCAGCAGCGCCGGGCTCATCCACACGCCGTCGCGGGCCTCGATGCCCTGCCGGGTGCGCAGCGACCCCCAGAGCGTGGCGGCGTCGCGCAGCCGGCGCGGCCGCAGCTCCAGCCCGACGAGGGAGGCGAAGGTCTGCTCAGCCGGGCCGCCGGTCGCCCGCCGGCGACGGACCGCCTCGGCCAGCTTGGTGGCGGCGGGCATCCGGTCGGCGGTGGCCTGGCCGACGACCTCGTCGACCCACCCCTCGACCAGCGCCAGGGTCACCTCGAGGCGGCCCAGCGCGGCCTGCTGCGCGGGGGTGTTCTTCGGCTCGAAGACGCCCTGCTGCATGGCCTCCTGGAACGACGCGGGGTTGGTCGGGTCGATGCCGCGCATCTGCTCCTCGATGCCGGCGGTGTCGATCTCGATGCCCGCGGCGTAGTCGGCGACCGCCTGGATCAGGTGGTCGCGCAGCCACGGCACGTGGGCGAACAGCCGCTGGTGGGCGGCCTCGCGCAGCGCGAGGTAGAGGAGGACGTCGGCCTCGGTGACGTCGAGACCGTCGGCGAAGGCCGCGAGGTTGGCCGGCACCACGGCGGCCTTGCCGGCCGGGCCGAGCGGGAGACCGATGTCGGAGGCGGTGAGCACCTCGCCGGCGAGCTCGCCGAGCGCCTGCCCGACCTGCGTGGCCACCATCATCCCGGTGGCCTTCTCGAGCATCCCGAGCATCGGGCCGGCCACCGCTAGCGCCTCCTCGGGGAGCGCCGCGCCCATGGCGCCGATCAGCTGCCGGACGACCGGCTCGACGAGGACCTTCCACACGTCGGTGGTGCCGACCAGCCACTCCGCGCGGCTCCACGCCGCGGTGGTCTGCACCCCGGAGGCGAAGCCGGTGGCGTCGTCGAGCCAGTGGTCGGCGAGCCGGCAGGCGTCGGCCACGGCGTCCTGCTGACGCTGGGTGGGGGACGGGTCGGGCTGGGTGGCGATGTGCTTGCGCGCCACGTCGAGGGCGTAGTCCCAGTTGATCGCGCCCTCGTGCGGCGCGAACAGGGCCGCCATCTGCGACTGCATCTGCGTGAAGAGCGTCGAGAGGTCGGGCATCTCGCCGCCCGCGCCGAAGCCGGCGGCCAGGCCACCGGGGCCGAACAGCGCCTCGAACGGCGTGCCGCGGAAGGGGTTCTCGGCCGGCTCGCGGCCCTCGTCGGGGTCGTCGGAGCCGGGGCCGACTGCGTCGTTCATGGCCCCCACGGTACTCGTGCGGCGGTGACGGCGGTGGCCCCGACGAGGCGACCCGTCGGGCCGGTACGCTCGCCCGGTGACCACCCCCGACCGGGCCGACCGACCCGACGCCGTACGCCTCGTCGCGCTGCGCGAGGAGCCGCTCGACGTGGCCGAGGTGGTGGCGGCCCTCGACGACGAGGTCAGCGGCGGCCTCACCCTCTTCGTGGGCCGGGTCCGCGACCACGACCACGGCAAGGGCGTCTCCGGCCTCGACTACTCCGCCCATCCCACGGCGCTCGCGGAGATGGAGCAGGTCTGCGCCCAGGTGGCGCGGCAGTACGACGTCCACGGCGTGGCCGCCGTGCACCGGGTCGGCACCCTCGGTATCGGCGACATCGCCGTCGTGGTCGCCACCACGGCCTCCCACCGCGGCACGGCCTTCGACGCCAGCCGGGCGCTGATCGACACCCTCAAGGCCACCGTGCCGATCTGGAAGCACCAGCGCTTCGCCGACGGCTCCGACGAGTGGGTCGGCACCCCCTAGCCCCCGGGGCCCGGCCCCGGACGCCGACGCTCTCGTCTTTGCCACGCCATCGGCGCGTCCCTGCCCGGCTCCGCGCACCACGCTGCCTAGGCTGACGGCGTGGAGATCCTGCTCTGGCTCGCCCCGGCTGTCGTGGTGACCACGGTGGCCGCCGCGGTGGCGGCCGTAGCCGGGCGCGAACCGGCCCGGACACCCGACCGCGAGACCACCCTCGCCCGGATCGGCGAGGCGCTCGACCGCGACCTCCCCCGGCCGCGCCAGGAGCGTCGACAGGAGCCGCCCCGCCGCGCCTCGTAGTTGGAGCGTGATGAGAGGCTGTGGCGCATGAGCCAGCGCCTCTATGCCGCCGTGGTGGCGGGCGCGCTCTTCGTGGCGCTGGCCGTCGCGGCGTTCACGCTGCCGGTGCCCTATGTCGTCTACTCCCCGGGGGTCACCGTCGACGTGCTGGGCGAGCGTGACGGCAAGGAGATCATCCAGGTGTCGGGCCACCCGTCCTACCGCGACGACGGCGAGCTGCGGATGACGACCGTCTACGTCACCCGCCCCGGGCGCGGCGTCGGGCTGGTCGACGCGGTCGAGGCGTGGATCAGCGACGAGAAGGCGGTCTACCCCTACGACTCGGTCTATGCCCCCGACGAGACCGAGGAGGACTCCCGTCGGGAGTCGGCGGTGCAGATGGTCTCCTCCCAGGACGCGGCGATCGCCAACGCGCTGCGCGAGCTCGGCATCGACACCACGCCGGTGATCGAGGTGCTCGACGTGAGCGAGGGGCTGCCCGCCGAGGGCAAGCTGGAGGTGCGCGACGTGCTGGTGCGCATCGGCGACACCGAGGTGACCAGCCCGCAGTCCGTCGTCGATGCCGTCGACGCCGCCCCGGCCGGCAAGCCGCTGACCTTCGAGGTGATGCGCGACGGGAAGCCCACCACCGTCGAGATCACCCCCGCGACCGTCGACGGCGACAAGCGGATCGGCATCGTGCCGGGCCGCGGCTACGACTTCCCGTTCGACGTGAGCGTCGGCATCCCCGACAGCATCGGCGGCCCCAGCGCCGGGCTGATGTTCTCGCTGGCGATCTACGACACGCTGACGCCCGGATCCCTGACCGGCGGCGCCGACGTCGCGGGCACCGGCACCATCAACGCCGCGGGCGAGGTGGGGCCGATCGGCGGCATCCAGCAGAAGATCGTCTCCGCCCGTGACGCCGGGGCCGAGCTGTTCCTGGTGCCGGCCGACAACTGCGCCGAGGCGCTGGGGGCGCCGCACGGCGACATGCGGCTGGTCAAGGCCAGCACGATGCCGGGGGCCCTCGACTCGGTGCAGGCCTGGGTGGCCGACCACGACGCGAGCCTGCCCGCCTGCACCGCCGACACCGCTGGAGCGGCCGGATGACCGACCCCGAGCTGTCCCCCGAGCCCTCCGCCGACCCGGCTCTTGCCACGGCCGTGCGCGAGGTCGAGTCCCACGTCGCCGAGGCGGGCTGGGACCAGCCCGCCCGGCTCTATGCCCTGGTCGACACCGCGTCGCTGGTCGCCCGCGAGCCCGGGCTCGCCGACAGCCTCGGCCTCGCCGACCCGGCCGCCGCGACCGGGCTGACCCCGGTCGAGCAGGAGGTCGCCGCCGACGAGCCGCTGGAGCAGCTGCTGCAGCGGATCGCGTGGCCCGACACGGTGGTGGGCTGCGCGGCGGTCGTCGAGCGACTGGTCCTGCCGCCGGGTGCCGACGACGAGCTGCCCGACGACGTGGCGGCAGCGGCGGCGTACGCCCGGTCGCACCCGGACCGCCAGGAGGTCCGGATCGTCGCGGGGGCGACCCGCGCGGGGACGACATACTGTGCGTTGCGGATGCGGGCCCACGACGACGCGGCGTCGGTCGTGGCGAGCCCCGACCTGGTGCCTGGTTTGCTGGAACTGGTGGTCAACACGCTGACCGAGGAAGCGGTGGAAGAGACGTGAGCGAGCTGTTCGACGAGCCGGCCCCCGCGCCGGAGCAGGAAGGCGCCTCGCGCCGGTCCCGCGCGCTGCTGTGGACGGCGGTGATCCTCGCGGTCGGCTTCGTCGCGCTGAGCACGTTCGCGTCCCTGTGGACCGAGCGGCTGTGGTTCGGCTCGGTGTCGTACGGCGAGGTGTGGAGCACGCTGCTCGGCACCCGCGTGCTGCTCTTCCTGGTGTTCGGCGGCGTGATGGGCGGCGCCGTGGCGCTCAACGCCGCGCTGGCCTACCGCTGGCGGCCGGTCTTCCGCTCGACCTCGCCCGAGCAGGTGGGCCTCGACCGCTACCGCGAGGCGGTCGTGCCGGCTCGCCGCTGGCTGGTCATCGCCCTGGCCGTCTTCATCGGGCTGTTCGCGGGCTCCTCGGCCGTGGGGGAGTGGCGCGCCTACCTGCTGTGGCGCAACGCCAAGCCGTTCGGCGCCGAGGACCCCGTCTTCAACCACGACCTCGGCTTCTACATCTTCTCGCTCCCGTGGCTGCACTTCGTGGTCGACTTCGTGATGGCGGTGGCCGTCGTGTCGCTGCTGGTGGCGACGGTGGTGCACTACCTCTTCGGCGGCATCCAGCTGCAGAGCCGGCGCGACCGGTTCAGCCCCGCCGCCCAGGGCCAGCTGTCGGTGCTGGTGGGTATCTTCGTGCTGGCCAAGGCGGGGGACTACTGGCTGAGCCGCTACGACCTGCTCAACCACGCGGGCAACCGCTTCACCGGGCTCAACTTCACCGCCGACAACGCGATGCTGCCGGCCCGCAACATCCTCACCTGGATCGCGGTCATCTGCGCGGTGCTCTTCTTCGTCAACGTCTGGCGGCGCGGGTGGATGCTGCCCGGGCTGAGCCTCGGGCTGCTGGTGCTGTCGGCGGTGCTGATCGGCATGATCTGGCCGGGCATCGTCCAGCAGTTCCAGGTCAACCCGAGCGAGCCCGACAGGGAGGCGCCCTACATCAAGATGAACATCGACGCCACGCGGGCGGCGTACGGCATCGACGACGTGGTGATCGAGGACTACGGCACCGGTGAGTCCGACCTGCCCCCGGAGGAGTTCGCGAAGGCCGCGATCGACAACCCGGGCATCCGTCTGGTCGACCCCAAGCTGGTGCAGCCGCTGTTCGAGCAGAAGCAGCAGGTGCGCGGCTACTACTCCGTGGCGCCGGTGCTCGACGTCGACCGCTACGACATCCCCGACGGCTCGGGCAACACCCCCGAGCGCGACCTGGTGCTCGGTGTCCGCGAGCTCAACCAGGACGGCCTGCCCGCGAGCAGCCAGAACTGGGCCAACCTGCACACCGTCTACACCCACGGCTACGGCGTCATCGCCGCCTACGGCAACCAGCGGCCGGCGGACAACAAGGAGCAGATCTCCGACACCGACAACGACGACCCGGCCTGGGCCGAGACCAGCCTGCCGCCGCGCGGCCAGCTGAGCGCGCTGTCCGACGACGGCTACGAGGGCCGCATCTACTTCGGCGAGCAGAGCCCCGACTACTCCGTCGTCGGTAGGGCGCCGGGCGGCAACGACATCGAGCTCGACCTGCCCGGCAACGGCGACACCGACGCGCAGACCACGACGACGTACGACGGCGCGTCGGGCGTCGACATCAGCGGCATCTTCCACAAGGTGCTCTTCGCGCTGCGCTATGGCGACGCCAACCTGATCCTGTCGGGCCGGGTTCACGAGAACTCCAAGATCCTCTACCACCGCAACCCCCGCGAGATGGTCGAGAAGGTCGCCCCGTGGCTGACCGTCGACGAGGACCCGTTCCCGGCGGTGGTCGACGGGCGGATCGTGTGGATCCTCGACGGCTTCACCATCACCGACCGCTACCCGCTCAGCCAGCGCACGTCGTTCCAGGAGATGACCTCCGACGCGCTCGCGCAGAACACCACGTTCCAGACGCTGCCGACCGACGAGATCAACTACATGCGCAACGCGGTCAAGGCGACCGTCGACGCCTACGACGGCACCGTCACGCTCTACGCCTGGGACGAGGAAGACCCGATCCTGCAGGCGTGGGCCGACGCGTTCCCCGGCTCCGTGCGGCCCAAGTCCGACATCCCCGAGGGCGTGCTGGAGCACATGCGCTACCCCGAGGACCTGTTCAAGGTGCAGCGCTACCAGCTGGCGACCTACCACGTCACCCAGGCCGACGAGTTCTACGAGCGCAGCGACCAGTGGGACGTCCCGGTCGACCCCGACCAGAACACCTCGCTGCAGCCGCCCTACCGCCTGACGGTCGAGACGCCGAGCGGCGACAACATCCCGACGTTCTCGCTCACCTCGGTCTACGTGCCCTACAAGCGGCAGAACCTCGCGGCGTTCCTGTCCGTCGACGGCGCGGCCGACCAGGAGGGCTACGGCACGCTCCGGGCGCTGCGCCTCCAGTCGTCGGACACCACCCCCGGTCCGAGCCAGGTGGCCAACAAGTTCCGCGCGGACGAGAAGATCCAGAACGTCCTGCTGCCGTTCACGCGCACCAACGCCAAGGCGCTCTACGGCAACCTGCTCACGCTGCCCGTCGGTGGTGGGCTGCTCTATGTCCAGCCGCTCTACGTCCAGCAGGAGAGCGGGTCGGCGACCTACCCGGTGCTGCGCTTCGTCCTCGTCGCGCAGGGCAACCGCACCGGCATCGGCGCCACGCTGGAGGAGGCGGTCTACGACCTGCTCGGGATCACGCCCGAGGAGGGAGGCGGCACGACCACGCCGCCCGACCCGGGCGACGGCGACGACGGCGGCGACGGCGGTGACGGCGGCACCAGCGAGCCGCCCACCGGCTCGCTGACCCAGCAGGTCCGCACGCTGCTCACCCAGGCGACCGCCGACTACGAGGCGGCCGACGAGGCGCTCCGGGCCGGCGACCTGCAGGAGTACGCCGACCGCACGGCCGCCGCGGAGGCGAAGGTCGCCCAGGCGCTGGAGATCCTCAAGGAGCAGCAGGGGCAGCAGGGCTGACCTCCCGGCATGACTGCCCCGTCGGGCGGGTACCTCACCGGTGACGACGAGGTGAGGAGGACGCGATGCCCCAGCAGGCTTGGAGCAAGAAGCGCGAGCGGCAGTACGACCACATCAAGGAGGGGCTGCTCGACCATGACCAAGGCCGAGCTCGAGGAGGCCGTCGGCCGCGGCTGAGCAGCGCGCCTTCGAGGGCAGTGCCCGATTTGGAGGCCCTTGGCGCCGTCCCGTAGGGTGGTGTTCACCGACGCGGGGTGGAGCAGTTCGGTAGCTCGCTGGGCTCATAACCCAGAGGTCGCAGGTTCAAATCCTGCCCCCGCTACAAAGTGCAAATGCGCAGGTCAGAGGCGGTTTTCGGAGAG
>JAUILS010000279.1 GCA_030432975.1 Actinomycetes bacterium
GCGGGTGGGAGCAGCGGGGGCGTCTCGACGACTTCCTGTCGCTGTCCCGCCGCTGCTGGCGCACCCGCGCCTACGGCGACTTCTGGTCCTACATGCTGCTGGCCGAGGGGGCGGTCGACCTGGTCGCCGAGCCCGAGCTGGCGCTCTACGACATGGCCGCCCTCGACATCGTGGTGCGCGAGGCGGGTGGGCGGTTCACCTCCCTCGACGGCAGCGACGGGCCGTGGGGCGGCAACGCGCTGGCCTCCAACGGGCACCTCCACGACGCCGGCCTGTCGTTCCTCGGCTCGCTTCCCGACGACGACACCGACCCCGACGACCCCCGGCGCGGGCCGGGCTCGGTGAGCGAGCTGAGGTCCCGGGTCCGCCTGGTGGAGCCCGTCGACGGGGACCCCGCCGACGACTGAGGACGGCCGACGACGCCCCGCTGCGGTCCAGGCCGTGGCGGGCTCCTTCCGTGACACTCGACCGGAGGGTTAGCGTGGACCCAGGAGATGCCGCCGACAGAAAGGCACCGCCGATGCGCATCCACGACGTGCTCCAGGGCAAGAACACTCAGGACGTCATCACCGTCGCCCCCGACGCGACCGTGCGCGAGCTGCTCGCGCTGCTCGCGCAGCACAACATCGGCGCCGTGATCGTCAGCGCCGACGGCGCGGCCGTCGACGGCATCGTCTCCGAGCGCGACGTCGTGCGGCGGATGCACGCCGACGAGGGTGCGCTCGACGGTCCCGTCTCCTCGATCATGACCGCCGACGTCCACACCTGCGAGGCCGGCAGCTCGCTCGACGACCTGATGGCGCTGATGACCGAGCGGCGGATCCGGCACGTCCCGGTGGTCGCCGAGGGGCGGCTGACCGGCATCATCAGCATCGGCGACGTGGTCAAGAACCGCATCACCGAGCTGGAGTTCGAGCGCGACCAGCTCGACAGCTACGTCCACCAGACCTGACCGACCACCGCCAGCCGACCACCGCCAGGAGGAGCATCCCCCGTGGAGAAGCCCGAGATCGAGTTCTTCGACCCCGAGCCGCCGACCGACCTCGTCGTCACCGACGTGCGCGAGGGCGACGGCGCCGAGGCGACCGCCGGCTCGACGGTGTCGGTCCACTACGTCGGCGTGGCCCACTCCTCGGGCGAGGAGTTCGACGCCTCCTACAACCGCGGCACCCCGCTGCAGTTCCGGCTCGGCATCGGGCAGGTCATCTCCGGCTGGGACCAGGGCGTGCAGGGCATGAAGGTCGGCGGCCGTCGCCAGCTGGTGATCCCCCCGCACCTGGGCTACGGCGACCGCGGCGCCGGCGGCGTGATCAAGCCGGGCGAGACGCTGATCTTCGTGGTCGACCTGCTCGACGTCAGCTGACCCTGCCTCACGGGGTCGCGTCGCCGACGCGAGCGGCGGCCCCGCCGACCCGCACGACGTCGCCGCGGACGAGCTGCCGCCCGCGTCGGGTCTCCACGTCGCCGTTGACGGTGACCTGACCCGTCTGCACCAGCGGCTTGGCGTCGGCGCCCGTGTCGACGAGGTCGGCCAGCTTGAGGAACTGCCCCAGCCGGATCGCGTCGTCGCGGATCGGGACGTCGCGCACCTCGCTCATCGGCCGATCCTCCCACGCCCGCGTCCGGCGCCGGGGTCGCTCACGGCAGCAGCTCGCTGATGGCATGGATGGTGAGCCCCACCAGGCCGCCCACGATGGTGCCGTTGATCCGGATGAACTGCAGGTCGCGGCCGACGTGGAGCTCGATCCGCCGCGCCGCCTCCTTCCCGTCCCACCGCTCGATGGTGTGGGTGATGACGGCGGTGACCTCGGCGCCGTACCTCTCCACAGCGAAGACGGTGACGTCGGCGACGGCCTTGTCGAGCCGGGCGCGGAGCTCGTCGTCCTCGGTCAGCCGGGTGGCGAACGCCCCCAGCTCGCGCTCCAGCCGCAGGCGTACGGCGCCCTCGGGGTCGCGCAGCGACCCCAGCAGCGCGCGGCGCAGGGCGTTCCACAACGACACGGCCGAGTCGAGCACCGCCGGGTGGTCGAGCAGCCGCTCCTTCAGCCGCTCCGCCCGGTCCTGGGTGTCCGGGTCGTGCAGCAGGTCGTCGGCGAGCTGGGCGAGCATCGAGTCGAGCGCGGCGCGGGCGTGGTGGTGCGGGTCGGACCTGATGTCGGCCACCCAGCGCAGCGCCTCGGTGTGCAGCCGCGCGGTCACGGCCGAGTTCAGCCGCTCGGGGGCCCACCACGGCGCCCGCTCCGACAGCACCTCGGTGAACGTCTCGGGGTTGTGCTCCAGCCAGCGCTGCAGCTCGGTGAGGGCGAGGTCGACCAGCCCGTGGTGCAGGTCGTCGCGGACGGTCTCGGCCAGCAGCCCGCCGAGCAGCGGCGCGACCGCCTCCTCCCGGAACCGCGGCACCAGCGCCTCGGTGACGACGTCCTCGATGTGCTCGTCGGTCACCTTGGCCAGCCCGATCGAGGCCACCTCGGCCACCTCGTCGACCACCCGCCGCCGGTGCAGCGCCTCACCCAGCCAGCGCGCGACACGGAGCGTGATGTCGGAGGCGAGCACCCGCTCCCGGACGATCTCCTCCTGGAGGAAGTTCTCCCCCATGAACTCCTCGAGCCCGCGGCCGAGCTCGTCCTTGCGCTTGGGCACCAGCGCCGTGTGCGGGACGGGGATGCCCAGGGGGTGCTTGAACAGCGCCGTGACGGCGAACCAGTCGGCGATCGCGCCCACCATCGAGGCCTCGGCGCCGGCGTTGACGTAGCCCCACCAGCCGTCGAGGCCGCGGGTGCCGAAGTAGACCGCGGCGGCGAACAGGAGCAGGGCGACCGCGACGGTGCGCATCCGGCGCAGGCCGCGGCGGCGCTGCTCGTCGGCGGCGGGGTCGCCGGAGATCAGGGTCAGCGGGGTGCTCATCGCGACCGATTCTGTCCTACCCGTCCCCGTCCCCGGCGGACCCGCCGGTCGCCGCCGCGTGGATCACGGGACCCGCGCCGGCCCGTGCCACAATGCCGGGCATGGCGCGCACGGTGATCACCTTCGGCACCTTCGACGTCTTCCACGTCGGCCACCTGCGGGTGATCGAGCGGGCGGCCGCCCTCGGCGACCGTCTCGTCGTCGGCGTCTCCGCCGACGCGCTCAACCTGCGCAAGAAGGGTCGCGAGCCGGTCTTCTCCGAGCGGGAGCGGATGGCCATCGTCGCGGCGCTCAAGCCGGTCCACGAGGTCTTCCTGGAGGAGAGCCTCGAGCTCAAGCGCGACTACATCCGGCAGTACGCCGCCGACGTGCTGGTGATGGGCGACGACTGGAAGGGCCGCTTCGACGAGATGGGCGACGTCTGCGAGGTGGTCTACCTCCCGCGGACGCCCGCCATCTCGACCACCGCGCTGATCGAGAAGATCTCCGGGATCGCCTGACTGCCCCGTCAGCGGGGCCGCCCGCACCTCGCTCCCCCCGGCCGACGGCGAACTTCGCCGTCGGCGTGCGAGGCGCCCGCAGTTCCCGTACTGTGGGCGGGGCTGGCGGTCGGCTCGTCACACCGCCAGGTCGATGCGGGCGCGGCCGCGCGCGCATCGCGATCACCGGCATCGATCACACTGGGGGATCCACTCATGCGCCGCACTCTGGCCGCAGCCGTCCTGGCCGTCGCCACCGCCGCCCTGGCCCTGTCCGCCGCACCCACGTCGGCCGACCCGGGTGGCGTCAAGCCCG
>JAUILS010000037.1 GCA_030432975.1 Actinomycetes bacterium
TCGCCCATCTGCCCTCCCCGCGGATTGCCTGCGCCCTGTCGGACAACCCTATGCTGGGTCGGGTGACAGCCACGCCCAGCACCACCGTCGCTGCGGGCGCCGACAGCGCGAGCCTGCCCGACTTCTCAGACATCACCGCCTCCGACGCCACGCTGCGCCGGTTCCTCCACGGCCTCCCCGGCGTCGACCAGGTCGGCGCGGAGGGACGCGCCGCCGGCCTCGGCACCCGCTCGATCAAGACCGACGCCAAGCAGTTCGCGATCGACCTCGCGATCCGGATGGTCGACCTGACCACGCTGGAGGGGCAGGACACCCCCGGCAAGGTCCGCGCGCTCGCCACCAAGGCGATGCGGCCAGACCCGGCCGACCCGGGCTGCCCCCAGGTGGCGGCGGTCTGCGTCTATCCCGACATGGTCGGGGTCGCGAAGGAGACCCTCGGCGACAGCGGCGTCAACGTCGCCGCGGTCGCCACGGCGTTCCCCAGCGGCCGCGCGGCGCTCGACATCAAGCTCGCCGACACCCGCGACGCGGTCGACGCCGGGGCCGACGAGATCGACATGGTGATCGACCGTGGGGCGTTTCTCACCGGCCGCTACCGCCAGGTGCACGACGAGATCGTCGCCGTCCGCGAGGCGTGCGCCCGGCCCGACGGCAGCCACGCCCACCTCAAGGTGATCTTCGAGACCGGCGAGCTGCAGACCTACGACAACGTCCGCCGCGCGTCGTGGCTGGCGATGATGGCCGGCGCCGACTTCATCAAGACCTCCACCGGCAAGATCCAGCCCGCCGCGACCCTGCCCGTGACGCTGGTGATGCTCGAGGCGGTCCGCGACTTCCGCGAGGCCACCGGCCGGATGATCGGCGTCAAGCCGGCGGGCGGGATCCGCACCTCCAAGGACGCGATCAAGTACCTCGTGATGGTCAACGAAGTCGCCGGCGACGACTGGCTCTCCCCCGACTGGTTCCGCTTCGGCGCCTCCTCGCTGCTCAACGAACTGCTCATGCAGCGCACCAAGATGCTCACCGGCCGCTACTCCGGCCCCGACTACTTCACCCTGGACTGACCCATGGCCTCCTCGACGTCCACCTCCACCAGCGGCGGCTCCCCGTTTGAGTACGCCCCCGCCCCCGAGTCGCGCGCCATCGTCGACCTCAAGCCGTCGTACGGCCTGTTCGTCGACGGTGACTTCGTCGACGGCCGCGGGCGCTCGTTCAAGACCATCAGCCCCGCCACCGAGGAGGTGCTCGCCGAGGTCGCCGAGGCCGACGAGGCCGACGTCGACGCCGCGGTCCGGGCTGCCCGCCGGGCGCACACCCGGGTCTGGGGCCGGATGCCGGGCAAGGAGCGGGCGAAGTACCTCTTCCGGATCGCCCGGATCATCCAGGAGCGGGCCCGCGAGCTGGCGGTGCTCGAGTCGCTCGACAACGGCAAGCCGATCCGCGAGTCCCGCGACGTCGACGTGCCGACCGCCGCGGCGCACTTCTTCTACTACGCCGGCTGGGCCGACAAGCTGGAGTACGCCGGCTACGGCACGACCCCGGTCGGCGTCGCGGGCCAGGTGATCCCCTGGAACTTCCCGCTGCTCATGCTCGCCTGGAAGGTCGCGCCGGCGCTGGCCTGCGGCAACACCGTCGTGCTCAAGCCGGCCGAGACCACGCCGCTGACCGCACTGCTGTTCGCGGAGATCTGCCAGCAGGCCGACCTGCCGCCGGGCGTGGTCAACATCGTCACCGGCGCGGGCGCCACCGGGGCGGCCGTGGTCTCTCACGACGACGTCGACAAGGTGGCCTTCACCGGCTCCACGGGGGTCGGTCGCTCGATCGCCCAGGCCGTGGCCGGCACCCGCAAGAAGGTCACCCTCGAGCTCGGCGGCAAGGCCGCCAACGTCGTCTTCGACGACGCGCCGCTCGACCAGGCCGTCGAGGGCATCGTCGACGGGATCTTCTTCAACCAGGGCCACGTCTGCTGCGCCGGCTCGCGGCTGCTGGTGCAGGAGAGCGTCTACGACGAGCTGCTCGACCGGCTCAAGCGCCGGATGTCGACGCTGCGGGTCGGCGACCCGCTCGACAAGAACACCGACGTGGGCGCGATCAACTCCGGCGAGCAGCTGCAGCGCATCCGCGAGCTGTCGGAGGTCGGCGACGCCGAGGGCGCCGAGCGCTGGGAGGTCGCCTGCGACCTGCCGACGACCGGCTTCTGGTTCCCGCCGACGATCTTCACCGGCGTCTCGCAGGCGCACCGGATCGCCCGCGAGGAGATCTTCGGGCCGGTGCTGTCGGTGCTGACCTTCCGCACGCCCCACGAGGCGGTCGAGAAGGCCAACAACACGCCCTACGGGCTGTCGGCCGGCATCTGGACCGAGAAGGGCAGCCGGATCCTCTGGATGGCCGACCAGCTGCGCGCCGGCGTGGTGTGGGCCAACACGTTCAACAAGTTCGACGCCACCAGCCCGTTCGGGGGCTACAAGGAGTCCGGCTACGGTCGCGAGGGCGGCCGGCACGGGCTGGAGGGTTACCTGCGATGACGCGCACGACGACGCGGACGGCCAAGGCCGACGAGCGGATCGACGTCCGCAAGACCTACAAGCTCTACATCGGCGGGGCCTTCCCCCGCTCCGAGTCCGGCTACTCCTACGAGGTCGCCGACAGCCGCGGCCGGTTCCTGGCCAACGCTGCGCGGGCCTCCCGCAAGGACGCCCGCGACGCCGTGGTGGCCGCCCGCAAGGCCTTCGGCGGCTGGGCCGGCCGGACGGCGTACAACCGCGGCCAGATCCTCTACCGCGTCGCCGAGGTGATGGAGGACCGCCGGCCGCAGTTCGTCGACGCGGTCCGCAAGGCCGAGGGGCTGACCGCAGCTCGGGCGGAGACCACGCTGGACCGGTCGATCGACCGGCTGGTGTGGTACGCCGGCTGGGCCGACAAGATCGCCCAGGTGGTCGGCGGCGCCAACCCGGTGGCCGGGCCCTACTTCAACATCTCCAGCCCCGAGCCGACCGGCGTGGTGGCGGTGCTGGCGCCCGAGCAGTCCTCGCTGCTGGGCCTGGTGTCGGTGCTCGCGCCGGTCGTGGCGACGGGCAACACGGCGGTGCTGGTGACCTCGGAGTCGCGGCCGCTGCCCGCGGTGACGCTGGCCGAGGTGCTCGCGACCTCCGACGTCCCGGGCGGGGTGGTCAACATCCTCACCGGCGGGTACGCCGGCCCCGGGCCGTGGCTGGCCTCCCACATGGACGTCAACGCGATCGACCTCACCGGCGCCGCGGGCGACCCGGAGGGCGCGACCGCCATGGAGCGGGCGGCGGCGGAGAACCTCAAGCGGGTGCGGCGCGCGCCCGACGCGGAGCCCGACTGGACCGACGACCCGGGCCTGGACCGGATGACGGCGTTCCTGGAGACCAAGACGGTCTGGCACCCGAAGGGGATCTGACCACGCCGACGGGGCCGGCTGCGCCGCAGGGCGCGGCTCAGCGGCTCGAGATCGCCTGGTTGAAGACGGTCTGGATCTCGGCCGGGTCCTCCGCCCGGAAGGCCTCACCGCCGGTGGCGCGCGAGATCCGGCGGAGCGCCCGGAAGTCGGCGTCGGCACTGATGGCGAGGCCGATGACCCGCACCGGCCGCTGCGGGTCGCGCAGCTCCTCGAGCCGGTCGAGCAGGCGGCGCAGCGAGATCGAGCCGGGGTCGTCGTTGGCGCCGTCGGTCAGCAGGATGATGGAGTTGGCGTAGGCCGCGTCGTAGTCGCGCAGCGCCTGCTCGTAGGCCGCGAGCGTCGTGTCATAGAGGCCGGTGCCGCCCGTGGTGATGCTCGGCAGCTCGGCGGCCCGCGCCTGGAGCAGGTCGCGCTGGGCGACGCCGTCGACGACGTCGTCGAGCCGTCGGGTCGGCTCCATCACGCGCCAGTCCTGGCCGGGGCCGCCGAGGTCGACGGAGAAGGCCCAGAGCCCGACGCGGGCGCTGTCGGGGAACACGTCGAGCCCCGCGGAGACCACGCCCGACGCGAGCTGGGCGCGGGTCTGCGCGCCCTCGAGGAAGTCCATGGAGCCCGACACGTCGAAGACGCCGAGCACGCTGGAGGGGACGCTGAGCACCTGCCAGGTGCGCAGGTCGTCGAGCACCTCCTCGGTGGGGGGTGCCGGGAGCAGGTCGACCCTGCGGCCGCTGCGGGAGACCACCATGGAGCCGTCGCCGCGGCGCAGCTGCGCGTCGGCCAGGCCCTGCTGCCCCGGGTCGGAGCCGAACCAGGCGGCGAGGTCGTCCGCCGCGTCGGTCACCGCGGCGTCGGCGTCGGCTGCGGTGACCAGGGAGTACTCCAGCAGCGGGGCGCCGGTGTCGGGCGTGACCGTGCGGATCAGGTCGTTGCCGCGGCGGGACGCGAGATAGCTCTGCTCGGAGGTGGCGACGACGCGCGTGGAGCTCGCGGTGAGGGTGTCGAGGGAGGTGTCGGCGGTGACGTCGTCGGCGCGGAGCTCGGCATAGCCCTGGGCCAGCGGCACGAGCAGCTGCCGGGTCTCCTCGTCGCTGCGACCGACCTTGTCCTCCTCGGCGCGCGGGGCGGCCAGCGCCAGGGCGCCGACGGGGTCGGCGGCGGGGTCGGGCATCGCGACGACGCCCGCGGCCAGCTCGTCACCCCAGGTGGGGGCGGCGTCGGCGGCCGGTCCGCCGACCAGGAGCACCGGCGTACTCGCGACGGAGGGGGCGACCACCGTCGTCGCGACGCCCGCCTCGTCGAGCCCCGCGAGCGCCCACGGCGCGTCGGTCACCCAGAGGTCCGGGAGGGAGCCGTCGTCGGCGGCCGCCGCGGCGACCTCGGCCGCGGCCGCCGTGTCGACGGTGACGGTCCGGCAGTCGTCGGAGAGCTCCTCGGCCGCGGCCCGGGCCACCTCGTCGAGGCTGGCCGGCACGGTCAGCGTCATCGATTGCCCGGTGCACGCGGCCGCGTCTCCGGGGTCTCCACGGTCGCCGCTCCACACGAGAACGGCCGAGACCCCGGCGGCCAGCAGACCGGCCAGCGCGACCAGCGCGAGCCCTCGCCGGGAGCTGCGGCTCTGCGCAGCGTGCGTCCCGCTCTGCACGGGTCGTGTCTCCTCCCGAGTCGCTCCAGCCCTGCCCCCGCAGGGGACCCTAGCGCAGTCGGCCCGGGCCCGGCGGTCGGGCAGCATGTGCCGGTGCCCGACCGTGTGCCCGCCCGTGTGCCCGCTCGTGTGATCGTCCTCGCCGGCCCGTCCGGGGCCGGCAAGTCGCACCTCGCCGAGCGGCTGGGGCTGCCCGTGCTGCGGCTCGACGACTTCTACCGCAGCGGCTCCGACCCCGCCCTGCCCCTGATCGCCGAGGGCGCCAACGCGGGGCTGGTCGACTGGGACCACCCCGACTCGTGGCTCCCCCACGACGCCCTGGACGCCGTCGACGAGCTCTGCGCGAACGGCCGGGCGGAGGTGCCGGTCTATGAGATCGCGCGCAACGGGCGCTGCGGCACGCAGGTGCTGGACCTCGACGGCGGGAGCCTGTTCGTCGCGGAGGGCATCTTCGCGCAGGAGATCGTGCCGCACCTGCGCGAGCGCGGGCACCTCGCGGCGGCGCTCTGCGTCACCCAGCACCCGATGCTGACCTTCTGGCGGCGGCTGGTCCGTGACCTGCGCGAACGGCGCAAGCCGCCGCTGGTGCTGGTGCGTCGCGGATGGGCGCTGATGCGCGACCAGGAGCGGGTCGTCGCGCGAGCCGTGGAGTGCGGCTGCGAGGTCGTCGGCGCGGAGGAGGCGCACCGGGGGCTGAGTACGCTGCGAGGGTGACCGACCTCGTCGCCGACCGGCCGTGGGCGACCCGGCTGCTCGCCGAGGATCTGCGGCAGCCCGACCAGCGGTCCTGCGGCGCGGCCAGCCTGGTGGTGGCCCGGGCGCTGCGCGACGAGCGGTACGCCGAGATGCTCGTCGCCGGGCGGCACCCGACCACCGGCTGGACCCTCCTCGGCGCCCCGGAGCGGCGCTTCGCCTCCGAGGTGCTGGCGATGCACGCCCGGGTCACCGGACCCGTCGACGTCTGGGGCCGCCTCCAGCTCCCCTGGCCCACGATCCTCGGCACCCCGCCGTGGGCGGTCGCCCACCAGCTCTCCTCGCGCTCGCTGCGCTGGCGCTCTCGGCTCGCGCTGACCGGCCTCCCGGTCGACGCGATCCGCGCCACCCTCGCCCGCGGTCTCCCCGTGCCGGCGTACGTCGGGACGCGGTGGTCGCCCCGCCACGTCGTCCTCGCCGTCGGGGCGCACGACGACGGCGGCCTCGCGGTCTACGACCCCGCCGCCGGCCGGGTGGTCACGGCACGCGCCAACCGGCTCGGCCAGGGGTCGCTGCCGTTCGACCGCTGGGATCACGGGTGGTTCGTGGTGCTTCCGGCGGATTGAGCCGGCGGGCGCGTCTCCAGCCACCTCTACGAGGGTCGTCCGACTCGCGGCATGTGGGTGCGTTTCGGCGACGGCTCGTGCAGGCTTTGCCTCGTGACCGCGAGTGATGTCGAGGGTTCCCTCGGGTATGCCGTTTGGTCGGACGACAGTGCTGCCGTCCGCCGGCTCCTAGCCGAAGGAAACGACGTGGACGACGACGCATGGGGCAAGGGGATCAAGACCCCGCTCATGGAGTCCCTTGACGAGGTGGAGGACTTCTACGACGACGACCGCCGATCGATGACGGCCGCCCTGTTGGAGCACGGCGCGGACGTCCACCGGCGCGATGAGTCCGGGCGGACGCCACTGCACTACGCGGCGGGCGTAGGCGCATCAGCCGTCGAGATGGTCTTGTCTGCGGGGGCGACTGTGAACGCGCAAGCCCACGACGGACGCACCCCGTTGCACGTCGCCGTGGATCGCGGATCAGTCAGTGCGGTGGATGCCCTCCTGCGCGGTGGTGCGGATGTAGACCTGCGCGATGCGCAGGGTCATACCGCCCACGATCTGCTACCCCACGACGCAGGGTCTGATGCGGAGGAGGACGCCTCGATCCGAGCCCTGCTGACGCCCTGAGGCGACCGCTCATCGGCACGTCCGGCACCTTCTGCGCGGCCGGTGAGTGCTCAGGGCGATAATCAATCCATGAGGCACTTGACCGAGAGCCAGGCCGTCGGGGCGCTCGATCGCAAGCGCCCGATCGAGCAGCCGCTGCCTCCGGCGTCGACCGATCGCGCAACGGTCGAGTGGCTTCGGCTTTCGCCCGGGTCGTCGGGTGTCACATTGGTCCGTCACCACGTTCGCGACGTGGGAAGCGTCGACTTCATGGATGTCCATGAGTTCCCTCCGGTCGACCCCGCCGAAGAGCACGGGGAAGGGACGATTGTCGCGACGTTCGCCGAGAGCACTGAGGCCCTTGCTGCGAGCACCCAACACGGGGCGCGAACCGACCGTTGGGTTGCCGAGGGTGTTGTTCAGGACGAGTACGCAGACGCGGCTCGGCACTGATCTCGGCATGACAGGAAGTGTCGAGAGGCCCTCGGACATGCCTGTGGCCCCGCCGATCCGAGGTTCGGCGGGGTGTGGGGCGGGGTGGCTACTCGTCAGGCGGGTCGGGCGAGGAGTCGCCCGCGCGGAGGCAGGCCGGACCTGTGGGTCCACCGGGTGGGGTGACGTCGCGGGTCCCGGTGTGGTCGACGACCAGGCGGTAGCCGTGCGGGGTGGTCCACGCGTAGACCCCGGGCTCGATGACCTGGTAGCGCCACGGCGTGTGGGTCTTCAACCGATGATGCCCGCGACACAACGGCGCGATGTTGCAGCTGCAGGTCGGGCCGCGGGCCGGATCTGACGCGTCGTAGGGGACGACGTGGTCGTGGTCGCACCGCCGCGCCGGCATCGTGCACCACGGGAACACACAGTGGCCGTCGCGCTGATCGACCAGCTCCTTGAGCCTGTCGGGGAGCTCGTACTGGTCCACCCGCACATGCCCGGCCAGATCCACGATCGGCTTCACGGTCACCACCGCGTCCGGGTGGCCACACCAGGCCCGGATCGTCTCCGTCGAGATCGGCGATCTGGTGTTCTCACACCGGCCGACCGGGTTGGCGCCGGCCCCACCGTGAGAAGCCAGGGCGTCCTCGGACAAGTGGACGTACAGAGTGACCGGCCGCACCGGCTTGCTCGTCGTCGTGGTCGTCGTTCCGGCCGACTCGCCGTCGGCTTCTGTGTCGTAGGAGAGGGCGAGCTGGTGGCGGGACATCTCCCCCAGGGCGGTGGCGCGGCGGGCGTCCAACGACTCCGCGGACCCGGCGAGCTTGAGCTGCTCCGCACCGTGGCTCAACGCCTGGTCGAGGTGGAGGGCGTCGGCCAGGTCCAGCTCGCCGTGCACCTCGACGGTGCCGGTGAAGGACACCTGGTCGGTCTCGATCGTCATGTGGCGGGTGTCGGGGACCTCGGGGAACGGGTTCTCCGGGTCCTCCCGCTCCACACCCTCCACCCGATGCTGAGCTTCGCGGACCAGGTGCTGCAGGGTGGGGAGCGAGACACGCCCCGCGACGGCGGCGACGTGCCGGTCCACGAACCCCGCCGCATCCCGGCTCAGGGTGAGGGTGTGCTCGGCGACCTGGACCGCCCGCCAGGCCGGCACCCGCCCCTCCTGCAGCTGGCCCCAGAGCTTCGGGAGCCGCCACGCGATCTCCAACCCGTGCCCGATCAGCCGACGACCGGCCTGGGTCGAGACACCGAGCGCGGTAGCGAACTCCGCGATGGCGTCCTCCGCGATCTCCGGAGCACCCTGACCGGCCAGCGGCACGGTCTGGCCGGACTCCCACCAGTAGGCACCATCGCCGGTGTCGGTGGGCTCGTGCAGCGCCGCCCACTCCACCGCCGCCACCAGCTTCGCCACCCCCGCCGCCTGCTCCGCACGCGACGCCGCGCGGGCGGCAGCCAACACCCGATCCGGAGACCCCGGAACCGGGACCTCCTCAGGCAGGTCGGCTGCTGTGCTCATGGAACTAGTCAAGCCGGGACCACCGACAACCGAGCCCGATCCGAGGCCTCTGGTCCCGCATCGTGAGACAATTTCAGAAGAAAGTTTCGGAGCGATTTCGGGGCGCGGCGAGGTCGGGCCGGGGCCCGATCGCCGCCAGCCGAGCTCAGCCCGGCACGGCCGCTCGGCTCATCGCTGCCCAGACAACGGCCCCAGCAGGCCCGGCAGCCGCCGGCGGGCGCTAGCCGGCACGACCAGCCGCCCATCACTGCCAGCCACGGCAACCCCAGACCGCCGTACGCCGCCGACCTCGACGGTGTCCAGCCGGTCGCCGCGCGACCTCCTCAGCCGGCACCCAGGGCGGCATACCCGGGCTTGACCACGCCGTCGATGATGGCGAGCCGCTCGTCGAAGGGCAGGAACGACGACTTCATCGCGTTGATGGTGAACCACCGCAGGTCGGCGAGCGAGTAGCCGAAGGCGTCGACGAGGGCCGCCATCTCACGGGTCATCGTCGTCCCGGACATCAGCCGGTTGTCGGTGTTGACGGTGACCCGGAAGCGCAGCGCGGCGAGGAGCCCGATGGGGTGCTCGGCGATCGAGGCGGCCGCGCCGGTCTGCACGTTGGACGATGGGCACATCTCGAGCGGGATCCGCGCGTCCCGGACGTACGCCGCCAGTCGGCCGAGCGTCGCGGCCCCGTCGTCGGACACGGTGATGTCGTCGACGATGCGCACCCCGTGGCCGAGCCGGTCGGTGCCGCACCACTGGATCGCCTCCCAGATCGACGGGAGACCGAAGGCCTCGCCGGCGTGGATGGTGAAGTGGGCGTTCTCGCGGTGGAGGTACTCGAAGGCGTCGAGGTGCCGGGTGGGCGGGAAGCCCGCCTCCGCCCCCGCGATGTCGAAGCCCACGACGCCGCGGTCACGCCACGCGACGGCCAGCTCGGCCACCTCCCGCGATCGCGCCTGGTGACGCATGGCGGTGAGCAGCTGGCGGACCACGATCCGGCCCCCCGCCGCGTCCTCCCCCTCGGCCACGCCCTCCTGCACCGCCGCCACGACCTCGTCCATCGTCAGGCCGCCCTCGACGTGCTGCTCGGGGGCGTAGCGGATCTCGGCATAGACGACCCCGTCGTCGGCGAGGTCCTCGACGCACTCCCGCGCCACCCGCCGCAGCGCGGCCGGGGTCTGCATCACCGCGACCGTGTGGTCGAAGGTCTCGAGGTAGCGCACCAGCGAACCACTGTCGGCCGACTCCGCGAACCACCGGCCCAGCGACTCGGCGTCCCCGGCCGGCAGCTCGTGGCTCGACTCCGCCGCCAGCTCGACGATCGTCTGCGGCCGCAGCCCGCCGTCGAGGTGGTCGTGCAGGAGCACCTTGGGCGCGCGGCGTACCTCCTCGAGGGTGGGCCGCGCGGAGGCGGTAGTTTCGGCGTCGGCCAACAGTGAGTCAGGCAGCACGGAGTCGGGCATGGCGCCATCCTGGCACCCGCCCGCGCCGACCCCCACCGAGGAGAGACCGATGCGGACGTTCACCACCGTCGAGGAGCTCACCGCCGCCGTCGGCACGCCCGTCGGCAGCTCCGACTGGCTGCTGGTCGACCAGGAGCGGGTCGACGCCTTCGCCGACGCCACCGGCGACCACCAGTGGATCCACGTCGACCGCGAGCGCGCCGCGGAGAGCCCGTTCGGCGGCACCATCGCCCACGGCTACCTCACGCTGTCGCTGCTGCCGATGCTGGGCGCGCAGATCTTCAGCCTCGACACCCCGGGGGCCAAGCTCAACTACGGCGTCAACAAGGTCCGCTTCCCCGCCCCCCTCAAGGTCGGCAAGCGGGTCCGCGCCCACGCGAGCATCGCCGGCGTCGCCGAGCTCCCTGCCGGCACCCAGCTCACGCTCGGCTGGACGATCGAGGTCGAGGACGAGCCGAAGCCCGCCTGCGTCGCCGAGACCGTCGTCCTGCTGCTCGGCTGAGGGCCCGCCTCAGGCGATCCGGTCGATCACCAGCGGCTCCGGCGTGTACGCCGACCGGTCGGCCGCGATGTCGTAGCCGCCCTCGAGCGACTCCAGCGCCCGCTCGAAGCGCTCGGGCTCGTCGGTGTGCAGCGTGAGCAGCGGCTCCCCCGCGACCACGTCGTCGCCCGGCCGCGCGTGCCAGACCACCCCGGCCCCCGCCTGCACGGGGTCCTCCTTGCGCGCCCGCCCGGCCCCGAGGCGCCACGCGGCCATGCCGACCGCCATCGCGTCGAGGCGGGTCAGCACCCCCGTCGAGGGGGCGGCCACGACGTGCGACTCCCGCGCGGTGGGCAGCGGTGCGTCGGGGTCCCCGCCCTGGGCCCGCACCATCGCCTTCCAGGCGTCCATCGCCGACCCGTCGGCCAGCCGGTCGGCCGGGTCGACGCCGTCGCGCCCCGCCCCGGCGAGCATCTCCCGGGCCAGGGCCAGCGTCAGCTCCACCACGTCGGCCGGCCCGCCGCCGGCCAGCACCTCCACCGACTCGGCGACCTCGATCGCGTTGCCGGCCGTGAAGCCCAGCGGCGTGGACATGTCGGTGAGCAGCGCGACGGTGCGCACGCCGGCACCGGTGCCGAGGTCGACCATCGTCCGGGCCAGCTCGCGCGCGGCGTCGGCGTCCGTCATGAACGCTCCGGTGCCGACCTTGACGTCGAGCACCAGCGAGCCGGTGCCCTCGGCGATCTTCTTGGACATGATCGACGACGCGATCAGCGGGATCGCCGGCACGGTGCCGGTGACGTCGCGCAGGGCATAGAGCTTCTTGTCCGCCGGCGCCAGCCCGGCCCCGGCGGCGCAGACGACGGCGCCCACCGACTCCAGCTGGTCCAGCATCTCGTCGTTGCTCAGCGAGGCCCGCCACCCGGGGATCGACTCCAGCTTGTCGAGCGTGCCGCCGGTGTGGCCGAGGCCGCGGCCGGACAGCTGCGGCACGGCCACGCCGCAGGCGGCCACCAGCGGCGCCAGCGGCAGCGTGATCTTGTCACCCACCCCGCCCGTGGAGTGCTTGTCGGCGGTCGGCCGGGAGAGCCCGGAGAAGTCCATCCGCTTCCCCGAGCGGATCATCGCGTCGGTCCAGCGGGCGATCTCGCGGCGGGTCATCCCGTTGAGCAGGATCGCCATCGCGAGGGCGGACATCTGCTCGTCGGCGACCTCGCCGCGGGTGTAGGCGTCGATCACCCAGTCGATCTGGCTGTCGCTGAGCTCGGCCCGGTCGCGCTTGGCGGTGATCACCTCGACGGCGTCGTGCTGCATGGCCCACACCCTGCCCGCGGCGGCCCGCCGAGGCAATTCGGCCACGCTCGGCGCCGCCGGGCGCTCAGGCCTCGAGGTCGTCGGGGCCGAACGCGTCGGGCAGCACCTCGGCCATGGTGCGCAGCCCGGAGACGGTCCACATCTCGAGCCCGGGTCCGCCGTGCTCGAAGAGCAGCTGCCGGCACCGCCCGCACGGCATGATCACCTCGCCGTCGCCGTTGACGCACACGAAGTGGGTCAAGCGGCCGCCCCCGGTGGCGTGCAGCTGCGACACCACCCCGCACTCGGCGCACAGCACCACGCCGTACGCCGCGTTCTCGACGTTGCAGCCGACCAGCACCCGGCCGTCGTCGGCGAGCGCCGCCGCGCCCACCCGGAACCGCGAGTAGGGCGCATAGGCCCGCTCGGAGACCGCGACCGCCGCCTGCTTGAGTTCTTCCCACTGAGCCTGCTCCACGCAGCAACTATCGCTCATCGGACCCCGGTAGATATCAAATCCATACCGGATCGGGTGAGAACGGCCACCCCGGCGTGCAGAAACGGGTCGCGAGAGGGCAGGATGCCTGTCGAAGGCACGTCCCGTCGAGGGACAGCACATCCATGGAGGCATTTGTGAGCATGAAGAAGAGGGCCGTCGCGGCCGGCATCGCGACCGCGCTGGTGGCCGCCCTGGCCGCCTGCGGCGACGCACCCGAGGAAGACACCGGCAGCGGCACCAGCACCGAGGCAGCGGCGCCCGACTTCCTGCCCTGCATCGTCTCCGACGCGGGCGGTTTCGACGACAAGTCGTTCAACCAGCTGTCCTACGAGGGCGCCAAGAAGGCAGCCGACGAGCTCGGCGTGGAGCTGAAGGACGTCGAGTCCAACAGCGCCAACGACTACGCCCCCAACCTCGAGAGCCTCGTCGCCGAGGGCTGCGACGCCATCGTGACGGTCGGCTTCGCCCTCGCGGCGGCCACCAAGGAGTCCGCGGCGGCCAACCCCGACATCGAGTACATCCTGATCGACGACTCCGCCGACGGCGGCGACGACGGCCAGACGTTCGACGGGCAGGCCGACCAGCCCAACATCAAGCCGCTGCTCTACGACACCGCGCAGGCCGCGTTCCTCGCCGGCTACGCCGCCGCCGACTACAGCAAGACCGGCAAGGTCGGCACCTACGGCGGCATGCCGTTCCCGACGGTGACCATCTTCATGGACGGCTTCCGCCAGGGCGTGCAGTACTACAACAAGGAGAAGGGCAAGAACGTCAAGGTCGTCGGCTGGAACGGCAAGAACGGTTCGTTCACCGGTGGCTTCGAGGCCAACGAGGCCGCGACCAACACCGCCAAGCAGATCCTCGACCAGGACGTCGACGTGATCCTGCCGGTCGGTGGCCCGATCTACCAGGGCGCGATCGCCGCGATCGAGGACTCCGGCAAGGACATCGCCATGCTGGGTGTCGACGCCGACTTCTACGAGACCGACCCCAACACGCAGCCCTACGTGATGACCTCCATCCTCAAGAAGATGGACGTCTCGACCTACGAGGCGATCATGTCGGCCGGCACCGACGGCGACAACTTCGACTTCACGCCGTACGTCGGCACGCTGGAGAACGAGGGTGTCGACATCGCGCCGTTCCACGACTTCGAGTCGAAGGTCAACCCCGAGCTCGCGGGTGAGCTCGACGCTCTGAAGGCCGGCATCATCGACGGTTCGATCCCGGTCACGTCCTACCTGGCCGGCTGACCCAGCCGCTCGCGTAGCGATACCACCCGAGGGGGGAGGCCGACCGACGTCGGTCTCCCCCCTCGGCCTTTCCACCACCGTCTCGGGCGCCCGGACCGGGGTGCTCCCCTGTCCGGGCGGGTCCCCCCTAGGATGCGATGCCATGAGACTCGTGCTGCGAGACATCACCAAGCGCTTCGGCAGCGTGGTGGCCAACGACCGGATCTCCCTCACGGTCGAGCCCGGCGAGATCCACTGCCTGCTCGGTGAGAACGGCGCCGGCAAGTCGACGCTGATGAACGTCCTCTACGGCCTCTACCACGCCGACGAGGGTGAGATCGAGATCGACGGCGAGGTCCGCCGCTTCGTCGGCCCCGGCGACGCGATGGCCGCCGGCATCGGCATGGTCCACCAGCACTTCATGCTGATCCCGGTCTTCACCGTCGCCGAGAACGTCATGCTCGGCAACGAGTCGACGACCGGCCCGCTCGGCCGCCTCGACCTGGAGAGCGCGCGGGAGCGGGTCACCGAGATCTCCGAGCGCTTCGGCTTCCACGTCAACCCCGACGCGCTCGTCGAGGACCTCCCGGTCGGCGTCCAGCAGCGGGTCGAGATCATCAAGGCGCTCAGCCGCGACGCCGAGCTGCTGGTGTTCGACGAGCCGACCGCGGTGCTCACCCCGCAGGAGACCGACGAGCTGATGGGCATCATGCGCCAGCTCAAGGAGAGCGGCAAGGCGATCGTCTTCATCACCCACAAGCTCCGCGAGGTGCGCGAGGTGGCCGACCGGATCACGGTGATCCGGCTCGGCAAGGTGGTGGGCGAGGCGGAGCCGACGGCCACCAACGCCGAGCTGGCCTCGATGATGGTCGGCCGACCGGTCGAGCTCGTGGTCGACAAGGGCGAGGGCAGCTTCGGCGACGACGCGCTGGTGGTCGACAACCTGCGGGTGATCGACCAGACCGGCCACGTCCACGTCGACGGGCTGAGCTTCACGATCAGGGCCGGCGAGGTGCTGGCCGTCGCGGGTGTCCAGGGCAACGGCCAGACCGAGCTGACCGAGGCGCTGATGGGCCTCCAGGACCACGTCACCGGGTCGATCAAGCTCAACGGCAAGGAGCTCGTCGGCCGGTCGACGCGCAAGGTCCTCGACGCCGACGTCGGCTTCATCCCCGAGGATCGCCAGGTCGACGGCCTGGTGGGCGAGTTCACGATCGCCGAGAACCTCATGCTCAACCGCAGCTTCGAGATGCCCTTCGTGCGCCACGGCGGCCTGCGGATCGGCACGCTGCGCGAGTTCGCCGAGGACAAGCTCGCGGAGTACGACGTCCGCGCCCGCGACATCGACACCCTGGCCGGCAACCTGTCCGGCGGCAACCAGCAGAAGGTCGTCGTCGCCCGTGAGCTGTCGCGCGACCTCGACCTGCTCGTCGCCGCCCAGCCGACGCGAGGCGTCGACGTGGGCTCGATCGAGTTCATCCACAAACAGATCGTGGCCACCCGCGACGCCGGCGTCCCGGTCCTCCTGGTCTCCACCGAGCTCGACGAGGTGGTGGCCCTGGCCGACCGGATCATGGTGCTCTACCGCGGCCGCATCGTCGGCATCGTGCCGGCCGACACCCCGAGGGAGAAGCTGGGCCTGATGATGACCGGAGAGCGCCCGAAGGACGTGGTCGCGTGAACGACACGACGACGACCGAGCAGGAGCCCACCCCGCCGCCCGCCGAGGAGGTGGAGCAGCCGAGCGAGGCGCACAGCCTGCTCTACCGCATCGCCGCCGGTGACGCCCTGGCCGGCGTGCTCGCGGTGTTCCTCGCCTTCCTCGTGGGGTCGGTGATGATCGCCGCCACCGACGAGACCGTCCGCGAGACGGCGGGCTACATCGCGGCAAGACCCAGCGACTTCTTCCAGGCGGTCTGGGACGCCGTCTCCGGCGCGTACGCCGCGATGTTCCGGGGGGCGATCTACAACACGCGCGTCGACGACTTCCAGACCGCGATCCGGCCGCTCACCGAGACCCTCAAGTACGCCGCCCCGCTGATCCTCGCCGGCCTCGGCGTCGGCGTCGGCTTCCGGGCGGCGCTGTTCAACATCGGTGGTCGCGGCCAGATGCTGCTGGCCGGCGCCGCCGCCGGCTGGGTGGGCTTCGCGCTCGACCTGCCCGCCGTCATCCACCTGCCGCTGGCGATCCTGGCCGGCCTGATCGCGGGCGGCCTCTGGGGCGGCATCGCGGGTCTGCTCAAGGCCCGCACCGGCGCCCACGAGGTGATCGTGACGATCATGCTCAACTACGTCGCCTACTACCTCGTCCTCTACGCCCTGTCCCGCGACTTCCTGCTGCAGGCGCCGGGGTCGAACAACCCCCAGTCCCTGCCGATGAAGCAGTCGGCCATCCTCCCGAAGGTGCTGGGCGACCGCTACAACCTGCACCTCGGCATCATCCTGGCGCTGGTCGCCGTCGCGGCCGTCTGGTGGCTGCTCAACCGCTCCGCCCTCGGCTACCGCATCCGCGCGGTCGGCGGCAACCCGCACGCCGCCCGGGCCGCGGGCATCAACGTGGGGCGCACCTACACCACGGTGTTCTTCATCGCCGGTGCCCTCGTGGGTCTCGCGGGCGTCAACCAGGTGCTCGGCACCGTCACCAGCGGCGTCACCACCGACCTCGACGCGGGCATCGGCTTCGACGCCATCACGGTGGCCCTGCTCGGCCGCTCCAGACCGCTGGGCATCCTGTTCGCCGGCCTGCTGTTCGGCGGCTTCAAGGCCGGCGGCTTCACGATGCAGACCTCGGAGAACATCTCGGTCGACCTGGTCCTGGTCGTGCAGTCCCTCATCGTGCTGTTCCTGGCCGCTCCCCCGCTGGTGCGGGCGATCTTCCGGCTGCCCAACAAGGAGGTCGCATGAGCACCACGGCCGACACCCCCGCCACCGTCCCCGACGAGCTCGGGCAGGTGGCCGTGGTCTCCCGCAAGACCCCGATCCTGCTCGCCGTGCTCGTCGTGGGCCTGGCCCTGGTGCTGCTGTTCTCCGACAGCGTCGGCGAGACGACGTTCCGCGTCGCCAGCCGCAACGACCTGTTCCAGATCCCCGACATCACGGTGCCGGGCCGGGCGACGGCCTGGGTGATGCTGGCCGGCTGCGCGCTGCTCACCGGCGAGTCCTTCCGTCGGCTGCTCAACCAGCAGAAGACCCCGCTCTGGCTGGTCGCCACCTATGCCCTCCTCTGGATGACGGCGTTCCTCAGCTGGGCCGCCATCGGGGGCCGGGTGCCCGTGGTGGGCCTGTTCGGCGGCGCCGTCGCGCTCGCCGTCCCGCTCGTCTTCGGCGCGCTCGGCGGCGTGCTCGGCGAACGCGCGGGCGTGGTCAACATCGCGATCGAGGCGCAGCTGCTGTTCGGCGCGTTCGCCGCCGCGGTGGTCGCCTCCTCGACCGGCAGCGCGTGGGCGGGTGTGCTCGCGGCGGCGCTGGCCGGCGTCCTGGTCGCCTCGGTGCTGGGGCTGTTCGCGATCGGCTACTTCGTCGACCAGATCATCGTCGGCGTCGTGCTCAACGTGCTCGTCATCGGGCTCACCAACTTCTTCTTCCGGCAGGTGCTGACCCCGAACGCCGAGACCCTCAACTCGCCGGAGCGGCTCAGCGCGGTGCCCATCCCGCTGCTCGGGCAGATCCCGCTCATCGGCCCCGTGCTGTTCCGCCAGACCCCGCTGGTCTACCTGCTCTACGTCACCGTCGCCGTGGTGGCCTTCGCGCTCTACCGCACCCGCTGGGGCCTGCGGGTCCGCGCCGTCGGCGAGCACCCGAAGGCCGCCGACACCGTCGGCATCAAGGTCAACCGCACCCGGTGGCGCACCGTGCTGCTGGCCGGCGCCGTGGCCGGCCTCGGCGGGGCCTACTTCAGCCTGGTGGCGGTGTCCGGCTTCAACCGCGAGATGACGGGCGGCGCCGGGTTCATCGCGCTGGCCGCGGTCATCTTCGGCAAGTGGGACCCGGTCCGGGCGACGCTGGCGGCGCTGCTGTTCGGCTTCGCGTCGAACCTGCAGGGCGTGCTGTCGGTCATCGGGTCGCCGGTGCCCAGCCAGTTCATGCTGATGCTGCCCTACCTCGTGACCATCCTCGCCGTGGCGGGCCTGGTCGGTCGGTCCCGGCCGCCGGCCGCCGACGGCCAGCCCTACCGGTCGCAGTAGCCCGCCCGGGGCGCCTCAGAGACGCGACGCCGCCACGATGGCGGCGCCGGCGAGGATCCGCGCGCCGAGGCCGATGGCGCCCTCGTCGATGCGCAGGTTGCCCTGGTGGAGGTCGTACGTCGGCCCGCCCGGCGTGCGGGTGCCGAGCCGCGCCATCGCGCCCGGGACCCGCTCCAGGAACCAGCCGAAGTCCTCGCCGCCCAGGCTCTGCGACGTCGCGACGTGCCCCTGCTCGCCGACGACCTCCTCGACGGCGTGGGCCAGCAGCAGCGTGGAGGTGTGCTCGTTGACCACCGGCGGCACGCCGCGGTGGTAGACGATCTCGGCCACGACGCCGTAGGGCGCCACGATGTGGGCCACCTGCTCGCGCACCAGCTGCTCGGCGTCGGCCCAGGCCACGGCGTCGAGCATCCGGATGGTGCCGGCCACGCGGCCCTGGGCGGGGATCACGTTGGGTGCGCCGCCGGCCGAGACGATCCCCCACGAGACGCTGACGCCGGCGCGGGGGTCGAGCCGCCGGGACAGGATGGCGGGGAGCTCGGTGACCAGCTTGGCGAGGGCGAAGGTGAGGTCCTCGGTGAGGTGCGGGCGGGAGGTGTGGCCGCCCTTGCCGGTGAGCGCGACGTCGATCGAGTCGGCGGCGCCGGTGAGCGGCCCCTCCCGCAGGCCGACGGTGCCGACGTCGATGCTGGGGTCGCAGTGCAGCCCGAAGATCCGCGCCACGTCGTCGAGGGCGCCGGCGTGCATCATCTCCAGCGCCCCGCCGGGCATGATCTCCTCGGCCGGCTGGAAGAGCAGGCGGTAGCGCCCGGGCGCCAGCCCGGCGGCGTGCGCCTCGGCGAGCGCGATGCCGGCGCCGATGAGAGCGGTGGTGTGCACGTCGTGGCCGCACGCGTGGGCCACCCCGGGCACGACGCTGGCCCACGGGTCGCCGGTGGTGTCGGGCACCGGCAGCGCGTCGAGGTCGGCGCGCAGCGCCACCACGGGGCCCTCGGTGCCGAGGTCGGCGACCAGCCCGCTGTCCTTCAGGCGGGTGACCCGCCAGCCCGCCTCCGCCACCCGAGCCGCGGCGATCTCGGTCGTCCGGTGCTCCGACCACGACAGCTCCGGATGGGCGTGGAGGTCGCGCCGCAGGTCGACCAGGTCGTCGTGGTGCTTCTCGACGACCTCCTCGATCAGCGCCGCGGCGGGGGTGGGAGCGGAAGGGGACATCAGGCAAACCCTAGTTCAGCCCGCGAGGTCACGGCACGGGAGTCTCGGGATCGGCCGCCTCGTCCGGCGCGCCGGCCGGGTCGTCGTACGCCGCCAGGAGGCGGTCGGCGGCCTCCGGGGCCGGCATCTCGCCGGCCAGCACCGCCGCGCGGATGCCGTCGCGGACCGCCGCGACGCTCGGTGAGGCCGTCAGCCGGCGGGCCAGCTCGTCGCGGACCAGGGACCAGGTGAAGTCGAGCTGCTGGGCGGCCCGCTTCTCGGCCAGGCCCTCCGTGCCCAGGAAGTCGCGGTGGGCCAGCACCTGCTCCCAGAGGTCCTGGACGCCGCGCACCTCCAGGGCCGAGCAGGTGAGCACCGGAGGGACCCAGGTGGCCTCCCGGTCGTCTCGGTGGTGCACCAACCGCAGCGCCCCGGAGAGCTCGCGGGCGGCCGACCTGGCCTCCAGCTCCCGGTCGCCGTCGGCCTTGTTGACGGCGATCACGTCGGCCAGCTCGAGCACGCCCTTCTTGATGCCCTGCAGCTGGTCGCCGGTGCGGGCCAGGGTGAGGAAGCAGAACGTGTCGACCATGCCCGCCACGGTCACCTCCGACTGGCCGACGCCGACGGTCTCGACCAGCACCACGTCGTAGCCCGCCGCCTCGAGCACCAGCATCGCCTGCTGGGTCGCCCGGGCGACGCCGCCGAGCGTGCCCGAGGTCGGCGACGGGCGGACGTAGGCCGCCGGGTCGGCGGCCAGCCGCGACATCCGGGTCTTGTCGCCGAGCACCGAGCCGCCGGTGCGGGTCGAGGACGGGTCGACCGCCAGCACGCCCACCCGGTGCCCCTGCCCGGTCAGCATCGTGCCGAGGGCCTCGATGAACGTCGACTTGCCGACGCCCGGCACCCCGGAGATGCCGACCCGCGCCGCCGGCGTCGCCGGGGCCGGCAGCCGGCGGAGCAGCTCGCGCGCGGCCCGCCGATGGTCGTCGCGGGTCGACTCGACCAGGGTGATGGCGCGGGCGACCGAGGCGCGCCGACCGGCCAGGACGCCGTCGACCAGGTCGTCGAGGTCGGGGACCGTCATCCGGGCTCAGGCATCCACGCTCAGGCGCGCTGCGCCCGCAGAGCGGCGAGCAGGTCGAGCGCCGAGCGGGTGATGACGGTGCCGGGGAGGAAGACCGCCGCGGCACCCATCTCCTTCAGCGTGTCCACGTCGTCGGGCGGGATCACGCCGCCG
>JAUILS010000280.1 GCA_030432975.1 Actinomycetes bacterium
CGCTTCTTGACCACGCTCCGTTCATCAGCCGCCGGATTGGCCAAGAATCAGGCGCGCGTTCTGGTGAGCCAGGGCCTAATGTACTTGCGGGGAGTCCCTGCACGCCTGGCGCGCCGCCGCCCCTGGCCACGACGTCACGACGGGGCAGCAGTGGGACGCGCGGTCGCCGGGGCGATCCAGAAGGCCACCGAGCCAAGGGAGATGAGTGCGGGCGGGCACCCCCGCGGCCCGCCCGCAGGGTGATCGTGGCAAAGTTGCGGACAGTTCCATAGGGCTCCGGGACGTCCCGAACGAGCCCGAACGCCTGCTCGGGGGAGGTGTCGGCGCCATGGCATCCGGTGACAGACCGTCGCCCCGTGGGGCCCGCTCCCTCGACGAGCTCGCCGAGCGGCTGCAGCTGCTCCGCGGCTGGGCCGGCAACCCGTCGTACGCCGAGCTGGCGAGGCGGGTCAACCGGGCCCGGGGCGCCGGGCCGGGCAGCCACCCGACGAGCAAGGTCACCGTCTACGACTGTTTCCGCACCGGCCGGGTGCGGCTCGACATCGAGCTGGTCGCCGACCTGGTGCGCGCGCTGGGTGCCGCCGACGACGCGAGCGCCTGGCGGACGGCGTACGCCGTGATCGAGCAGGGCACCGGCGCCGAGGCCGTGGCGGAGGTGCGGGCCACGATCGACCAGCCCGTGGCCGGCCTGGTCGGCCGGGACCGGGAGCTGGCCGAGATCCTCGCGTCGCCGGACGAGGTCACCTGCCTGGTCGGCATGGCCGGGGTCGGCAAGACCCAGCTGGCGCTGGCGGCCGCGCAGCGGCTGGCACCGCGCTACGAGCGGCACTGGCAGGCCCTCCTCCGAGGCTTCGACCCCGACCTGCCCCCGGCAAGCCCCGCCGCAGTCATCGGCGGTCTGCTCGCCGCCGCCGGAGTGGCGAGCTCTCGTCGGCTCGGCCTGCCCGAGCAGGCCGCCGCGCTGCGCCAGGAGCTGGCCGGGACCCCGACGCTGGTGGTGCTCGACAACGCGCGCGACGCCGCCCAGCTCGCCCCCATCGTCGCGGCCCTGCGCGGAGCCCGGGTCCTCGTCACCAGCCGCTCGCACCTGGTGGGAGCGTCGGTGGCCGGCCTCGAGGTGGTGGTGCAACCGCTGGCCGCGGAGGACTCCCTGCGCCTGCTCGGCGGCTACGACCGGGACCTCTCGCGGCCGGAACACCGCGAGGAGGCGCTCCAGATCGCCGAGTGGTGCGGCCACCTCCCGCTGCAGCTGGCCATCGCGGGCGCCCGCGTCGCCGAGCGCCCCGGCTGGGCCGTCAGCGACCACCGTGCCCGGCTCGAGTCGCTCCCCGTCGACGGACAGGTGCTGGGCGCGATGGAGACGTCGTTCGCCGCGCTGACCGACGACGTACGCCGGGCGCTGCGGATGGCGGCTCTGCACCCGGGGGGCGAGATGTCGGTCGCGGCGGCCGCCGCCCTCGCCGGCCTGCCCGAGAGCGGGTTCCCCGAGACGCAGCTGCTGGCCGCCAGCCTGGTCCTGCCGGTCGAGACCGGGGGCGTCCGGCTGCACGACCTGGTGCGTCAGCACGCGCTCGCCGAGGGCGCCGACCTCGACGCCGCGTCGCAACGCGAGGCGGCCTTCGACCGGCTCGGGGCCTACTACCTGGCCCTGGCCGAGGACTCGATCCCACGGGTCTACGGCCCGCACCGGGTGACCCCGGAGGAGACCCGGCAGGCGCACCGGCGGCTCTCGGCCGAGACGGCGCCGGCCCTCGCGGCGGCTTTCGCCCTGCTCGAGCAGGGCCGGCTGGCGCAGGTGGGTGAGCTGGCCATGGCGCTCTACCCGCGGCTCGCCGGCGAGGGCAGGTGGGCCGAGGCGGAGGCACTCCTGCGGGCCGCGGCCGGCGACCCCGACCCCTCGCGCAGCTCGCGGGCGATGACCCAGCTCTCCCGGATGATGATGCTCACCGGGCGTATGGACGAGGCGCCCGCATGGGTCACCAGGGCCATCGAGCGAGACCCGGACAACTGGCTGGCGTTCAACCAGCTCGGGTCGCTGCAGGCGCACACCGCCCGGTTGACCGACTGCTACGACACCTACCTCCGCGCGTCGAGGCTGGCGGCGGCGGCCGGCGACGAGGCATGGCTCGGCCGCATCGAGGGCAACCTGGGCTTCGCTGCGTTGGGGATCGGCGACCACGAGCTCGCCCACGAGCACGTGTCGCGCGCGGTCGAGATCGGGCTGAAGCACGGCGATCGGCACAGCCTCTTCTTCATCCACATGAACCTGCTGCACGACGCGGTGCAGCGCTCGTGCTGGCCCGAGTTCGAGGCCCACCGGGGCCAGGTCGAGTCGGAGGCCGCCGTCGTGGCCGGCCGCTCCGAGCAAGCCACCCTGAGGCTCGATCGGGCTCGCTGGCACCTCGAGGGGCGCCGCCAGCCGACGGAGGCCCTGGCCGAGATCGCCCTCGACGTGGACCCGCTGGCGGACCTGCCCTTCCATCTGACCCAGGCCCACCTGCTGCGGACCCAGGCCTTCCTCGCGCTGAACGACGTGGCCCAGGCTGAGCAGGAGATGGCGACGGCCGAGGCGATCTGCCCCACGGTCGAGTCGCGAGAGCTCGACCTGTCACTGCTCGTCGCCCGCGGAGAGCTGGAGCTGGCGCGTGGCGACCTGAGCGAGGCCCGGGCCACCCTCACCGAGGCACGGGAGACGAGCGAGGAGCTCGCCTGGATCGAACGGCGCCGGGCCGCCCTGGACGGCCTGGTCAGGGTCGCGGAGGCCGCCGGCGACCCGGCCGCCGCGGAGGACCATCGCAAGCGGCTCGGCAGCCTGCGCAACCCACACGGATGCCTGCTGCGCCGCGACCCGTCGCTGATGCGCGGCCTGCCCGACGATCAGTCGCGCGAGACGACCACGCGGTAGCGCACGAACGCCGGCACCGCGAGGGCGGCGACGACGGTCAGCACGACGACCAGGACGCCGCCGCCCGCCGCCGCGACACTGGTCCCGACCACCGCGGCCGCGGAGCCGTGGGCGACGTCGGCGATCCGCGGGCCTCCCGCGACGACCACGATGAAGACGCCCTGCAGGCGGCCGCGGACGTCGTCGGAGGCGGCGGCCTGGAGCATGCTCATCCGGAAGGCGGCCGAGGCCATGTCGGCGGCGCCGCCGATGACCAGCATCAGGACGGCGACGGCGAGGAAGATGCCGGCGCGACCGTCGGCGGCGCCCGCGGCCAGGCCGAAGGCGACGATCGCCAGCCCCCAGACGATGATCGCGACCACGACGGCGTACCCCTGTCGCTCCACGCGCGAGACCCAGCCCGAGAGGACACCGCCCACCACGGCTCCGATCGGGATCGCGGCGAAGAGCAGCGCGAAGGCCAGGCCACCCTCGGACGGGCCGCCGAACGACAGGTGCGCCATCTCGGGGAAGAGCGCCCGGGGCATCCCGAAGATCATCGCGATCAGGTCGACCACGAAGCTCATCAGGAGCACCGGGTGGCCGCGCAGGTAGCGCAGCCCCTCGACCACCGACCGCAGCCCCGGCGTCGCGGTGACCCCCTGGATCGGCAGCCGCGGCAGCCGCAGCGCGGCGCCGAGCGTGGCGAACAGGCTGACGGTGTCGATGGCATAGAGCCAGGCGAAGCCCAGGAACGGCAGCAGCGCCCCCGCGAGGAGCGGCCCGGCGATGGCGCCGGCCT
>JAUILS010000281.1 GCA_030432975.1 Actinomycetes bacterium
CTACGACACCAGCGATACTGAACCCGTCGCCGCCATCGAGAGCGACGACCGGTAGGCACCGAGGATCACCTCAAAACCCACCACCCAGCGGGGCTCTGTCTTGTGTGGGCGATAGGGGCGTGTATCGCTGACTGCCGTAGAGGACGCGGTGGCGTCAACGCACAGTGACTTCGAGCCGGCCGAAGGCGGCAGCCCCGATCTGCCATAGACCCGCGCCCAGCGGGAGCGGAGGCACCACTGAGCCGGTGATGATTACGTCGCCGGCCTGCATGCGGTCGCCGCAGGCAGCAAGCGTGTCGGCCATCGAGGCGAGAACGACGCCGAGTTCGCCGGTGAGGGCCTCGGGATCGTCGGTGGTGGCGACCTCATCGCCGTCCCGGCGTACGACGAAGGACGTGGAAGCCGGCCGCTCCGCGCCCCACGGCCCGAGCAGCACATGGCGGTGGAAGATGTTGCCGGCGATGATCTCCTCGACGTCCGTCGGGGGTGGGTCGGCGTCGGCGAGCTCGATGGCGACGGCCCAGCCGTCGACGGCGGCGAGGGCTTCCGCGGGGGAGGCGCCGGCCCCGAGGTCGCGACCCAGCCGCACCGCGACCTCGGCCTCCAGCACCGGCTTCACCCAGTCGGACATGTCCACCGTGGCGCCCGACGCCAGCAGCAACTCCCGCGACAGGTAGCCCACCAGCGGCCGGTCGATGCCGAGCATCTCCATCGCCGCGGGTGCGCCGAAGCCGGCCTTCCAGCCCAGCCGGCCGCCGCCCGCGGTGACCATCGCGCGCTGGGACTCCAGCATCCGTGCCGTGCCGCGTGCGATGCGGGGGTCCAACCCGGAGGAGCTCACTCGTCGAACACCTCGTCCTCGTCGGGCAGCCCATAGCCGGCGGCAGACAGCGACCCGGCGCCGCTCCAGCCCCAGATCAGCAGCACGTCCTCGTCGGAGGTGTTGACGAAGCCGTGCCAGTTGCCGCGCGGGGTGAAGATGACGTCACCGGCCTTCGACGGCTCGCGGCCGGTGTTGGTGTGAATCTCGCCGTGTCCGCTCATCACCACCAGGAACTCGTCGGCGTCGGTGTGCAGGTGCCGGTCGTGGCGGGCGCCCGGCGGCAGCACGGTGCGGCCGACGGTGAGGCCGGTGGAGCCGCCGCGCTCGGCGTTGATGAGGTACTGCACCTGCATGTCGATCCAGCCCTCGTCCTCGCGGAGGTTCTGCTCCAGCGGGACGTCGTCGATCGTGGTGCGGAACGGCGGCTTCGCGTCGGCGGGTCGCTTGCTCACTTCACCACCACCCCCGCGGCCTTGCGGTAGACGTCGGCCACGCTGACCAGGAAGTCGCGATCACTCAGCTCGCTGCTCCGCGCCGCGCTGAGCATCTCGCTGGCCGCCGAGCAGGTCGGCACCATGGCGCCGTACCGCCGGCCGAGCTCCTGGGCGAGCACCAGGTCCTTCTGCTGCAGCTCCACGTCGGCATAGACGTTGGCGTCGTCGACCAGCAGCGGCGCGCGGTAGCCGATGACGGGGGAGGCCACCACGCTCTTCAGCGCCGCGTCGACGACCGCCGCCCGGTCGACGCCGGCCTTCTCCACCAGCGTCACCGCCTCGGCGAACGCCGTCACCGACACCACCAGCGTCAGGTTGATCGCGACCTTGGTGAGGATCGCATGGCCGTTGGGCCCGATGTAGGTGACCTTCGGGCCGATCGCGTGCAGCACCCCCTCGATGTGGTCGTACGCCGACCGGTCGCCGCCGACCATCACCGACATCTGCCCGGCCGCCAACGTGGCGGGGCTGCCAGAGACGGGGGTGTCGAGGAAGAACGCGCCCGTCGCCGCAACCTCCTCGGCCAGCGCGACGCTGGCGTCGGGGGCGATCGTGCTCAGGTCGGACCACACCGTGCCCGGCCGCAGCCCGGCCAGCACCCCGTCGTCGCCGTGCGCCGCGCCCTCGATCGCGGCGGTGTTGGTCAGCATCGAGAACAGCAGGTCCACCGACCCGGCCAGCTCGGCCGGGGTGTCCGCCCAGCCCATGCCGGCGTCGACGAGGTCCTGCGCCTTGCTCTTCGTGCGGTTCCAGCCGGTCACCTGGTGGCCGGCGTCCATCAGCCGCCGGGCGATCCCGCCGCCCATCGCGCCCAGGCCGAGGAAGCCGATCCGCTCGAGGTCGCGCACCTTCTCGGTCATCGGGCGACCCCCGGGGCCAGGCCGGCAGAGGAGTCGATGCCGGAGACGTCGTACTCCTGGTGACCGATCTCCAGCAGCCGGATCCACGACTGCTGCCCGAAGGTCAGCGCCACGAAGCAGCCCAGCTCGACCAGCTCGCGCTCGGAGAAGTGCGCGTGCAGCCGCGACCACAGCCCGTCGAGGTCCTGCTCGCCCCAGGCGATCGCCTGCGCGTAGGCCAGCGCGGCCTTCTGCCGGTCGTCGTAGGACTCGGCGGACTCGAAGTTGAGCAGCTCGTCGTCGGCGTACTCCGGCAGCGCGGCGCTGGTCGAGCGCTGGTTGCCGCAGAACTGGCAGTTGGTGGTGCGGGTGATGTAGAGCCGGCAGAGCTCCTTGATGGCGTGGTCGAGCTCGCCCTCGCGGAAGGTCGCGCGCCAGTAGTCGGTGAACGTGCGGAACACGTCGGGTGCGTGGGCGCGCACCGCCGAGCTCTCCGGGCGCGGCGTGCCCTCGCGGGCGCAGCGCTCCATCTCGGCGCGCATGCCGGCGTCCATGAGGTCCAGGGGGACATAGCTGATGCGGGGCATGGCGGTTCTCCTCGGTGTCGGGGGTCAGGTCTGCTGGTCGATGGCGCGGACCACGGCCTCGGCCGTGATCGGGAGGTCTCGGACACGGACGCCCAGGGCGTCGTGGACGGCGTTGGCGATCGCGGCGGCGGTCGGGCCCTGCGCGGCCTCGCCGGCGCCGAGCGACGGCTCGGCGGAGTCGATCAGGTGGCAGTCGACGCGGGGGGCCTGGCTGAACCTCAGGATCGGGTAGGTCTCCCAGTCGGTGCTGGTGATCCGCCGCCGGTCGAAGCGGACCCGCTCGACGGTGGTCCAGCTGGTCGCCTGGACGGCGCCGCCCTCGAGCTGGTTGCGGGCGCCGTCGGGGTTGACGACGCTTCCGACGTCGGCGACGACGGTCAGCCGCCGGACCCGCAGCTCGGTGCCCGCCTCGACCTCGGCGACGACGGCGCAGAAGGCGCCGGTGTCCTTGTAGCGCGCGAAGCCGATGCCGCGGCCGACGTCGTCGGGGCGGGGTGCTGCCCAGTCGGCAGCCTCGGCCGCGCGGCGTACGACGGCCGCGGCACGCTCGTCGGAGAGGTGGGCGAGCCGGAAGTCGACCGGGTCGGCGCCGGCGGCCTCGGCCAGCTCGTCGAGGAAGCACTCGATCGCGAAGACGTTGGCGAAGGCGCCCAGCGAGCGCATCGCCGAGGTGCGCAGCGGGGAGTCGACCTTGCGGTGGCCGAGGATGTGGCGCGGGCCGACGTCGTAGATCGGGACGGCGTTGCGGGTGGCGCCGCTGCCGGCCGCCGGAGGCGGGTCGGTGGCCGGGGGGAGCGGCAGCGGGTCGGCGAGGTGGGCGCCGGCGAGCAGGCCGGGGACGCCGCGGTAGCCCGGCCGCGAGGTGTGGCCCTGGCTCCAGATCTCGTGCCGCCACCCGGTGATCCGGCC
>JAUILS010000282.1 GCA_030432975.1 Actinomycetes bacterium
GTGAGCGCCACGCCGGTGGCGGCAAGGGTGTCGTGGCACCACGCCATCGAGTCGTCGGTGAGGTGGCCGATGTCGGCGTAGACGTAGAACGCGCCGTCGGCGGGCGCCAGCCGGTCGATCCCGAGACCCGGCAGGCCGTCGAGCAGCAGCCGCCGGTTGTCGGCGTACCGCCGGACGTGTCCGTCGAGCTCGGCGTACGTCGCGTCGTCGAACGCCGCGAGGCAGGCGCGCTGGGCGATCGCCGGCGGGCAGATCGTGAAGTTGCCGGTGAGCACGTCGACGGCGCGGCGCAGCCGCTCGGGCACCAGCATCCAGCCGATCCGCCAGCCGGTCATGGAGAAGTACTTCGAGAACGACGAGAACACGATCGCCTCGCCGGAGGTCTCCCAGGCGCTGCGGGCGAGCGGGTCCTCGCCGTCGAGCGGGGCGTACTCGATGCCGTGGTAGATCTCGTCGGACACCAGCTGCACGCCGTGTTCCTCGCACCAGCGGGCGAGCGCGGCGAGCTCGTCGGGCAGCAGCATGGTGCCGGTCGGGTTGGCGGGGGAGGCGACGACGAGGCCGGCGATCGGGCCGGTGCGGGCGACCAGCGCCTCGACCTGGGCGACCGTCGGCTGGAAGCGGTCGTCGGGGCCGGTGGGGATCTCGACGACCTCGCAGCCCAGCGCGGTCAGCACGTTGCGGTAGCAGGGGTAGCCCGGCCGCGCCATCGCCACCCGGTCGCCCACGTCGAACGCCGCGAGGAAGGCGAGCAGGAACCCGCCGGAGGAGCCGGTGGTGACGACGACGTCGTCCGGGTCGACGTCGATGCCGTGCATCCGCCGGTGGTGGGCGGCGATCGCGGCGCGCAGCTCGGGGATGCCGGTGGCGACGGTGTAGCCGAGCGGCTCGCCCGACTCGAGCAGCCGCACCGCCTCGGCACGCACGGGCGCGGGCGCCCCGGTCATCGGCTGGCCGGCGACCAGGTTGACCAGGTCGCCGTGGGAGACCTGCCGCGCCGCGGCGGCCGCGAGGAGGTCCATCACGTGGAACGGGGGTACGGCGGCGCGCGCGGCGACGGCGTACCGCTCGCTGGTCGGGGGCGCGCCGGTCATGCCGCCATCGTGCCCCGTGGCCGCTGTCCATCGCCAGCGGGGGCGTCCGGGACGGGGCGTCCGCACCGATACCATCGTGGCCACCGCCCCGACGCCCGCCGGGAGGAGCCTCGTGACGTTCGACCTCCACCAGCTCGACACGTTCGTGCTGGTGGGAGCCGCGGTCACCTTCCTGGCCATCCTGGCCGTGCGGTTGTCCTCGCGAGCGGGCCTGCCGAGCCTGCTGATCTATCTGCTGATGGGTGTCCTGCTGGGCGAGTCCGGCGTCGGCATCCAGTTCGAGGACGCCGAGATGGCGCACGCGATCGGCTTCGGCGCGCTGGCGCTGATCCTGGCCGAGGGCGGGCTGACCACCTCGTGGCGCGAGGTGCGTCCGTCGATGCGGCTGGGCTTCCTGCTGGCGACCGTCGGCGTCGGCGTCTCGGTGACCGTGGTGGCGCTGGCGGGGCACTACCTGCTGGGGATGCCGTGGGAGCTGGCCGTGCTGCTGGGAGCGGTCACCTCCCCGACCGACGCGGCGGCGGTGTTCTCGGTGCTGCGGGTGGTGCCGCTGCCGCAGCGGCTGGTCGGCACGCTCGAGGCGGAGTCGGGTCTCAACGACGCTCCCACCGTCGTGCTGGTGACGCTGATCTCGACCGGCGCGGTGGCGGAGTACGGCATCCCGCTGATGGGCGCGATCATGGTCTACGAGGTGGTCGCGGGCGTGCTGGTGGGGCTCGCGGTCGGCTTCGCGGGGGCGTGGGTGCTGCGGCGCGCGGCGCTGCCGGCGTCCGGGCTCTACCCGATCGCGGTGCTCGTCCTCGCGCTGCTGGCCTATGGCGCCGGGTCGGCGATCCACGCCAGCGGCTTCGCCGCGGTCTACGTCGCCGGGCTGGTGCTGGGCAACCAGGAGCTGCCGCACCGGGCGGCGACCAAGTCCTTCGCCGAGGGCGTGGCGTGGCTGGCGCAGATCGGGCTGTTCGTGATGCTCGGGCTGCTGCTGTCGCCGGACCGGATCGACCTCGAGACGGTCGGGCTGGCGCTGGCGGCAGGGGCGGTCCTGACGTTCGTGGCCCGGCCGGTCTCCGTGCTGGTGTCGTCGGTCGGGCAGGGGCTCAACCTCAGGGAGACGGCCTTCCTGTCGTGGGCCGGGCTGCGCGGTGCGGTGCCGGTGGTGCTCACGACGATCCCGCTGGCCGAGGACGTGCGCGACTCCGACCAGCTGTTCGACCTCGTGTTCGTGATGGTCGTGGTCGCGACCCTGGTGACCGGCCCGACGCTGCCCTGGGTGGCGAAGGTGCTGCGGGTCGCCCGCCGGTCGGAGCCGCGCGGGCTCGACGTCGAGGCGGCCCCGCTCGAACGCGTGGCGGCCGATCTGCTGCAGGTGACGATCAGCCCGGTCTCCAAGATGCACGGCGTCGAGGTGGGGGAGCTGCGGCTGCCCGTCGGCGCCTCGGTGTCGATGGTGATCCGGGAAGGGCAGACGCTGGTGCCCGAGCGACGTACGGTCCTCCGCCACGGCGACGACCTGCTCGTGGTGACCCCCCGCGCGATCCGCGACGCGACCGAGCGGCGGCTCCGCGAGGTCTCGGCCGGGGGACGGCTCGCCCAGTGGCTGGGCGCCGATCCGCGGCGCGGCTGAGCCTCGGTCACACTGGCGGCATGGACCGTCCGGCGAGCCTGGCGTTCGCCGTGCTCGGCGTCGTGTGGGGCAGCAACTTCCTCTTCATGAAGTGGGCCTCCGAGACCATCTCGGCGGGCCAGATCACCCTGCTGCGCGTGCTCTTCGGCTTCCTGCCGGTGCTGGCGTACGCCGCCTGGCGGCGGGCGTTCTCCCGCCGGCACCTGCGGCACCTGCCGCACTTCGTGGTGATGTCGCTGCTCGCGACCAGCGTCTACTACTTCGCCTTCGCCGCCGGCACCGCGCGGCTGCCGTCGGGCATCGCGGGGGCCCTCAGCGGGGCGATCCCGCTGTTCACCTTCGTCGCGGCGCTGCTGGTGCTCCGCTCCGAGCCCGTGACGCCGCTGCGGCTCGGCGGGGTGCTCGTCGGCTTCGGGGGCGTGCTGCTGATCGCGCGACCGTGGGAGTCATCGGGCGGGATCGACCCGGTCGGGGTGGGCTTCATGCTGCTCGGCTCGGTGAGCGTGGGCGTCTCCTTCGTCTACGCCCGGAGGTTCCTCTCCCCGCTCGCCATCCCGCCCGCCGCCCTGACGACGTACCAGTTCGGGCTGGCGCTGCTCACCCTCCTGGTCGTCACCGACCTGGGCGGCATCACCGACCTCGGCTCCGACCCGCGGGCGCTGGTGGCCGTCGTGGTCGGGCTCGGGCTCCTTGGGACGGGGCTGGCCTACCTGCTCTACTACTTCATCGTCGACCGGCTCGGCGCCGTCACCGCTTCCAGCGCGACCTACCTCCCGCCCGTCGTCGCGCTCGCCATCGGCTGGCTGCTCGTCGACGAGCCGATCGGCTGGCTGGACCTCGTCGCCATCCTGCTGATCCTCAGCGGTGTCGCCGTGCTGCGGGTGCCGGTGCGGCGGGGTGCTGGCTGAGGGGCG
>JAUILS010000038.1 GCA_030432975.1 Actinomycetes bacterium
GCCCCAGCGCGGCACTGCGGCTGCGCAGCCGGGTCAACAAGGCCGCTCGCGACGTGCTCGACGAGCACGGCTTCGTCGAGGTCGAGACGCCGACGCTCACCCGCTCCACGCCCGAGGGCGCGCGCGACTTCCTGGTGCCGGCCCGGCTGCAGCCGGGCAGCTGGTACGCCCTGCCGCAGAGCCCGCAGCTGTTCAAGCAGCTGCTCATGGTGGGCGGCCTCGAGCGCTACTACCAGATCGCGCGGTGCTACCGCGACGAGGACTTCCGCGCCGACCGGCAGCCGGAGTTCACCCAGCTCGACATCGAGATGAGCTTCGTCGAGCAGGACGACGTGCTGGCCGTTGCCGAGGACGTGCTGGCCGCGGTGTGGTCGCTGGTGGACTACGAGCTGCCTCGGCCGCTGCCGCGGATGACGTACGCCGAGGCGATGGCGCGCTTCGGCACCGACAAGCCCGACCTGCGGATGGGCCAGGAGCTGGTCGACTGCACGGCGTACTTCGCCGACACGCCGTTCCGCGTCTTCCAGGCTCCCTACGTCGGCGCGGTCGTCATGCCGGGGGGCGCCTCCCAGCCGCGCAAGCAGCTCGACGCCTGGCAGGAGTGGGCCAAGCAGCGCGGTGCGCGCGGGCTGGCCTACGTCCTGGTGCAGGACGACGGCGAGCTCGGCGGCCCGGTCGCCAAGAACCTCAGCGAGGAGGAGCGCGCGGGCCTGGCCGCCCACGTCGGCGCGCAGCCGGGGGACTGCGTGTTCTTCGCGGCGGGCCCCGCCAAGGCCAGCCGCGCTCTCCTGGGCGCCGCCCGGCTGGAGATCGGGCGGCGCTGCGACCTGATCGACGAGGACGCCTGGGCGTTCCTGTGGGTGGTCGACGCGCCGCTGTTCGAGCCGGCCGACGAGGCCACCGCGGCCGGCGACGTCGCGGTGGGCAGCGGGGCCTGGACGGCGGTGCACCACGCGTTCACGGCGCCACAGGACCTCGAGACGTTCGACACCGACCCGGGGCACGCGCTGGCCTGGGCCTACGACATCGTCTGCAACGGCAACGAGATCGGCGGCGGCTCGATCCGTATCCACCGCCGTGACGTGCAGAAGCGGGTCTTCGCCGTGATGGGCATCGAGGAGGAGGAGGCCGAGGAGAAGTTCGGCTTCCTGCTCGAGGCGTTCGCCTACGGCGCGCCGCCGCACGGCGGGATCGCCTTCGGCTGGGACCGGATCACCGCGCTGCTGGCCGGCACCGACTCGATCCGGGAGGTGATCGCGTTCCCCAAGTCCGGCGGCGGGTTCGACCCGCTGACCGCCGCTCCTGCGCCGATCACGGCCGCTCAGCGCAAGGAAGCCGGGGTGGACGCGCCTGCGGCGCAAAGGATCCCGTCCGACACGTGATTTCGCGGACGTACGAACGAAGGGAAACCAGATCGTTACCTCCGGGTGACACGCTTTCGACCGCAGGTCCCCTAGAGTCGCTCCCGGACTTGAACAAGCCTGCTGCGACGGCGCGGGGTGTCACGACCTGGAAGGGGGCGCATGAGCGACCTTGATACGCACGGCTCGGTGAGTGCGGACGTCGCCGGCGGTGACCCGGAGGCGGTCGAGGGCAAGTCTCCGTTCCAGCTGGCGATGGGGCGCTTCCGTCGCGACAAGCTGACCCTGGTGGCGCTCGGGTTCGTGGTGACCTACGTCACCGCCGCCATCGCGGCGCCGTTCCTCGTCAAGGCCGGCGTGCTCGACCCCTACACCACCAACCAGGACCTGATCGGGCCGGACACGATCCCGATCGGCAAGTGGGGCGGCATCTCCTGGGAGCACCCGCTGGGCATCGAGCCGGGCATCGGCCGCGACGCGCTGTCCCGGATCTGGTACGGCATGACCTTCTCGCTCGGGATCGCGCTGACCGCGACCCTGTTCGCCATCGGGCTCGGTGTGATCATCGGCATCGTCAGCGGCGGCGCCGGTGGCAAGACGGACGCTGTGCTCGGTCGGCTGACCGACCTCACCCTGGCCTTCCCCCAGACGCTGATGGTGCTGGCGCTCTACAGCCTCGGTCTGGCGTTCATCACCGGCACCCTGCACGTGCCCGGCGGCGACCTCGCCAACGCGGTCTACGTCACGGCCATCCTGGGCCTCTTCGGCTGGACGGGGGTGGGCCGTCTGATCCGCGGCCAGGTGCTCTCCATCCGCGAACGCGAGTTCGTCGAGGCGGCCCGGATGATCGGCGCCTCCAAGATGCGGATCTACTTCCGCGAGATCCTGCCCAACCTCTGGGCGCCCATCCTGATCATGTTCAGCCTCTACATGCCGATCTTTGTCTCGGCGGAGGCGGCGCTGAGCTTCCTCGGCGTCGGGATCAAGCCGCCGACGCCCACGCTGGGCAACGTGCTGGCCGACTCGCTGGACTACGCCCAGGCGGACTTCGTCTACTTCTTCGCGCCAGCCGCGTTGATCGCGATCATCGTCGTCTCCTTCAACCTGCTCGGAGACGGCCTGCGCGACGCCCTCGACCCGAAGGCGGACCGATGAACCGCGCGGGCGGACACCCTCACCCGGGTGCGCCCCGCGCCCGGACCACAGATGTCGGCGACAACGAGTCGCCGAGGTGGCACCACACCGTGGTGAGTCACACATTGAAGGAGAGAGAATGCGCATCAACGTGAAGCGGATGCTCGCTGCGAGCGCCGCTGCCACGCTGGCCATAGGCCTGGCCGGCTGCGGCGGCGGAGACAGCGGCAGCGACGAGCCGAACGCCGAGGGCTCCTCGGCCGGCGGGGAGGCCGTGGCCGGAGGAACGCTGTACTACCTGCAGCACTACCCCTTCGAGAGCGCCGACCCCCAGCGGATCTACTACGGCCTGGAGCTGGCCAACTTCCGTCGGCTCATCTACCGCGGTCTGGTGGGCTTCCCGATCAGCGAGGACCCCAACGAGGCCGCCACCCCGGTCGCCGACCTCGCCACCGACACGGGCACCCCCAACGAGGACGCGTCCTCGTGGACGTTCACGATCAAGGACGGCGTCACGTGGGAGGACGGCTCGGCCATCACCTGTGAGGACTTCCGCTACGGCGCCTCGCGCGTGTTCGCCAACGACCTCATCACCGGTGGCCCGAACTACATCCTGAGCTACCTCGACGTCAAGAACTACCCCGGTCCCTACAAGGCCAACGACAAGCAGCAGGCGGCCTTCGACCAGGCGATCGAGTGCGATGGCAACACCATCACCTACAACTTCAACAAGCCGTGGGCGGACTTCCCGCTGGCGGTGGCCTCGCTGACGATGATGGACCCCTACAAGGAGTCCGTCGACCAGGGCGCGAAGTCGACCTGGCAGGTCCTCTCCAACGGTCCTTACATCGTCGAGGGCGGCAAGTGGGCCAAGAACAAGGGCGCCACGCTGGTCCGCAACGAGAACTACGACGCCTCCCTGGATGACCCGGTGCTGCGCCAGGCGCTGCCCGACGTGATCGAGTACCAGATCAACCCCTCGGAGACCTCCGTCGAGCTGATCATCGACCGCGTCATCGCCGACGCGGGCAACGACCAGTACGCCGTCCCCGCGCCGACGATCCCGCCGACGCGCTACAGCCAGATCGTCGGCCCGGTCAAGGACCGCTCGGTGCTGGTGGACTCGCCGTACAACTTCTACCTGGTCCCGAACTTCGACCGGGTGACCAACGTCGACGTCCGTCGGGCGCTCGCCGCGGCGATCGACCTCGAGGGCGTCGTCAAGGCCCGCGGTGGCGAGTTCGCCGCTGCGCGCGCCAAGTCGATCTGGAACACAGGTGTGGGCGGCTACGTCGACAACCCGGCGTTCGCCGACCTGCCCGACAACGGTGACATCGAGCTGGCCAAGCAGCTGCTCGCCGACTCGGGTGAGGCCACGCCGTACCCGATCAACTTCACCTACTCGCAGTCCGACACCACCGACAAGATCGCTGCGGTGCTGAAGGAGAACTGGGACGCGGCCGGGTTCGACGTCACGCTCGACCCGCTGACCGACACCTACTACGACGTCATCAGCAAGCCGGAGAAGACCTCCGACGTGATGTTCGCCGGGTGGGGCGCCGACTGGCCGTCCGCGATGACGGTGCTGCCGCCGCTGTTCGACAGCCGTCCGAACTTCTCGTCCACGACGTGCGGTAACAACTACGGCTGCTACCAGAGCGACGCCTTCGAGGCCCTCGTCGACCAGGCCGCCAACGCGACCGACATCGACGAGCAGAACGGCTTCCTCCAGGAGGCCGACGCCCTCCTGGGTGAGGACGTGGCCTACATCCCGCTGTACCTCAACAAGTTCTACATGCTGCGGGGCTCGAAGGTCACCGGCTACATGAACACCCCCTCCTCCTCGATGAACCCCGACCTGGGCGCCATCGGCGTGGAGCAGTGAGCAGGCGGCTCGTTCGCTGACACTCACTGAGTAGCACCAACGAGGACGGGGTGGGCGCCCCTTCGACAGGGCGCCCACCCCGGTCCTCGGACCACCAGGGCCCGTGCGGCCCGTCGACCTACTCCATCGGAATCGAGGGCATCGGGTGTTCGCATATGCCGTCCGACGGCTGGGGATCGGCGCGGTTCTCCTGCTGTCGCTGACGCTGGTCACCTACTTCCTGTTCTTCGCGGTCCCCTCCGACCCGGCCAAGCAGGCCTGCGGCAAGAACTGCAACGAGGAGCAGATCGAGCAGACCCGGGTCGCTCTCGGCTACGACAAGCCGTGGATCGCCCAGTGGGGCGACTTCATGACCGGCCTCGTCAAGGGCCGCGACTTCCCGGCCGACGAGGAGCTGCGCGCCAACAACCCCAACATCGTCACCCACTGCGCGGCGCCCTGCATGGGCTTCTCGTTCGTCAACCAGCAGACCGTCAACGAGATCCTGTCCGGCGCCTTCCCGATCTCCGCCTCGATCGCGGTGGTCGCCCTCGTCTTCTGGGTCACCGGCGGCGTGCTCTTCGGCATCCTCGCCGCGATGACCAAGGGATCGTTCCTGGATCGTGGCCTGGTCGGCTTGACGCTGATCGCCTACGCGTTCCCCTCGTTCTTCATCGGCAAGTTCCTCATCACCTACGTCAGCATCAAATGGGGCTGGGTCGAGTACCCCGCCTATCTCTCCATCGAGGAGGGCGGCGTCTCCGGCTGGCTGTCCTCGCTGTTCCTCCCCGCGCTGACGCTGGCCCTGCTGTTCCTCGCCGGCTACGTGCGGATCACCCGCTCCTACGTGCTCGAGTCGCTCAGCGAGGACTACATCCGCACCGCCAAGGCCAAGGGTCTGAGCCAGCGGACCATGATCTTCAAGCACGCGCTGCGGGCGGCGCTGACCCCGCTGGTCACCATGATCGGCCTCGACTTCGCCGGCCTGCTCGGCGGCGCGATCATCACCGAGAACGTCTTCGCCTACAACGGGCTGGGCGTGGTGGCCCTGCAGTCCTTCACCTCTGACGACCTGCCCACCATGGTGGGTCTGGTGATCCTCATCGGCAGCTTCGTGATCCTGGCCAACATCATCGTCGACATCCTGTACGCCGTCATCGACCCACGCGTCCGGCTGGGCTAGGGGGAGATCTGTGAGCGAAGCGTTCCTGTCGATCCGGGACCTGAAGGTCCACTTCCCGACCACCGACGGCATCGTCAAGGCCACCGACGGCCTCTCCTACGACCTCGAGAAGGGCAAGACGCTCGGCATCGTGGGCGAGTCGGGCTCCGGCAAGTCGGTGTCCAGCTCGGCGATCATGGGCCTCTACCGCGGCACCAACGCCCAGGTCAGCGGCCAGATCATTCTGGAGGGCTCCGACCTGCTGACGCTGACCGACAGCGAGATGCGGGACATGCGAGGCAAGGACGTCTCGATGATCTTCCAGGACCCGCTGTCGGCGATGCACCCCTACTACACCGTCGGCAACCAGATCGCCGAGGCCTACAAGGTTCACAACGACGTCTCCAAGAAGGCGGCCCGGTCGCGGGCGATCGAGATGCTCGACCGGGTCGGCATCCCGCAGCCCGACCGGCGCGTCGACGACTACCCCCACCAGTTCTCCGGCGGCATGCGGCAGCGCGCGATGATCGCGATGGGGCTGATCAACGACCCCAAGCTGCTGATCGCCGACGAGCCGACCACGGCGCTGGACGTCACCGTGCAGGCGCAGATCCTCGACCTGCTCCAGGACCTGCAGCGCGACTTCGAGGCGGCGGTCATCATCATCACCCACGACCTGGGCGTGGTGGCCGAGATGGCCGACGACGTCCTGGTGATGTATGCCGGCCGGGCCGTCGAGTACGGCTCCAACAAGGAGATCTTCACCCAGCCGCAGATGCCCTACACCTGGGGCCTGCTGTCCAGCATTCCCGACGTCACCGGCGACACCGACGTCCCGCTGATCCCGATCCCGGGCAACCCGCCCAGCCTGCTCAACCCTCCGAAGGGCTGCGCCTTCCACCCCCGGTGCCCGCACCGGGACAAGGTCCCCGACGGACGGTGCGCCACTGAGCTGCCGGAGCTGCTGGCGCAGGGGAGCGTTCCGACGCACCTCAGCCGTTGCCATCTGACGGACCCGGACCGCGTCTACGAGCAGGAGGTCCTGCCGATGATCGCGCCGGATCGAGTGGGAGAGTCATGAGCGAGACGATGAGCACCGCCCCCGCGGGCGGGGCGCCGGCTGCCGAGCCGGAGGACGACGCGATCCTCCAGGTCCGCAACCTGAAGATGTACTTCCCGGTGAAGTCGACCGGGATCATCCGGCGCACCATCGGCCACGTGCAGGCCGTCGACGGGGTGTCGTTCCGCGTCCCCGCCGGCGGGTCGCTGGGCCTGGTCGGCGAGTCCGGCTGCGGCAAGTCGACCACGGGCCGGATGGTCACCCGCCTCTACGAGCCGACCGGCGGCTCGATCATGTTCGACGGGCAGGACATCACCAAGATCAACGCGCGCGGGCTCAAGCCGCTGCGCCGCGAGATCCAGATGATCTTCCAGGACCCCTACACCTCCCTCAACCCGCGGCACACGGTCGGCTCGATCGTGGGTGCCCCGCTGCGGATCCACGGCGTGCTGCCGAAGGACAAGGTCCTGGGGCGGGTGCAGGAGCTGCTCGAGATCGTGGGGCTCAACCCGGAGCACTACAACCGCTACCCGCACGAGTTCTCCGGCGGTCAGCGCCAGCGCATCGGCATCGCGCGTGCGCTCACCCTCCAGCCGAAGCTGCTCGTGGCCGACGAGCCGGTCTCGGCGCTGGACGTGTCCATCCAGGCCCAGGTGATCAACCTTCTGCGCGACCTGCAGAAGGAGTTCAACATCGCCTTCCTGTTCATCGCCCACGACCTGGCCGTGGTGCGCCACTTCTGCCCCGAGGTGGCGGTGATGTACCTCGGCAAGATCGTCGAGGTCGGCGACCGCGAGACGCTCTACAACCACCCCAACCACCCCTACACCCAGGCACTGCTCTCCGCCGTGCCCGACGTGTCCCAGGCCACCATCGGCGGCCGGCGGGAGCGGATCCGGCTCGAGGGCGACGTCCCGAGCCCGATCAACCCGCCGTCGGGGTGCCGGTTCCGGACCCGGTGCCCGATCGCCAAGGACATCTGCGCCGCGGTCGAGCCGCCGCTGCTGCAGATCGGCCCGCGGCACAAGGTGGCCTGTCACTTCCCGGGCGAGATCGGCGCACACCCGACCGAGCCGGTCACCCAGCGGCTGCTGGGCGTGGACGCCCACGGCCAGCCCGACCCGGGCGCCTCGCCGGTGGAGATCCCGTCGGGGCCCGGCTACTCCGACACCTGGTTCGACCTGCGGTCCAACGCGCTGGGCCGCAGCTGACCGGATCCGCTGCTGACCAGGTCCGGGCGGCTCGCCCCCGGGCAGTAGGGTCGCTCGGGTGGACGGCCTGTTCGAGTACGACGCCCCGGCGGGCGCGGCGCCCGCGGGCGCTGCCCCCGCCGGTGGCGCTCGGGGCGGCAGCCTGACCGGCACCGACCACGCCTCGGCGCCGCTGGCGGTGCGGATGCGGCCGCGGACGCTCGACGAGCTGGTCGGCCAGCCACAGCTGCGCGCCCCCGGCTCGCCGCTACGCCAGCTGGTCGAGGGCGACCAGGCGATGTCGCTGCTGCTCTGGGGTCCGCCGGGCACGGGCAAGACCACCATCGCCGCCATCGTGAGCGGGCAGACGGACCGACGCTTCGTGGAGGTCTCCGCCGTCACCGGCGGGGTCAAGGAGGTCCGGGCGGCGATGGACTCCGCTCGCGCCGAGCTCGCGGCCACGGGACGGGAGACGGTGCTGTTCGTCGACGAGGTCCACCGGTTCAGCAAGGCGCAGCAGGACGCGCTGCTCCCCGGTGTGGAGAACCGCTGGGTGACGCTGATCGCCGCGACCACGGAGAACCCGTTCTTCAGCGTGATCTCCCCGCTGCTGTCCCGCAGCCTGCTGCTGCGCCTGGAGTCGCTGGGCGACGAGGAGATCGGGGAGGTGCTCGACCAGGCCGTGGCCGACGAGCGTGGCCTCGCGGGCGCCGTCCGCCTCTCGCCGGAGGCGCGCGACCACGTCGTGCGGCTGGCCGGCGGCGACGCCCGCCGCGCGCTCACCTACCTCGAGGCGGCCGCCGGCGCGGCCCGGTCGCCGGGACGCGACGAGGTCGACCTGGCGACGGCGGAGACCGCGGCCGACCAGGCGGCCGTCCGCTACGACCGCCAGGGCGACCAGCACTACGACGTCACCAGCGCCTTCATCAAGTCCGTCCGCGGCTCCGACGCCGACGCCGCGCTGCACTACCTCGCCCGGATGATCGAGGCGGGCGAGGACCCGCGCTTCATCGCCCGCCGCCTGGTGATCCTGGCGAGCGAGGACGTCGGCCTGGCCGACCCGACGGCGCTGCCGACGGCGGTGGCCGCCGCCCAGGCGGTCCAGCTGATCGGGATGCCCGAGGCGCGGCTCAACCTGGCGCAGGCCACGATCGCCCTCGCCGTGGCGCCGAAGTCCAACGCCGTCACCACCGCGATCGACGCCGCGCAGGCCGACGTCCGGGCCGGCAAGATCGGCCCGGTCCCCGCCCACCTCCGCGACGCCCACTACGCGGGCGCGAAGAAGCTCGGCCACGGGGCGACGTACACCTACAGCCACGACGAGCCGTTCGGCATCGCCGAGCAGCAGTACGCTCCCGACGCCGTCCTCGACGCGCAGTACTACCGACCCACCGCCCTGGGCGCCGAGGCAGCGGTGAAGGAGCGGTGGGAGCGGGTCCGCCGGCTGGTCCGCGGCGGCGGCGCGGGCCGGAAGCAGTCAGGCCCGACCGGATAGGGTGCGGCACTGTGACGTGGCTCGACCTGGCGCTGGTGGCCGGCCTGCTGCTCGCCCTCGCGGCGGCGGCGGCGCTGGCGGTCGCGCTGCGGCGCGAGCGCCGGGGCACGCACGCCGACCTGTCGGCGTCCCGGGCCGACGCGGAGGCGCTCCGGGAGCGGCTCGACCGCCTCGAGAGCCGGCTGTCGCCCGAGCCCGCGGCGGACGCCACCGACGAGGCCGACGGCGCCGACTCCTACGTCATCACCGACCTGACCGACCAGCCGTCGGAGCCGGAGGCCGCCCCGCGCGTCGAGGGGCGGCTGTTCGCCGACCTGGTGCTGCGCGAGACGGTGGTCAAGGCGGCCGGCCTGGTCCACGGCGTCCGCCGGGCCGCGTCGCCGGAGGCGCGGTTCCGGATGCGCTACGCCTACGGCCGCGAGGTGAAGGCGGCGCGCAAGCGCCGGCGCGTCGAGCTGCGCCGGCTCCGGCGCGTCGCGGCCACGGCCCGGCCGGAGCGCGAGGACGCCGCGTGAGGCGGCTCCCATGAGACGGGGCTTCTGGTTCGCCGCGGGGGCCGGGGCCGGGGTCTATGCCGCCGTCCGGGCGCGGCGGATGGCGGAGATGCTCACCGTCGACGGGCTCCGCGACCGGTGGGAGGGTCTGCGCGCGGGTGCGGAGGTGTTCGCCGGCGAGGCGGCGGCCGGCCGGGCCGAGCGCGAAAGCGAGTTGCGCGAGCGCTACGGTCTGGTGCCTCATGGGAGGCCAGAGCTGGCCCCCGGCCCGGCGGCCACCCCCGAGATCTCCACCTCCCAGGACCAGAAGGACGACAGCTGATGAACACCGACGAGTCCGGCACCGGGCAGAAGAGCACGGCGGAGATCCGCCGCCGCTTCCTCGCCCACTTCGAGGGCAACGGCCACACCGTGGTGCCGTCGGCCTCGCTGCTGCTCGACGACCCGACGCTGCTGTTCGTCAACGCCGGGATGGTCCCGTTCAAGCCCTACTTCCTCGGCCAGGAGACGCCGGCGTACCCCCGCGCGGTGAGCGTCCAGAAGTGTGTGCGGACCCTCGACATCGAGGAGGTCGGCAAGACCACCCGGCACGGCACCTTCTTCCAGATGTGCGGCAACTTCTCCTTCGGCGACTACTTCAAGGAAGGGGCGATCCGGCTCGCCTGGGACCTGGTGACCAGGAGCTGGGACGACGGGGGCTACGGCTTCGACGGCGACCGGATCTGGGTCACCGTGCTCGACGGCGACGACGAGGCGATCGACCTCTGGCAGTCCGTGGCCGGGCTGCCCTCCGAGCGCATCCAGCGCCGCGGCCTGCTCGACAACTACTGGCACATGGGCGTGCCCGGGCCGGGCGGCCCGTGCAGCGAGATCTACGTCGACCGCGGCCCGGCGTTCGGCCCCGACGGGGGTCCCGTCGTCGACGAGGACCGCTTCCTGGAGATCTGGAACCTCGTGTTCATGCAGGAGTCGCTCCTCGAGGTCCGCCAGAAGGACGACTTCGACATCGAGGGAGCGCTGCCGGCGAAGAACATCGACACCGGCCTGGGCCTGGAGCGGGTGGCCTACCTGCTGCAGGACAAGGCCAACATGTACGAGATCGACGAGATGTTCCCCGTGATCGCCCGCGCGGAGGAGCTCAGCGGGCGCCGCTACGGCGCGGACCACGACGACGACGTCCGGTTCCGGGTGGTCGCCGACCACGTCCGCAGCGCGCTGATGCTGATCGGCGACGGCGTCACTCCCGGCAACGAGGCCCGGGGCTACGTGCTGCGCCGGCTGCTGCGCCGCGCGGTGCGCTCGATGCGGCTGCTCGGGGTCGAGGACCGCGTGCTGCCGGAGCTGCTGCCGGTCAGCCAGGCCAAGATGAGGCTCGGCTACCCCGAGCTCGAGCGCGACTGGGAGCGGATCTCGACGGTGGCCTACGCCGAGGAGGACACCTTCCGGCAGACGCTGCGCGCCGGCACCCAGATCTTCGACCTGGCGGTCGGCGAGCTCAAGAGCGCCGGCGGCACCCAGCTGTCCGGCGACCGCGCGTTCGCGCTGCACGACACCTACGGCTTCCCGATCGACCTGACCCTGGAGATGGCCGCGGAGCAGGGTCTCACCGTCGACGCCGAGGGCTTCCGACGTCTGATGACCGAGCAGCGCGAGCGGGCCAAGGCCGACGCCAAGGCCAAGAAGGGCGCGCACCGCGACGCCACGGCCTACCGCAGCATCGCCGACGAGCTGGGCCGCCCGGTGGAGTTCACCGGCTACGAGGGCGTGCAGGCCGAGGGCTCGGTCCGCGGCATCGTCGCCGACGGCGCCAGCGTGGCCGAGGCCCGCGCGGGCGACGAGGTCGAGCTCGTCCTGGACCGCACCCCGTTCTATGCCGAGGGCGGCGGCCAGCTCGCCGACACCGGTGTCATCGAGCTCGACAACGGCGCGCGGATCGAGGTGCGCGACGTGCAGTCCCCGATCTCGGGCCTGATCGTGCATCGGGCGGTCGTCCTCGACGGCGAGGTCACCGTCGGGGCGGCCGCGGAGTCGCACGTCGACACCGAGCGCCGGCGCTCGATCTCGCGCGCCCACACCGCGACGCACATGGTGCACAAGGCGTTCCGCGAGGCGCTCGGGGAGACCGCGACCCAGGCGGGCTCGGAGAACGCCCCCGGCCGCTTCCGCTTCGACTTCTCGGCCACCGGTGCGGTGCCGGAGTCGGTGATGCGCGACGTCGAGGCCAGGGTCAACGACGTGGTGCTCGACGACTTGGCGGTCCACGCCGAGGTGATGAGCCAGGCGGAGGCGGTCAGGTCGGGCGCGATGGCGCTGTTCGGCGAAAAGTACGGCGACCAGGTGCGGGTCGTGTCCGTCGGCGACTGGGCGCGCGAGCTCTGCGGTGGCACGCACGCCGGCCGGTCCGGCCAGCTGGGCGTCATCAAGCTGCTGGGGGAGTCCTCCATCGGAGCCGGCGTACGCCGGGTGGAGGCGCTGGTGGGCGGTGACGCCTACCGCTTCCTCGCGCGCGAGCACGTGCTGGTCGCGCAGCTCTCCGAGGCGCTCAAGGCGCGGCCCGAGGAGCTGCCCGCGCGGGTGCACGACCTGGTCGAGCGGCTGCGCGCGGCGGAGAAGGAGATCGAGAAGGTCCGGCTGGCCCAGCTGCTCTCCGGCGGCGCTGAGCTGGCCGCCGCGGCCACCGACGTGGCCGGCGTCCAGGTGGTCGCCCACCGGGTGGACGGCGCGGGCGGTGGCGACGTGCGCACCCTGGCGCTCGACGTCCGGGGGCGCCTCCCGCAGGGCCGGCCCGGGGTCGTCGTGGTCATCGGGGCCGCCGACGGCAAGGTCTCGGTGGTGGCGGCGGCCAACGACGAGGCGCGCGCCCGTGGCCTGTCGGCCAACGCGCTGGTGCGCGCGGTCGGCCCGCTGGTCGGCGGCAAGGGCGGCGGCAAGGACGACGTGGCCCAGGGCGGTGGCACCGACGCCTCCCGGATCGACGAGGCGCTGGCCCTGGTGACCACCGAGGTGGCGGCCACCGTCGGGGGCGCATGAGAAGCGGCGTACGCCTGGGGGTCGACCCGGGTGAGGCCCGCATCGGCGTGGCTCGCAGCGACCCGTCGGGCTTCCTGGCGACACCGGTCGAGACGGTGCCGCGCGGCGACGGCGACCTGGCCCGGATCGCGGCGCTGGTGGCGTCGGAGGAGGCGATGGAGGTCGTCGTCGGGCTGCCGAGGTCGCTGTCCGGAGGTGAGGGTCCGGCTGCCTCGCGGGTGCGGGAATTTGCCGCCGGACTGGCCCGAGAAGTTGCTCCCGTGCCCGTGAGGCTGTGTGATGAGCGTTTGAGCACCGTGTCCGCGGAGTCGATGCTGCGCGAACGCGGTCGCTCGGGGAGGGCCAGACGGGCCGTCGTCGACCAGGCGGCGGCGGTCGTGATCCTCCAGCAGGCCCTGGACACCGAGCGCGCGACCGGGGTCGCGCCGGGCGAGATCGTCGGGGCCGGGACCGACGGGGCCCACGATGCGACCGCCGACCACGACGAGGACGTTGATGACTGAGCACGACCCGCAGGCCGACTACGCCGAGCCGGACTACGCCGAGCCGGGGTATGCCGAGCCTGACTACGCCGAGGACCCCTACGCCGAGGACACCTACGTCGAGGGGGGCGCCCGGCGCGGGCCGAAGAGCCGGCTCCCCGGCTGCCTGGCGGCCCTCGCGGCGCTGGCCGTGCTGGTGGCTGGCGGCTTCTTCGTCGTGACGCTGGGCAAGGGCTACATCGACGACCTCTTCGGCGGGGCGCAGGACTACCCCGGACCGGGCAGCGGCGAGGTGGCGTTCCAGGTGGAGGAGGGTGACACCACCGCCGAGATCGGCCGCAACCTCAAGGCCGCCGGTGTGGTGGCCTCGGTCGACGCGTTCCTCGACGCGGCGGCCGCGGAGCCGAAGTCGTCGGCGATCCAGGTCGGCACCTACCAGATGATGGAGGAGATGGCGGCGGCCGATGCGCTGGCCGTGCTCGTCGACCCTGCGAACCTGGTCAAGAACACGGTGACCATCCCCGAGGGGCTGCGCGTGGTCGACACCGTGGCCATCCTGGCCAAGAACACCGACTTCAGCCGCGCGGACTTCGAGAAGGTGCTGGAGAAGCCCGAGAAGCTCGGGCTGCCGGCGTACGCCGACGACAACCCGGAGGGCTACCTCTTCCCGGCGACCTACGACATCGGGCCCGACACCACCGCCAAGTCGCTGCTGAAGGGCATGGTCAAGCGCTACAAGCAGGCGGCCAAGGAGGCCGACCTCAAGGGTGCAGCCGACCGGCTCGGCTACACCGAGGGCGAGCTGGTCACGATCGCCAGCCTGGTCGAGGCGGAGGCGCGCGGCAAGGACATGCCGAAGGTCTCCCGGGTGATCTACAACCGGCTCGACGACCCGACCGGGCCGACCATCGGCCGGCTGCAGATCGACGCGACCGTCAACTACGCGCTGGACCGCAGGCTCGGGGTGGCGCTGACGACCGACGACCTCGAGGTCGACTCGCCCTACAACACCTACCAGAACGCCGGGCTGCCGCCCGGCCCGATCGAGGCGCCCGGGTTGGCGGCGTTGAAGGCCGCGACCGAGCCCGCCGACGGGGACTGGCTCTACTACGTCACCGTCAACCTGCGCACCGGCAAGACGAAGTTCACCGCGGACTACGACGAGTTCCTCCGGTTCAAGGCGGAGTTCCAGGAGTACTGCGAGACCTCGGACGCCTGCTGACGGAGCCTGAGGTGATGCGCTGTGGGGTGCTCGGTGACCCGATCGAGCACTCGTTGTCGCCGGTGCTGCACCGAGCCGGCTACGCCGCCGTGGGGCTGGACTGGATCTACGACGCCCACCGGGTCCCCTCGGGCGGGCTGGCGGGGTTCCTGGCCGGGCTCGACGACTCGTGGCGCGGGCTGTCGCTGACCATGCCGCTGAAGCGCGAGGCCATGGCCCTGGTCGACGCGGCCAGCGACCTCGCCCTCCTCGGCGGTGCCGCCAACACGCTGGTGCTCGACGCTGACGGGGTGCGGGGTGACAACACCGACATCCCCGGGGCCGAGGCCGCGCTCCGCGAGCGGTACGCCGGCCCGGTCGAGCACGCCGCGATCCTCGGCGGCGGGGCGACCGCCGCGTCGACGCTGCTGGCGCTGGCCCGGCTGGGCTGTCGGTCGTTCACGCTGCACGTGCGCGACGCCACCCGCGCCGCGGAGACGACCGAGGCCGCGGCCCGTTTCGGGGGGCTGGAGGTGCGGGTGGACTCGCTGGAGGCGGTGCCCGAGGGCGACGTGGTGGTGTCGACGATCCCCGCGGAGGCGCAGACCCCCGACCTCGTCAGCCGCTGCGGCGGCGTGCCGATCGTCTTCGAGGTGCTCTACCACCCGTGGCCGACCCCGCTCGCGGCGTCCGCGGAGGGGGACCGGGTGCTCGTCGGGGGTCTCGACCTGCTGGTGCACCAGGCGGCGCTGCAGTTCGAACAGTTCACCGAAGTCCCCGCGCCGCTCGGGGAGATGAGGCAGGCTGGGCGGGCCGCGCTGCTGGCGCGGCTCGACGAAGGGACCTGAGGCGTGGACGCAAGCCACCTCGCGGCGGCTGCCGTCGCGGCCGTGCTGTGCGGTGTCGCCGGACTGCTGGTCCCCTGGGTGATCGGGCGGCTGCCCGAGCCGGAGCCGGACCCCGAGCGCGAGCCGGAGGAGCCGAAGGAGCTCTACGTCGACATCGCGGCGCGACCCCGGCTCGCCCTGGTGGCCGCCGCCTGGTCGGCGGCCTGCGGCGGGCTGGCCGGCCTCGCGACGGGTTGGTCGTGGGGGTGGCTGGTCGTGGTGCCGGTCGTGCCGGTCATGGTGGCGCTGGCGATCGTCGACCTCCGGACCAAGCTGCTCCCGAAGGTGCTCACGCGGCTGGCGGGCGCCATGGTCGCGCTCGCGGTCCTCGTGGCCTGGGTCGCCACCCAGGACACCGGCGACCTGGTGCGGGCGCTCGTGGGGGCGGTGCTGGCCTACGTCGTGTTCGCACTCGCCTGGTTCATCTACCCGCCCGGCATGGGCTACGGCGACGTGCGGCTCTCCGCGGTCCTGGGCGGAGCACTCGGCTTCCTGGGCTGGGGGCCGCTGTTCGTGGGGCTGTACGCCGGGTTCCTCATCTTCGGGCTGCCCGGGCTGCTGCTCGCCCTGGTCCGGTGGGACCGCCGCCTGTTGAGGACGGCGTACCCCTTCGGTCCGTTCATGATCGCCGGCGCGCTGCTCGGGGTGCTGTGGGGCACCGACCTGTGGGCGCGTTTCACGGCGGCATGACCCGGTCGGGGCCTCCCACCTGCCATGACAGACTGACGCCATGCTGCGCTGGCTGACTGCGGGCGAGTCCCACGGCCCCTCCCTGGTCGCGATCCTGGAGGGGCTGCCCGCCCACGTCCGGGTGACCACCGACGACCTCGCGGACGCCCTGGCGCGGCGCCGGCTCGGCTACGGCCGCGGCGCCCGGATGAAGTTCGAGGCCGACGAGGTGCGGCTGCTCGGCGGCGTCCGGCACGGCGAGACGCAGGGCGGCCCGGTGGCGATCGAGGTCGGCAACACCGAGTGGCCGAAGTGGGAGAAGGTCATGTCGGCCGATCCGGTCGACCCGGTGGAGCTGGAGGCGCTGGCCCGCAACGCCGCGCTCACCCGGCCGCGGCCCGGGCACGCCGACCTGGTCGGCATGCAGAAGTACTCCTTCGACGAGGCCCGGCCGATCCTCGAGCGGGCGTCGGCCCGCGAGACCGCGGCCCGCGTGGCCCTGGGCCGGGTGGCGTCCAACTTCCTGGAGCAGACCGTCGGGGCCACCGTGGTGTCCCACGTGGTGCAGATCGGCTCCGCCGTCGCCCCCGCGGGGGTGGTGCCGTCGGCCGACGACGTCGCGCGGCTCGACGACGACCCGGTGCGCTGCCTCGACCCCGAGGCGAGCGCCGCGATGGTGGCCGCCATCGACCAGGCCCACCGGGACGGCGACACCCTCGGCGGCGTCGTGGAGGTCGTGGTCGACGGGCTCCCGCCCGGCCTCGGCTCGCACGTCCACTGGGACCGCCGCCTCGACTCGCGTCTCGCGGGGGCGCTGATGGGCATCCAGGCGATCAAGGGGGTCGAGGTCGGCGACGGGTTCGCCCTGGCCGGCACGCCCGGGTCGCAGGCCCACGACGAGATCGTGCCGACCGACACCGGGCTGCGACGCACCTCCGGCCGCGCCGGCGGCACCGAGGGCGGGATGAGCACGGGCGAGGCGCTGCGGGTGCGCGCCGCGATGAAGCCGATCGCCACGGTGCCCCGGGCGCTGCGCACGGTCGACGTCGCCACCGGCGAGGAGGCAGTGGCCCACCACCAGCGCTCCGACGTGTGCGCCGTGCCGGCCGCGGGCATCGTCGCCGAGGCGATGGTGGCGCTGGTGCTGGCCGACGCGGTGGTGGAGAAGTTCGGCGGCGACTCGGTGGCCGAGACCCGTCGCAACGTCGAGAGCTATCTCGACACGCTGAGGTTCCGGTGAGGGGTCGTCGTGGGTGACGCCGGCCCGCGGGTGGTGCTCATCGGCCCGATGGGCGCCGGCAAGACCACGGTCGCCGCGCTGCTGGGGGAGCGCTGGGGCGTGGCCGTGCGCGACACCGACGCCGACGTCGAGGCGGCCGAGGGCCGGTCGATCTCCGACATCTTCGTCGACTCAGGCGAGGCGCACTTCCGGGAGCGCGAGGCGGCGGCCGTGGCGACCGCACTCGCCGAGCACGACGGCGTGCTGTCCCTCGGCGGGGGAGCGGTGCTCGATCCCGCGACCCGAGAGCTGCTCGAAGGGCTGCCGGTGGTGTTCCTCAGGGTCGGGCTGTCCGACGCGGTGAAGCGGGTGGGCCTCGGCACGTCTCGGCCGCTGCTGCTCGGCAACGTCCGGTCTCGGATCAAGGCCCTGCTCGACGAGCGCACCCCGGTCTACGAGTCGGTGGCCTCGGTCGTCGTCGACACCGACGGCCGCTCGCCCGACGAGGTGGCCGACGAGGTCGTGGCGGCCCTGGAGGGCAGCCGGGCATGAGCGCGACCCCCGAGGACGCCACGGTGCTCCACGTCGGCGGTGCGTCGCCCTACGACGTGGTCGTCGGGACCGAGCTCACCCACCTGGTGCCCGACGTGCTCGGCCCGTCGGTGCAGCGGGTCGCGGTGATCCACGACCGCGACCTGCCCGACCTGGCCGACCGGGTGATCGCGCCCCTGCGCGCGGCGGCGTACGACGTGCTGGCGCTGGGGCTGCCCGCCGGCGAGGAGGCCAAGACGGCCGCGGTGACCGCGGAGTGCTGGGAGTCGCTCGGCCGGGCCGGCTTCACCCGCTCCGACGCCGTGGTGACCGTGGGCGGCGGCGCCACCACCGACCTGGGCGGCTTCGTCGCCGCCACCTGGCTGCGCGGCGTGCGCGTCGTGCACGTGCCGACCACGCTGCTGGCGATGGTCGACGCGGCCGTCGGCGGCAAGACCGGCATCAACACCGGCGCCGGGAAGAACCTCGTCGGGTCGTTCCACGAGCCGGCGGGCGTGCTCTGCGACCTGTCGCTGCTGGAGACGCTGCCGCGCGACGAGCTGGTCGCCGGCCTCGGCGAGGTCGTCAAGTGCGGCTTCATCGCCGACCCGGCCATCCTCGACCTGGTGGAGGCCACCGACCCCGAGGCGCTCACGGCGTCCTCGCCCGAGCTCCGCGAGCTGGTCGAGCGGGCGGTCCGGGTCAAGGTCGACGTCGTCGTCGCGGACCTCAAGGAGACCGGGGGCGCCGACGGGCACCCGGGCCGCGAGGTGCTCAACTACGGCCACACGCTCGCCCACGCCATCGAGCGGGCCGAGGACTACGCGATCCGGCACGGCGAGGCCGTCGCGATCGGCTGCGTCTTCGCCGCCGAGCTCGCGGCGCGCGCGGGGTCGCTGGACGCTGCGGTGGTCGACCGGCACCGGGCGGCGTTCGCCCGCGTCGGCCTCCCGACGGCCTACGACGCCACGCCGTTCGAGGAGCTGCGCGAGACGATGGGGGTCGACAAGAAGGCCCGCGGCTCGCAGCTGCGCTTCCTGGTGCTCGACGACGTCGGCCGGCCGCGGATCCTCGCCGGCCCCTCGGAGGACGACCTGCTGGGGGCCTACCTCGCCGTCGCCGGAGGTGACGCATGACCCGCGTGCTGGTGCTCAACGGCCCCAACCTCCGCCGGCTCGGCCGTCGGCAGCCGGAGATCTACGGCTCCACCACCCACGCCGAGCTCGCGACGCTGTGCGCCGAGTGGGGCGCCGCGCTGGGGCTCGAGGTCGAGGTGCGGCAGACCAACCACGAGGGCGAGCTCCTCGACTGGCTCAACGCCGCCGCCGACGACGCGACGCCGGTCGTGCTCAACGCCGCCGCGTGGACGCACTACTCGCTCGCGCTCTACGACGCGTGCGCCCAGCTCACCGCCCCGCTGGTCGAGGTGCACATCTCGGAGCCGAAGCAGCGCCCCGAGGAGTTCCGGCACACCTCCTACGTCGAGCCGCACGCCGCCCGCACCATCTCCGGCCAGGGGATCGACGGCTACCGGCAGGCGCTGGAGGCCGTCGCCGGGTTGCTCGGCTGATCCCTCGCCGGGAGGCGCTTGGGCCCCGATAGGGCTAGCGTGGCCGGATGTACCGTTCGCTCTCGATGTATCCGTCCTCGGACGACCTCGCCGAGGTCGACCGGATCATCCAGGCCACCGCCGACGCCTTCCGCGCGTCCCCCGGCTTCCGTTCCTGCACCGTCAGCGTGGACGCCCTGATGGGGCCGGGGGCGAGGTCGGGCGAGTTCGCCCGCGTCGTCGTGGTCGACTTCGACAGCCTCGACGACGTGATGAACGCCCTGGGGGCCGACAGCTTCCAGGAGCTGCGCGAGGCCAGCGAGGCAACGGGCGCGAGACACTTCCTCTTCGAGTGCCGCGAGGCCTGACCGGGGCGCCTCGGCCACCGGGCCGAAGCACCGCGCCGGGGGTGGTCCCGGGCCAGGGATCGACCGCTGCCGGGTGACGCCGGCGGCCGTCGTCGGTTCCCTGGGAGCCCGCTAGCCTGAGCGGGACCACCGACGCCCCTTCAACGCCGAAGGAACACCCATGGACCTCCTGGAGATCGCCGACCGGCACTCGATGAGCCGCGAGGAGGCGGCCGAGGTGCTGCGCGCCCTGG
>JAUILS010000283.1 GCA_030432975.1 Actinomycetes bacterium
TGTCGAGCCGGGGCGCCCCCGGCACCTCCGCCGTCGCGGCGGCGAGGTTCTCGCGGTACTGCCGGCAGGAGGAGTACGACGAGTAGGCCGACGTCACGAAGCACGCGGCCCGGGTGATGCCGTCGTCGCGCATCCGGGTGAGCGCGTCGACGAGGTAGGGGTCCCAGTTGCGGTTGCCCCAGTAGACCGGCAGGTCGAGCCCGTTGGTCGCGAAGTCCTCGCGCAGGGCCCCCAGCAGCGCGCGGTTCTGGTCGTTGATCGGCGACCGGCCGCCGAACTGGAAGTAGTGCTCGCCGACCTCCTCCAGGCGCTCCCGCGGGATGCCCCGGCCGCGGGTGACGTTCTCGAGGAACGGCACCACGTCGTCGGGCTTCTCGGGGCCTCCGAAGGAGACCAGCAGGACGGCGTCGTACGGTCGCGGATCGGGGGTCACCCGGCCATCGTAGGTGGCGGCCAGATAAGGATTCGGCGGCCGTCCGCGGGCGGCCCTACGCTCGCCCTGAGATGCTCACCCCCTACCGCCGCGTGCTCGGCGAGCCGGGCGCCCTGGCGTTCAGCTCGGCCGCGCTGCTCGCGCGCCTGCCGATCTCCATGCTCGGCCTCGGCATCGTGCTCCTGGTGTCGGCCGTCACCGGCTCCTACGCCGTCGCGGGGTCGGTGTCGGCGGTGTTCCTCATCGCCAACGCGCTGCTGACGATCCCGCAGGGCCGGCTCCTCGACCAGTGGGGCCAGGGACGCGTGCTCGGGCTGGCCGTGAGCGTGCACACCGCCGCGCTGCTGCTCCTCGTCGTCGCCGTGCAGGCCGGCTGGCCGCTGGGCGTCGTCTACGCCGCCGCGGCGCTGGGCGGGGCGACGCTGCCCGCCGTCGGGCCCGCCGTGCGCACCCGCTGGTCCCACCGCCTCGAGCGGCCCAGCGACGTGCAGACGGCCTATGCCCTGGAGTCGGTGCTCGACGAGGTCGTCTTCATCGTCGGGCCGATCCTGGTCACCGTGCTCGCCACCGGGTGGCGGTCGTGGTCCGGCCTGGTCGCCGCCGCCGGCGTCGGGCTGGTGGGCACCCTGGTCTTCGCCTCGCTGCGCACCACCGAGCCGCCGGCCCGCCGGCGCTCGGCCGACGACCAGCCGCGGTCGCCGATGCCGTGGGCGGCGGTGACCGCGACCGCCGTCGTCGCGCTGATGCTCGGCACCACGCTGGGGGCGGCCGAGGTGATCACGGTGGCGTTCGCCGAGGAGGCCGGCGTCAAGAGCTGGGCGGGCTTCCTGCTGGCGCTGTGGGCGGCCGGCTCGCTGCTGGGCGGGGTGATCACCGGCAGCATCCAGTGGCGGCGCGGCCCCGGCGACCGGCTGCGGTGGGGCACGATCGCGCTCGCGGTGGCGATGGCGCCCCTCCCCTGGGTCGGCTCGGTGGCGGTGCTGGCGGGGGTGCTCTTCGTCGGCGGGTTCGCGATCGCGCCGACCCTGATCGCGACCAACTCGCTGGTGGAGCAGACCGTGCCGTCGGCCCGGCTGTCGGAGGGGATGGCCCTCGTGCACACCGGCATCGTGGCCGGGGTCGCCCCCGGCGCGACGCTGGCGGGCCTGGTGATCGACGCCCGCGGCGCCTCCACGGCGTACCTCATCCCGGTGGTGGCGGCCCTGCTCGGGGTGCTCGCGGCACGGCTCACCCCGCGTCCTCGCGCGTCTGAGGAGCCTGGAGGCGCGCCGTCGCGGCACCACCGTCCGGCGCCTCCGCTGGCGTAGGCTCGCCGCAACGCACGGCCGGAGAACGGACGCAGGAGATGGAGCACCTCACCCTCGTGGGCATGAGCGAGGACAAGGCGCGCCTGCTGCTGGTCGACGATGCCGGCCGCGAGTTCACCCTCGATGCCGACCGCGAGCTTCGCGCCGCGCTGCGCGGCGACCACACCCGCCTCGGCCAGTTGGAGATCCAGATGGAAAGCGCCCTGCGTCCCCGCGACATCCAGGCCCGGATCCGGGCCGGCGAGTCCCCCGACCAGGTGGCCCAGGCCGCGGGCACGACGGTCGAGAAGGTGATGGTCTACGCCGGGCCGGTGCTCGCCGAGCGCGCCCACGTGGCCGAGCGCGCCCAGCGCGCGTCGGTGCGCACCACCGGCGGCGAGCCCGCCGCCCGCACCCTCGGCGAGGCCGTGAGCGCCCAGCTGCGCCGCGCCAACGTGCCGGCCGATGCGCTCGAGTGGGACGCCTGGCGACGCGAGGACGGCCGCTGGACCCTGGTGGTGCCGCTGCCGGCCGCCGCCCGCGAGGGCACCGCCCACTACACCTTCGACGCCCCCGGCAACTACGTCGTGGTCGACGACGACGACGCCCGCTGGCTGGTCGGCGACCTGCCCGAGGTGGAGCCGGAGCCGACCCGCGACGACCTGCAGTCCGCTCGGGCGCGCCGGCTGGCCGCCGTGCCCGCCGAGGACGAGCTGCCGCTGGGCGACGCGCTGGGCGACGACGCGATCGAGCTGGTGGCCGACGCCGACACCGAGGACCTCTCCGAGACGGCCGCCCGGCTGCGCGCCGCGCCCGCCGCCGACTCCGACACGCTCGGCAAGGAGCCACCCGCCGAGGCGTTCCTCGACACCGTCTTCGCCCGGCAGAACCCACGCGGCTCGACCCCGGCGGAGCCGGTCGTCGACGGGGCGTCCGCCGTCGACGACGAGTCGGTCGACGCCGACGAGCCCGAGCACGCCGCCCCGCAGCGGCGCGAGGTGAAGAAGACCCGCGGCCGGGCCTCGGTCCCGAGCTGGGACGAGATCATGTTCGGCGGCGGCTCGTCCGACTGAGCCCGCCCTCCTGGGCCGCGGTCAGCCGCGCTCGACCGGTCGCGCCGGGTCGGTGATCCAGCCCGACCACGAGCCCGGATAGAGCGCCGCCCGCACGCCGGCGAGCTCCATCGCCAGCACGGCCTGGGTGGCGGTGATGCCCGACCCGCAGTACGCCGCCACGTCGGCGCCCGGGGTCGCGCCCGCCGCGGCGTAGGTCTCTGCCAGCGCGGCGGGCTCGCGGAACCGGCCGTGCGCGTCGAGGTTGAGTGGGAGCGGGACGTTGACGGCGCCGGGGATGTGCCCGGCCACGGGGTCGATCGGCTCGGCCTCGCCGCGGAAGCGCTCGGGCGCGCGGACGTCGACCAGCACGTCCACCCCCAGCACGTCGTCCACCTCGACCACCGGCATGCTGCCAGGGGTGCCGTCGAAGTCGCCCGGCTCGGGCACGTGCTCGCCGGTCTCGACCTCGCCCCCGGCGGCCCGCCACCCGGCCCACGCCCCGTCGAGGACCCGCACGTCGGCGTGGCCGTAGTGCCGCAGCAGCCACCACGCCCGCCCGGCCGCCAGGCTGCTCCAGTCGTCGTAGACCACCACGGTCCGCCCGTTGCTGACCCCGGCCCGCTGCATCGCACCCACGAACCGCTCCGGGCTCGGCAGCGGGTGCCGCCCGCCCTCCCCCGGCGGCTCGGCCAGCTCACCGTCCATGTCGACGTACGCCGCCCCGGGCACGTGCCCCGCGGCGTACCGCTCCCGCCCGTCGGTCCGGCCCAGCTGGTAGCGCACGTCGAGCACGGTCACCTCGGCCAGCCGCTCC
>JAUILS010000284.1 GCA_030432975.1 Actinomycetes bacterium
CGTACCCTGACCGCATGTCGGCCGACGTGAGCCCGAGCGCGCCCGAGGGCGGCGCCCCCGCGCTGCCCAGCACGCCCGCGGAGGTGGCCGAGCTGCTCGGCTCGACCGGCTACCTCGCCGATGCGGCGCTGTCGACGATCACCTACCTCGGGCTGGCGATGCAGCGCCCGCTGCTGCTCGAGGGCGAGCCCGGCACCGGCAAGACCTCGCTGGCGGAGGCGCTGGCGTCGTCGCTGGGCTGCTCGCTGATCCGGCTGCAGTGCTACGAGGGGATCGACGCCACGCAGGCGCTCTACGACTGGGACTTCCCGCGCCAGATCCTGCACCTGCGGACCCTCGAGGCGCTGGGCCGCACCGGCGCCGGCGAGGGTGACGTCGAGGAGACCGAGAAGAGCCTCTACGACGAGCGGTTCCTGCTGGCGCGCCCGGTGCTGCGGGCGCTGCGTGAGGCCCCCGCGGTGCTGCTGATCGACGAGGTCGACCGGGCCGACGACGAGTTCGAGGCGTTCCTGCTGGAGGTGCTGTCGACCTACCAGGTCACGATCCCCGAGCTCGGCACCGTCGCCGCCGCCCGGCCACCCGTGGTGGTGCTGACCTCCAACCGCACCCGCGAGCTGCACGACGCCCTGAAGCGACGCTGCCTCTACCACTGGATCGACCACCCGGGGCTCGAGCGCGAGGTCGACATCGTCCGCTCGCGGGAGCCGTCGGTGTCGGAGGCGCTCGCTCGGCAGGTGGTCGAAGTGACCCAGCGGCTCCGCGCCCGCGACGACCTGCTCAAGCCGCCCGGCGTCGCGGAGACGCTCGACTGGGTGCGCGCCCTGGAGCGGATCGGCGCCACCGAGCTCGACCTCGACACCGCAGCGGCCACGCTCGGCGCCGTCGTGAAGTACCGCGAGGACACCGACCGGATCAAGCACGCCCTCGACCGGCTGCTGGCCGGCTGAGGACCGACCGACCGGCGGCGAGTGGGCGGAAACGACATGTCTGAGGCCGGGAATGCTGTTGTTTGGACCCAAACAGCAGGAAACCACGCCCCCGACGAGGTCCTCCTCGGCTTCGCGCGCGCCCTGCGGGCAGCGGGGGTGCCGGTGACGCTGGACCGGTCGCGGGCCTGGCTGGAGGCGGCCAGCCTGGTCGACCTGGGCGACCGGCAGGCGACCTACTGGGCCGGCCGGGCGACGCTCTGCTCCTGCCCCGACGACCTCGACCGCTACGACCAGGTCTTCGAGGCGTGGTTCCTCGCCAAGGAGGGGCTGCCCCGGCAGCAGCCGCGCACCCGGCAGACGGAGCTGGTCAGCGCGCCGCTGCCCGACGACGAGCAGGAGTCCGGCGACGGAGAGGGGGTGGACGACGCCGTCCAGGCGTTGGCGTCGGCCACGGAGGTGCTCCGGCATCGCGACATCGCCGAGCTCTCCGGGGCGCAGAAGGCCATCCTGGCCGCGATGTTCACCGCGCTCCGGCCGGTGTCGCCGCGGCGTCGCGCGCACCGCCGTACCCCCTTCCGCCGGGGCGACGTCGACGCCGGCCGCACCCTGCGGCAGACGCTGCGCCGGATGGGCGAGCCGGCCGACATCGCGTGGCGGCGACGCCGCACCCGCCCGCGGCGCGTGGTGATGCTGGTCGACGTGTCCGGCTCGATGAGCAAGTACGCCGACGCGTTGCTGAGGCTGGCGCACCGCTACGTCGTCGCCGGCGACCGGGGCGCGGTCGAGGTCTTCACCACCGGCACCCGGCTGACCCGGGTCACCCGTGCGCTGACCCATCGCGACCCCGAGCGGGCGCTGGCCGCCGCCGGCAACGCCGTCCCCGACTGGGCGGGCGGCACCCGGCTGGGCGAGAACCTCAAGGCCTTCAACGACCGGTGGGGCCAGCGCGGAATGGCGCGCGGGGCCGTCGTCGTTGTGTTCAGCGACGGGTGGGAGCGCGGCGACCCCGCGCTGCTGGCCGAGCAGATGGCGCGGCTGCACCGGATGGCGCACCGTGTCGTGTGGGTCAACCCGCACCGCGGCAAGGCCGGCTACCAGCCGGTGCAGTCCGGGGTGCTGGCCGCGCTGCCCCATGTCGACGACTTCGTCGCCGGGCACTCCCTGGCGACCTTCCACGAGCTGACCGAGGTGATCTCCCGTGCGTGACGTGCTGCCCGAGCTGATGGAGTGGTGGCGGGCCGGCGAGACCGTCGGCGTCGGCACCGTCGTCGCCACCTTCCAGAGCGCCCCACGCCCGGCCGGCGCGTCGATGCTGGTCGGGCCCGACGGTGAGGCGGTGGGGTCGGTGTCCGGCGGCTGCGTGGAGGGCGCGGTCTACGAGCTCGGCCAGGAGGTCGTGGAGTCCGGCACCCCCGTGCTGGAGCGGTACGGCGTCTCCGACGACGACGCCTTCGCCGTCGGGCTGACCTGCGGCGGCATCCTCGACGTCTACGTCGAGAAGGTCGACCAGCAGACCTTCCCCGAGCTGGGCGAGATCGCCGACGACGTCGAGGCCGGCCGCCCGGTCGCCCTGGCCGTCGTGATCGCCCACCCCGACCCTGCCTGGGTCGGCCGCCGGCTCGTCGTACGCCCCGACGACGAGGCCCCCTCGGAGATAGTCCAGGGCGTTTCCGGGGCGGAATCGCCGGATTCACCCCGACTTCGCACTGGACTATCCGAAACCCGGCCGGCCACCGCCACCACCCTGGGCAGCGACCGCGCCGACCAGGCGGTCCGCGACGACGCCCTGGGGCTGCTCTCGCTGGGCCACAACGCCACGCTGACCTACGGCCCCGACGGCGAGCGGCGCGGGGAGGGCATGCAGGTGTTCGTCTGGGCGTTCGCCCCCAAGCCGCGGATGCTGGTCTTCGGCGCGATCGACTTCGCCGCGGCCGTGGCGCGGGTCGGGTCGTTCCTCGGCTACCACGTCACCGTGTGCGACGCCCGGCCGGTCTTCGCCACCCACAGCCGCTTCCCCGACGCAGACGAGGTCGTCGTCGACTGGCCCCACCGCTACCTCACGACGGAGGTCGAGGAGGGCCGGATCGACGCCCGCACGGTGCTCTGCGTCCTCACCCACGACCCGAAGTTCGACGTGCCGGTGCTGCAGGTGGCCCTCCGCCTCCCCGAGGTCGCCTACGTCGGCGCGATGGGCTCGCGCCGCACCCACGACGACCGGCTGGCCCGGCTACGCGAAGCCGGCATGACCGACGAGGAGCTCGACCGCCTCTCCTCGCCGATCGGTCTCGACCTGGGCGCCCGGACGCCGGAGGAGACGGCGGTGTCGATCGCCGCCGAGATCATCGGCAAGCGCTGGGGCGGCAGCGGCCGCAGCCTGGCCAGCACCGACGGGCGCATCCACCACGACGTCGCCCGCTGACGCCGGACGCCCCACGCCAGCCCCAGGTCCAGACCCCCTCGTGGTCGTTGGCGAAGCGCGCTACCGTGACCCCCGTCACAGCAGCACGCGACAGGACCCCCGCAGGGCTCGTCCGGACCCGGGAGCACGATTGAGCGCCAGCCGTCATCAGCTGCAGGAGCGCCGCCTCGCGGCGGTCCAGGCCTGGTCGTCCTTCGTCGAGCACGGCGACGCCGCG
>JAUILS010000039.1 GCA_030432975.1 Actinomycetes bacterium
GATGCGGCACGTCTTCGACGATCTCGGCTACCGCCGCTACGAGTGGAAGTGCGACAGCCACAACGAGCCGTCCCGGTCGGCCGCCCGGCGCCTGGGGTTCCGCTACGAGGGCCGGTTCCGGCAGGCCGTGGTCTACCGCGGCCGCAACCGCGACACCGACTGGTTCGCGATGACCGACGGCGACTGGCGGCGGCTCGCGCCGGCGTACGCCGCGTGGCTGGCGCCGGAGAACGTCGACGCCGAGGGGCGGCAGCGCACCTCGCTCACGGCGCTGACCGCCGCCGTCGAGGGGTAGCGACGAGCGGTGGCCTGGCGGCTGTCGGCGCCGTCTGCCACGGTGGGCCCATGGACCAGCGGATCAGCTTCGTGACCCTGGCCGTGCCCGACATCGCGGCCGTGCGCCGCTTCTACGTCGACGGACTCGGCTGGACGGCCGCCCTGGACGTGCCGGGTGAGGTGCTGATGGTCAAGGTGGGCGACCGGCTGGTTCTCTCGCTATGGTCCGAGGCCGGCTTCGAGGCCGAGGTCGGGCCGATCCGGCGCGGCGACGGCCTGGCCCCGGTGACGCTCGCCCACAACGTCGCCACGACCGCTCTCGTCGACGAGGTGCTCGCCACCGCCGAGGCGGCCGGCGCCGCCGACGTGCGGCCCGCGGTGCAGCGCGACTGGGGCGGCTACTCCGGCTACTTCAGCGACCCGGCCGGCTTCCGCTGGGAGGTCGCCTTCAACCCCGGCCCGATCGGACAGGAGGTCCTGCCATGACCGACACCCCCGACCAGACGAGTCCCGACCCCAAGGCGCCCGTGACGGGCGCCGACGTCCTGGCCGCCGGCCTGCCCGACTGGCGGCTGCTGATGCGAGCCCTGCACGCCCGCTTCCGCACCGGCGACCTGGCCACCGGGCTCCGCTTCGCGCAGCGCGTGGGCGAGGCCGCCGACGCCGCCAACCACCACCCCGACCTCGACCTCCGCTACGGCCTCGTCGAGCTGCGGCTGCTCAGCCACGACGTGTTCGCGCTGACCTCGCGCGACCTCGCCCTGGCCGGTGAGATCAGCGCGATCGCCGCCGACCTGGGGCTGACCGCCGACCCCGCCGCCCTGCGGCTGCCCGACCTGGCGCTCGACACGCCCGACGCCGAGGAGGTCATGCCGTTCTGGGCGGCCGTCCTCGGGCTGGAGCCCAGCCCCCGCGGCGACGAGCTCACCGACCCCGGCGGCACCCACCCCGGGCTGTGGTTCCAGGAGACCGACCCTCACGAGGAGCCCCGGCAGCGCTTCCACCTCGACGTGTTCGTGCCGCACGACGTGGTCGAGCAGCGACTGGCCGAGGCGGTCGCCGCCGGCGGGACCCTGGTCGACGACAGCGAGGCGCCCAGCTTCTGGGTGCTCGCGGACGCCCAGGGCAACAAGGCCTGCCTGTGCACCTGGCAGGACGCCGCAGGTTGACCGGGAGCCCCGTGCGCGGCCGGCCTGCCCACATGTCAGGACGCCGGTCCCAGATGTTGGAACAACCCGCCGGCAGCCTTGACGTGCCGGGCCAGGTACCCTGACTGTAGGCACATGTGCTGTGAGCAGCTGGTACTTTCCCGGCGCGTGGGCTGAGGGTCACGACCCCGACACCACGCGTCATCCCCTCGTCGCCCGCTCCGGGCCGAGGGGTTTTTTGTTGGTCTCGCGCGCCGCGGGCAGCACGCCTCGCGGGCCGGGAGGACAGCCGGAGCGCCCGCCAGGGCGCAGAGGAGCAGGACGAGAGCGATGACCGAGCAGGACGCGACCGGGATCACCGGCGCGCAGAGCCTGATCCAGTCCCTGGAGCAGGCGGGCGCCGAGCACATCTTCGGCATCCCAGGCGGGGCCATCCTGCCGGCCTACGACCCGCTGATGGACTCCACGCGGATCCGCCACATCCTGGTGCGGCACGAGCAGGGCGCCGGCCACGCCGCGCAGGGCTACGCGTCGGCGACCGGCAAGGTCGGGGTGTGCATGGCCACCTCCGGCCCGGGTGCCACCAACCTGGTGACCCCGCTCGCCGACGCCCACATGGACTCCGTGCCGCTGGTGGCCGTGACCGGCCAGGTCGGCGCGTCGATGATCGGCACCGACGCCTTCCAGGAGGCCGACATCCGCGGCATCACGATGCCGATCACCAAGCACAACTTCCTGGTCACCGACGCCGACGACATCCCCCGCACGGTCGCCGAGGCCTTCCACATCGCCTCGACCGGTCGCCCCGGGCCGGTGCTGGTCGACGTGGCCAAGTCCGCGCTGCAGGCGCAGACGACGTTCGCCTGGCCGACCGAGCTGAGCCTCCCCGGCTACCGCCCGGTGACCCGGCCGCACAGCAAGCAGATCCGTGAGGCCGCCAAGCTGATCCTCGAGTCGCGGCGCCCGGTGCTCTACGTCGGCGGCGGCACCATCCGGGCCAACGCCTCCCGCGAGCTCGCCGCCCTCGCCGAGCTGACCGGCATGCCGGTCGTCACGACGCTGATGGCGCGGGGCGCCTTCCCCGACAGCCACCCCCAGCACCTCGGCATGCCCGGCATGCACGGCACCGTCGCCGCGGTGGCCGGGCTGCAGCGCAGCGACCTGATCATCAGCCTGGGCGCCCGGTTCGACGACCGGGTCACCGGCAACCTCGACTCGTTCGCGCCCAACGCCCGCGTCATCCACGCCGACATCGACCCCGCCGAGATCGGCAAGAACCGTCACGCCGACGTCCCGATCGTGGGCGACTGCCGCGAGGTGATCAGCGACCTCACGGTGGCGCTGCAGGCGGAGGCCGACGCCGGCCACACCGGCGACTACGAGGCGTGGGTCGACTTCCTGGCGGGGGTCAAGAAGAAGTACCCCCTCGGCTACGACGACACCGACGACTCGCTGGCCCCGCAGTACGTCATGGAGCGGCTGGGCGCGCTGGTGGGCCCCGAGGCGATCTACGTCGCCGGCGTCGGCCAGCACCAGATGTGGGCGGCGCACTTCGTCGGCTACGAGCACCCGCGCACCTGGATCAACTCCGGCGGCCTCGGCACGATGGGCTTCTCGGTGCCGGCCGCGATGGGGGCCCAGGTCGGCCGCCCCGACGCGACCGTCTGGTCGATCGACGGCGACGGGTGCTTCCAGATGACCAACCAGGAGCTCGCAACCTGCGCGATCGAGGGCATCCCGATCAAGGTCGCCGTCGTCAACAACGAGTCGCTCGGCATGGTCCGGCAGTGGCAGACGCTGTTCTACAACGAGCGCTACTCCAACACCGACCTGCACTCCAAGCGGATCCCCGACTTCGTCAAGCTGGCCGAGGCCTACGGCTGCGTGGGGCTGTCGTGCGACTCGCCCTCCGACGTCGATGCCACGATCAGCAAGGCCATGGAGATCAACGACGTCCCCGTCGTCGTCGACTTCCGGGTGCACCGCGACGCCATGGTCTGGCCGATGGTCGCCGCCGGCACCAGCAACGACGACATCAAGTACGCCCGCGGCCTGGCGCCGCAGTTCGACGAGGACGACCTATGAGCAAGCACACCCTGTCGGTCCTGGTCGAGAACAAGCCCGGCGTCCTGGCCCGGATCGCCGGCCTGTTCAGCCGCCGCGGCTTCAACATCGACAGCCTCGCCGTGGGCCCGACCGAGCACCCCGAGGTGTCGCGGATGACGATTGTCGTCAACGTCGAGGAGTCGCCGCTCGAGCAGGTCACCAAGCAGCTCAACAAGCTGGTCGAGGTGATCAAGATCGTCGAGCTCGACGGCGCGGCGTCGGTCAACCGCGAGCTGATGCTGGTCAAGATCAAGGCCGACGCCGAGGCCCGCGGTCAGGTGCTCGACGCCGTGCAGCTCTTCAAGGCGCGCGTCGTCGACGTCGCGCCCGACGCCGTCACGGTCGAGATCACCGGCAACGCCGGCAAGCTGGCCGACTTCCTCCGGGTCGTCGAGCCGTTCGGCATCCGCGAGCTGGTGCAGTCCGGCATGGTCGCGGTCAGCCGCGGCTCCCGCTCGATCAGCGAGCGCCCGGTGCGCCCCGTCCCCGTCCCGCCGCCGGCCGCCGCCGGCTGACCGTCCCACCCGATTCGAGACGGGTGCGCCCGCGCCCGCCGCGATCCGCGATGATCTGAACCACCCCACCAGAAGGAGAGAGCCCACCGTGGCCGAGATGTTCTACGACGACGACGCCGACCTGTCCGTGATCCAGGGCAAGAACGTGGCGGTCCTGGGCTACGGCAGCCAGGGTCACGCGCACGCGCTGTCCCTGCGCGACTCCGGGGTCGACGTCCGCGTCGGCCTGCCCGAGGGCTCGGGCTCGCGTCCGAAGGCCGAGGCGGAGGGGCTGCGCGTCCTGTCGCCGGCCGAGGCCGTGGAGGAGGCCGACGTCATCGTCATCCTCGCCCCCGACCACGTGCAGCGGAAGCTCTATGCCGAGGCCGTCGAGCCCAACATCGCCGAGGGCGACACGCTGGTCTTCGGCCACGGCTTCAACATCCGGTTCGGCTACATCACCCCGCCGGCCGGGGTCGACGTGGTGATGATCGCGCCGAAGGGCCCCGGCCACCTGGTGCGCCGCGAGTACGTCGACGGCCGCGGCGTCCCCGTGCTCGTCGCGGTGGAGAAGGACGAGTCCGGCAACGCCTGGTCGCTCGCGCTGTCCTACGCCAAGGCGCTCGGCGGCCTGCGCGCCGGCGGCATCAAGACCACCTTCACCGAGGAGACCGAGACCGACCTGTTCGGCGAGCAGGCCGTGCTCTGCGGCGGCGCGTCGCAGCTGATCATGTACGGCTTCGAGGTGCTCACCGAGGCCGGCTACCAGCCCGAGGTGGCCTACTTCGAGTGCCTCCACGAGCTCAAGCTCATCGTCGACCTGATGTACGAAGGCGGCATCGCCAAGCAGCGCTGGTCGGTCTCCGACACCGCCGAGTACGGCGACTACGTCTCGGGCCCGCGGGTCCTCGACGCGCACGTCAAGGACAACATGAAGCAGATCCTGGCCGAGATCCAGGACGGCACCTTCGCCCAGCGCTTCATCGACGACCAGGACGCCGGCGCGCCGGAGTTCCAGGCGCTGCGCGCCAAGGGCGAGGCGCACCCGATCGAGGCCACCGGCCGCGAGCTGCGCAAGCTGATGGCGTGGGTGAAGAGCCACGACTCCGACTACACCGAGGGCACGGCGACCCGCTGAGGTGACCGACGACGCGGCGGGCCGTGGGGAGCACCGCTACACCCACGGCCACGCCGAGAGCGTGCTCCGGTCGCACCGGTGGCGGACGGCGGCCAACTCCGCGGCGTACCTCCTGCCGCAACTGCGGCAGGGTCAGAGCCTGCTCGACGTGGGCTCCGGCCCCGGCACGATCACCGCCGACCTCGCGGAGATCGTCGCGCCGGGGCGGGTGACGGCGCTGGAGGTGACCGCAGACGCCGCCGCGCTGACCCGGGCCGAGCTCGACCGCCGCGGGGTGCCCGGAGCCGCCGTCGAAGTCGGGGACGTGCACCGGCTGCCGTTCGCCGACGGCACCTTCGACGTCGTGCACGCCCACCAGGTGCTCCAGCACGTGGCCGACCCCGTGCTCGCGCTGCAGGAGATGGCGCGCGTGGCCCGGCCCGGCGGGCTGGTCGCGGTGCGCGACTCCGACTACCACGGGTTCGTGTGGTCCCCGGCCAGTCCGGCCCTCGACCGGTGGCTGGAGCTCTACGACGCCGTGGCGCGCGACAACGGCGGCGAGCCGGACGCCGGTCGCCTGCTGCTGTCGTGGGCCCAGCGGGCCGGGCTCCGGGTGCGGGCCGCCGGCTCCTCGACCTGGTGCTTCGCCGAGCCCGCCGACCGCGCCTGGTGGGGCGGGCTCTGGGCGGACCGGCTGACGACCACGACGCTCGGCGAGCAGGTCGTCGAGCTGGCGAGGCTGGCGGCGGGCTGGCGCGCGTGGGCGGACCAGCCGGACGGCTGGTTCTCCGTGCTGCACGGTGAGCTCATCATCGACGTCTAGCGGGCGGCGTACTCCCGTGCGGTGAGGCGGTAGACCTCCATCGGCACGGCGTACCACCGCTGCTCGCTGCCCACGTGGCGCAGGCCGAGCCTCGCGCAGACCCGCTGGGACGCCTGGTTGTCGACGTGGGTGAGCGCCCACACCCGCTCGAGCCCGCCGGCGAACGCGTGCTGCAGCAGCTGCGCCGCCGCCTCGGTGGCGTAGCCGTGGCCCCAGGAGTCCGGGTGGAAGTGCCACGCGATCTCGACCTCGGGCTCCGCCGGCGCGGCCGCCCCCTCGGGCGTCGGGAGCGCCGCCAGCAGCACGGTGCCCGCGACGGTGCCGCGCGGTACGCCGGCGTCGGGCGTGTCCTCGCGCACCTCCGCCGCCCAGAAGCCCAGCGGGGGAGTGGCAGAGCGCTCCGCCCACCGGTCGACGGCCGCGTGGGCCGCCGCCAGGTCCTCCATCACGCGCGGGGGACCGTCGCCCAGCCAGCGCACCACGTCGAGCCGGCCGTAGAGGTCCAGCACCCGGGCCGCGTCGTCGTGCCGCCACCTGCGCAGCAGCAGTCGGCTGGTTTGCAGGTCCACGCTCCGACGATCCCACGCGGCGGCCGGGCGGAACACCCGCCGGGTCGCGGATGTTGCGACGGCATGCGGATCGACGTGTGGGCCGACGTGGTGTGTCCCTGGTGCTACCTCGGGCTCGTCCGGCTCGAGCGCGCGCTGGCGGAGACCGGCCGGGAGGCCGAGGTCGTGCAGCGGGCCTTCCAGCTCGACCCGTCGGCGGTGCGGGGGAGCGGGCAGACCGTCGCCGAGATGCTCGGGGAGAGGTACGGCGGGGGCGTCGAGGCCGGTCGGGAGATGGTCGCGCGGGTCGTGCCCCTGGCAGCGGCGGAGGGTCTCGCGTTCGTCCACGACCGGGCGCCGGTCACCAACACCGCCGACGCGCATCGGGTGCTGCAGCTGGCCCTCGCCGAGGCCGGCGTACCTGCCCAGCGGGAGCTGGCGCGCTCGCTGTTCGCGGCGTACTTCGAGCGGGCCGAGGACCCGGCCGACCCGGCGGTGCTCGTCCCGGCCGCCGAGGCCGCAGGGCTCACGGGGGAGCGGGTCCGGGCCGTGCTCGCCTCGTCGGAGTACGCCGCCGAGGTCGCCGCCGACCAGCAGCAGGCGGCGGCGTACGGCGCCACCGGCGTGCCGTTCTTCGTCGTCGACGGGCGGTACGCCGTCTCCGGCGCGCAGCCGACCGCGACCTTCGTCGAGCTGCTGGCGCGGGTCTGAGGGCCGCCGATGGCGCGGGTGGCCGACTCCACACGACTGCTCCCCGGACGGATGCCGGGTGACGACCGGCACAGGGGTAGAGTTCTTCCGGCACAGCGTCGTGCTCCGAACCGATCCTTCCGATCTCTCGTAGAGGACACGCTGTGACTGCCACCGACCGGCCCGTCGTACTCATCGCCGAGGAGCTCAGCCCCGCCACCGTCGAGGCGCTGGGACCCGACTTCGAGATCCGGCACTGCAACGGAGCCGACCGGGGCGAGCTGCTCGCGGCGATCGCCGACGTCGACGCGATCCTGGTGCGCTCCGCCACCAAGGTCGATGCGGAGGCGCTGGCCGCGTCGCGCCGGCTGAAGGTGGTCGCGAGGGCCGGCGTCGGCCTCGACAACGTCGACGTGAAGGCCGCCACCCAGGCCGGGGTCATGGTCGTCAACGCGCCGACCTCCAACATCGTCTCGGCCGCCGAGCTCGCCGTCGCGCTGATGCTCGCCGCCGCCCGCCACGTCTCGCCCGCCCACGCCTCGCTGAAGAACGGCGAGTGGAAGCGGTCGAAGTACACCGGCATCGAGCTCTACGAGAAGACCGTCGGCATCGTCGGACTCGGCCGGATCGGCGTGCTCGTCGCTCAGCGGCTCAGCGCCTTCGGCATGAACGTCATCGCCTACGACCCCTACGTCCAGGCCGGCCGCGCCGCGCAGATGGGCGTCCGGCTGGTCGACCTCGACACGCTGCTCGCCGAGTCCGACTTCATGTCCGTGCACCTGCCAAAGACCCCCGAGACCGCGGGGCTGATCGGCGTCGAGCAGCTGGCCAAGGTCAAGCCCTCGCTGGTGCTGGTCAACGCGGCTCGGGGCGGGATCGTCGACGAGGAGGCGCTCTACGCCGCCCTCAAGGAGGGCCGGATCGCCGGCGCCGGGCTCGACGTGTTCGCCAAGGAGCCCTGCACCGACAGCCCGCTCTTCGAGCTGGAGAACGTCGTCGCCACGCCGCACCTCGGCGCCTCGACCGACGAGGCCCAGGAGAAGGCCGGCGTCGCCGTCGCCCGCTCCGTGCGCCTGGCGCTCGCCGGCGAGCTGGTGCCCGACGCCGTCAACGTCCAGGGCGGCGTCATCGCCGAGGACGTGCGCCCCGGCATCCCGCTCACCGAGAAGCTCGGCCGCGTCTTCACCGCGCTGGCCGGCGAGGCCGCCCAGCAGATCGACGTCGAGGTGCGCGGCGAGATCACCGACTACGACGTCAAGGTGCTCGAGCTGGCCGCCCTCAAGGGCGTCTTCTCGGCGATCGTCGAGGACCAGGTGTCCTACGTCAACGCGCCGCTGCTCGCGGCCGAGCGCGGCACCGCCGTCCGGCTGGTCACCGAGCCGGAGAGCCCCGACCACCGCAACCTGATCACCATCCGCGGCACGCTCGCCGACGGGTCCCAGGTGTCGGTGTCGGGCACCCTGGTCGGCATCGCGCAGCGCGAGCGGCTCGTGGAGGTCAACGGGTTCGAGATCGACATCGAGCCGACCGACCACCTGGCCTTCCTGTCCTACGAGGACCGCCCCGGCATCGTCGGCCTCTTCGGCCGGATCCTCGGCGAGGCCCGGGTCAACATCGCCGGCATGCAGGTCTCCCGCGACGAGAAGGGCGGCCACGCCCTGGTCGCCCTGTCGGTGGACTCCGCCATCCCGGCCGACACGCTCACCGAGATCGAGCAGGCCATCGACGCCACCGAGATCCGCGCCGTCGACCTCCGCTGAGGTTGACCCGGCAGAACTTCGGGTTGACCTGGCAGAAGTTCGCGCATTTCTGCCGGGTCAACCTGCGTTAGTGCCGGGTCAACCTGCATTTGTGCCGGGTCGATCAGGCGACGAGGGGGCGGCCGCTCGGCTTCGCCCCGGCGGCGTCGCCGGTCACCGACCACGCCTCGGCCAGCACGTCGACCGCGGTGGCGAGCTCGGCGGCCGGCCGGGTGAACGGGATCCGCAGCCGGCCGGCGTACCCGCCCTCGGGCGCGAAGACCGGGCCGGGGGTGACCACCACGCCACGACGCTCCGCCTCCGCGGCGAGAGGTACGGCGTCCGGCCGGGGCAGCGCGCACCACAGCGCCAGCCCGCCTCCGGGCAGTCGCACCCGCCAGTCGGGCAGCCGCTCCGCGAGCATCGCCGCCAGCGCGTCCCGCTGGTCGCGCAGGCGCGCCCGCTGCCACGCCAGCAGGGGAGCGGGGTCGTCGAGCAGGTGCGTCAGCGCGAGCTGCTCGACGACGGGTGCCCCGAGGTCGAGCGTGAGCCGCGCCCGCGTGAGCTCGTCGACCCACGCCGCCGGCGCCCGCAGCCAGCCGATGCGCAGCCCGCCCCAGAACGCCTTCGACGCCCCGCCGACGGTGAGCGCCTCGCCGCCCGCCTCCTCGACCACGGCCGCCAGCGGTCGCGGCATCCGCTGTCCCTCCAGCGACAGCTGCTGCATGGTCTCGTCGATGATCGCGAGCGTGCCCGCCCGCGCCAGCGCACCGCCGACCGCCTCTCGCTCGGCGTCGCCCATCAGCCGGCCGGTGGGGTTGTGGAAGTCGGGCACGAGGTAGGCCGCCCGCGGCCGGGTGCGCAGGCGGCTGCGGAGCAGGTCGAGGTCCCAGCCCTGGTCGTCGACGGGCACGGGGGCGAGCCGCGCTCCCGCCCCGGAGAACGACTGCGGGGCGTTGGGGTAGCCCGGCGTCTCCACCACGACTCGGTCGCCCGGGCGCAGCGCCGCGCGCCCGGCGACCGCCGCTGCGGCGAGCGCCCCCGAGGTGACCATCACCTGCTCGGGCGTCGTCGGCAGGCCGCGCTCGGTGAACGTGGCGGCGATCCGCGCCTGGAGGGCGGGCAGCCCGGCGGGGAAGTAGCCGTGGCCGGAGAGGTACGCCGGCAGGGCCTCGACCGCGGCGGCGTACGCCTCGGCGAGGCCGGGCGGGGCGGAGGAGGCCGCGCAGTTGAGGTCGATGGCCGTGTCGTCACCGGCCGACCGCGGGACCAGCGCGCGGTCGAGGGTGTGGGCGCGGCCGCCGGGCACTCGGGCGTAGGTGCCGGAGCCGCGTCGAGCCTCGGCGTACCCGCGGTCGACGAGGTCGGCGTAGGCCCGCGTGGCCGTCGTCCGAGACACGTCGAGTGCCAGGGCGAGGTCGCGCTCGCTCGGCAGTCGGGTGCCGAACGGGATGCGGCCGTCGCCGATGGCGACGGCGAGCGCTCCGGCCAGTCCGGCGTACGCCGGGCGGCGGTCGAAGTCGCCGACCAGGGAGGCGGCACGGGCGGCGCTGAGCTGGACGGACATGAGGCCACTGTCTCACGATTGGCTATTTAGGAACAGTCCAATTCGAGCCACACTCGTGGACATGACCGCCACCCCCCTCGCCGCGATCGGACCGGTCGCGCAGCTCACCGCCGGACGCCTCGGGCGTCGTCTCGGCCAGCTCCTCGTCGGGCTCACGGTGTACGGCGTCTCGATGGCGCTGATGATCCGCAGCGGGCTCGGCCAGATGCCGTGGGACGTGCTCCACTTCGGCCTCGCCCTGCACCTGCCCCTCACCATCGGCCAGGTCGTCATCGCGACGTCGTTCGTCGTGCTGCTGCTGTGGATCCCGCTGCGCCAGGCGCCCGGCGTCGGCACCGTGCTCAACGCCGTTCTCATCGGCGTCGCCACCGATGCCACCCTCGCCGTGCTGGACCAGCCGGACTCGATGGCCGCGCGCGGGGCGTTCATGGTCGCGGGGGTGCTGCTCAACGCGGTCGCCACCGCCGCCTACATCGGCGCGCAGCTCGGCCCCGGTCCCCGCGACGGCCTGATGACCGGCTGGGTCCGCCGCACCGGGCTGTCCGTGCGGCTGGTGCGGACCACCCTCGAGGTCATCGTCGTGGCGCTGGGCTGGACCCTCGGCGGCGTGGTCGGCCTCGGCACCGTGCTGTACGCCGTCGCCATCGGGCCGCTCACCCAGCGGCTGCTCCCGTGGGTCACCGTGCCGGTGCGGGAGCAGGCGACGCCGGAGGCGTGAGCCAGCGACGCGTCGGCGGGAAACAAGCGACGCGTCGGCGTCAGACGCCGGGGCGGCGGGTGGCGACGATGGCGGCCGCGTCGGGGGCGACCATCACCTCCACCGCGGTGAAGCGCTCGTCGGTGAGCCACTCCTCGCGCAGGGGGTCGACGCGACCGTAGGACACCGGCGGCCAGATCGCGCACGGCTCGACGTCGTCGACCACCACGATGCCGCCGTCCTCGACCAGGTCGGCCACCGCGTCGACCCGGGCGGCCGACGGGTCGCCGGAGTCGAGGAACAGCAGCGAGAAGGGCCCGCGGTCCAGCAGGGTGGACCAGTCGGCGGCCACCACGTCGACGAGCGGGTCGTCGGCGAAGATCTCGGCCGCCGCGCGAGCCAGCCGCGGCTCGAGCTCGGCCGTCACGATGCGGGCGTCGTCGGTGACCCCCGACCGCAGCCAGGCGGTGCCGACGCCGCAGCCGGTGCCGAACTCCGCGAGGGTCCCGGTGCGCGTGGCAGCCAGCGTGGCGAGCAGCCGCCCGGTCTCGTTGCGGCAGAACGAGACGTAGCCCGCCCGGCGTGCGCCGTCGAAGGCGCGCGACACGATCTCGGGGACCTCGGGTGGGGCGCTCACACCGCAGAGTCTTGCATCCCGGAGTTCTCGTCTCGCATCGTGAAATGTTCGGACGAACGCCGAGACAGCCCGCCCTCGGCCGTCGTACCGTGGCCGAACCATGCGGAGCGTCTTCGTACTTATCGACTGCCGCGGCGAGGCCTACATCAGGTAAGGCCACCTCGCCGCGGTGTTCGGCGTTGACGGCCCTACCGATCCTCGAGATCTCCTCCGACCCACCGGTCGGACCTCTCTCCTCGAGAACCCTCGATGCCCCCGCGGCGGGTCCTCCGCAGACCGCGTGATCCGCAGCTCCCGGTGGCGATGGCCGGCCCACGAGGCCGACGGCGAGGCCCCGCGCGATCCGCGGCCCCGCTCCCATCTCTCCGCCGCGGGGGGCGCCGAACCCGATCCGCACCACCCAGCCACCGGCCGCCGCGCGGCGGTCACCACGAACTGTCAGCCAGGAGTGAGACCGATGTACGAGATGTACCCCGAGTGGGGCCCCGCCCAGCACGACCCCGAGAACCCGCAGAGCACCGAGGCGGTCCAGGCCGCGCTTGACCTGCGAGACAACGGCGGCCAGCGCCCCGACGACAACTAGCCTTCGCCCCATGACCGACGCCGTCACGACCCCCGCCTCCGCGCGCCCCGAGGAGCCCCGAGCAGAGCTCCGCCTCGCCGTCATCCCCGGCGACGGCATCGGGCAGGAGGTGACCGCCGAGGCGCTCAAGGTCCTCGACGCGGTCGCGCCGGCGAAGATCGAGCAGACCCGCTACGACCTCGGGGCCGAGCGCTACCTCGCCACCGGCGAGGTGCTGCCCGACTCGGTGCTGGAGGAGATCCGCGGCCACGACGCGATCCTGCTGGGCGCGGTCGGCGGCAAGCCCGGCGACCCGAACCTCCCGCCGGGCATCCTCGAGCGGGGGCTGCTGCTGCGGCTGCGCTTCGAGCTCGACCACTACGTCAACCTGCGGCCGTCGCGGATCTTCCCCGGCGTGCCGTCCCCGCTCGCGGACCCGGGCGAGGTCGACTTCGTCGTGGTGCGTGAGGGCACCGAGGGCCCCTACACCGGCAACGGCGGCGCGCTGCGCGTCGGCACGCCGGCCGAGGTGGCCACCGAGGTCTCGGTCAACACGGCGTACGGCGTGGAGCGGGTCGTCCGCGACGCCTTCGCGCGCGCCATGCGCCGCCGCAAGAGGCTCACCCTGGTCCACAAGACCAACGTGCTCGTCCACGCCGGGGCCGTCTGGAGCCGGATCGTGGGCGAGGTGGCCACGGAGTTCCCCGAGGTCACCGTCGACTACCTCCACATCGACGCGGCGACGATCTTCATGACCACCGACCCCGCGCGCTTCGACGTGATCGTCACCGACAACCTCTTCGGCGACATCATCACCGACCTCGCCGCCGCGATCACCGGCGGCATCGGGCTGGCCGCGTCGGGCAACATCAACCCCGACCGCACCGCGCCCTCGATGTTCGAGCCGGTGCACGGGTCGGCGCCCGACATCGCCGGCCAGCAGAAGGCCGACCCGACGGCGGCGATCCTGTCGGTCTCGCTGCTGCTCGACCACCTGGGCCACCCCGACGCCGCGGCGGCGGTCGAGGCGGCCGTCCTCGACGACCTGCACGCGCGAGTAGCCGGCGGGTCCCGGACCACCTCCGAGGTCGGCGACGCGATCGCCGCCCGGCTCTCCGGCTGACCCGGCCCCGCCCGCACGTCCTCTCGCCGAGTGCTCCCCGGAGTGCTCCGGCGGCCCTCGCGCACCCATCAGGAAGGTGGGCTACCGTGCCCTCTATGGAGATCTCGACCACACTGTGCGACCACCCGGTCGCCGACGAGCGGCTCGCCGAGGTGCTCGCCGACCCCGGCTTCGGCACGCACTTCAGCGACCACATGTTCACCACGGAGTGGACGCCCGAGCGCGGCTGGCACGACGCCCGCATCACGCCGTACGGCCCGATCTCCCTGGACCCCGCGACCGCCGTGCTGCACTACGCGCAGGAGGTCTTCGAGGGGATGAAGGCCTACCGGCACGACGACGGCTCGATCTGGACCTTCCGTCCGGAGGCCAACGCCCACCGGATGGTGGGCTCGTCCAACCGGCTCGCGCTGCCCGTGCTGGAGGCCGACGACTTCGTCCAGGCCGTCGACGCGCTGGTCACCGTCGACAAGCGGTGGGTGCCCGACGCGGCGGGGGAGAAGAGCCTCTACATCCGGCCGTTCATGTTCGCCTCCGAGGCGTTCCTCGGTGTCCGCCCGGCCAAGCACGTCACGTTCATGGTGATCCTCAGCCCGGCCGGCGCCTACTTCGCCAAGGGCGTCAAGCCGGTGACCCTGTGGCTCTCGACGGAGTACACCCGCGCCGGCCGCGGCGGCATGGGCGCTGCCAAGACCGGCGGCAACTACGCCTCCAGCCTGGTCGCCCAGCAGGAGGCCTCCGCCCACGGCTGCGACCAGGTCGTCTTCCTCGACGCCCAGGAGGGGAAGTACGTCGAGGAGCTCGGCGGCATGAACATGTACTTCGTCCACCGCGACGGCCGGATCGTCACCCCCGCCACCGGCACCATCCTCGAGGGCATCACCCGCAGCTCGATCATGGACATCGCCGGAAAGATGGGGATGAGCGTCGAGGAGCAGCACTTCTCCGTCGACGAGTGGCGCGACGGCGTCGCCTCGGGTGAGATCACCGAGGTCTTCGCGTGCGGCACCGCCGCGGTCGTGACGCCGGTCGGCTCCCTGAAGTGGGACGGCGGCGAGACCCCCGAGGTCACCGAGGCTGGCGAGGTCACGATGGCGCTGCGCCAGGCCCTGGTCGACATCCAGTACGGCCGCGCCGACGACACCTTCGGGTGGATGCACCGGGTCTGCTGACGCAGGTCGTCCGCCCGGGGGAGGGGGCTCGGGGCCGAGCACCCACCCGGGGCCGCTCGGACAGGCAACCGCCGACCGCCGACCACCCTGCGCGGGAGGCGCGAGGCCGTGCCGCCGCGATTGCCTGTCCGACCGGCCCTTGCCGCGGAAGCCGGGTCTAGCCGCGAGGCACCAGCCGCAGCATCGGCAGCGAGCGGCCGAGCTCGCGGTAGCCCTCCTCGTCGGAGGGGGCGGGGAAGCCCATGTAGTGGGCGAGCGTGCGGCGGCCCGCGGATGCCGGCGGGCATAACGCAGCATGGTGGCCCCGGCTTCGTCGTGGGACAGCGGCTCGGCGTGGACGTCGTACGCCCGCCAGCCGAGCTCGACCCGGGCGTCGGGGGTGGCGAGGAGGTTGCGGTACCACTGGGTGCGCGGGCCGAAGCCCGCCGCCACGATGACGGCGCCGCTCGCCCGCTCGCGCTCGACCACCTCGACGACCACCTGGCGGGCGAGGCCGGACGTGCGCCCGGTGTGGTGGATGAGCACGAACCGGCCCCCCATCAGGCCGCCGAGGCGGGCGCGGTAGAGCCAGATCGGCAGCCGGAACATCGTCCGGCGCCATCCGGTGGGGCGGGGGCGCCACTGCGGCTCGGTCATGACGTGAGTCTCGCAGCCGGGCCCGCCGCCGACCCAGCCCCTGCGCGAACGGCCTGCGCGAAGACCGGGGTTCGTGCGCCCCGCAGGTACCCTCATCACGTGTCGAGTCCGCCGCGCCAGGAGGCGCCGCCGCAGCTGACCGTCGGGGGATACACCCTCCTGACGCGGATCGGCGAGGGCGGCATGGGCGTGGTCCACCTCGCGCGCAAGCCCGGTCAGGAGCGGGTGGCGCTGAAGGTGCTGCGCCCCAACATCGTCGGCGACGACGAGGCGCGCGCCCGGCTGGCGCGGGAGGTCGGCTCGCTGCGACGGATCCGCTCGCCGCGGATCGCCGAGATCGTCGACGCGGACCCGTGGGGTCCGGTGCCGTTCGTGGCGACCCGCTATGTCCCGGGGCTCTCGCTGCACGACCACGTCGCCGAGGAGGGACCGGTGCAGGGCGCCGACCTCCGCCACCTGGCGACGTGTCTCGCCGAGGCGGTCGCCGCGGTCCACGCCTGCGGGGTGCTGCACCGCGACATCAAGCCCTCCAACGTGCTGATGGAGGGGCGCAGTCCGGTGCTCATCGACTTCGGGCTGGCCCGGGTCGCCGACGACCCGCGGCTGACGATGACCGGCTGGCTGCTCGGCACACCCGGCTACCTCGCTCCCGAGATCCTCTACGGCGAGGACGCCACGCCCGCCTCCGACCTGCACGCCTGGGCGGCGACGGTCGCCTTCGCGGCGTCGGGGGAGTCGCCCTTCGGCCGCGGCCCCGCCATGGCGGTGATGGACCGCGTCCGGCGCGGCGAGCACCGGCTGTCGGGCATGGACGAGCCCGTGCACGCCCTCGTCGAGTCCGCGCTGCGGCCCGACCCGGCCGAGCGGCCCACCGTGGCCGCGCTGCTGGAGGCGCTGCGCGCGCCCGAGCCGACCCGGCCGCGCCCGGTCGCAGCCGGGACGCCGATGACCCAGCCACTCGCGGCCGCCGCGCTGGCGCCGGCCCACCACGTCACTGCGCCCGTGACGCCGCCGCGGACACTGGTCGAGACGCAGGCGCCGGTCGCGCCGCCGGCGGCGCCCTCGGCGGCCGCCTCGACCGCACCGCCGAGGCCCGCGGCGGCGGCTCGGTCGTCCGTGCTGCCCGCCCCGGCGCCGGTGCCTCCTTCCTCACGGCAACCCGCCCGTCCGCCGGCTCCCCAGCCGCCGACCGGCTGGCCGAGCCCGGCGGCGGACGCACCCGCCCGCGCCGGGTGGCCGGCCCGCGCCCGGCGCGGCGTCCTGATGACGCTGCTCGTGCTGGCCGGCGGCGCGGCCGTGGCGGCGTACCCCTATCTCGGCACGCTGACGCTCCTCACCGCGGCGTGGCTGCTGCGCAGCGGCTCGCTGGCGGCGAGCGCGGCCGGCACGCGCCGGCGCTTCCGCGGCTCGCGCTGGTACGACGCCCCACAGCTGCTCGTGACCACCCCGTGGCACCTGCTCCGCTCGATTCCTGGCACCGGGATGCTCGTCCTGTGGGCCGGCGGCCTGGCGGTCGCGGGGGCGCTGATCGGCTACGCCGCGGTCGCGCCCGCCGAGGTGACGCTGGCCATCGCCGGCGCCGCGCTCACCGGAGCGCTGCTCTTCGGCCCCGGCGGCTCCCGGGTGCGGGGACCGGTCGACCGGGTGCTGCGGCCGCTCGCGGCGCGCCCGGTGGCGTGGTTCGTCGCGACGCTGCTGATGGCGGCGCTCGCCGCCGGGCTCGGCGCCCTGGCCACCGACCGGGGCGTCAACTGGGCCCCCGCCCAGCAGGGACCGCTGCAGAGCCTCTGAGCCTCGCCCACGTCCGTCGGGCGACCGCATCGCGAGACCGAACGTCCACGCTGCGGGCGGTTCCGTGGCACCATGGCCCTGTGCACCACCTCGAGATCATCATTGCCTAGCGCGTCGAGCCCCCTCGACGCGCCGACCTCTCGTTCCCACGAGAGGTTTTTTGTTGCTCTCGGCACGCCACCCCCACCCCAGCAGTGACACCCAGAAGCGAGACCCACCGATGGACCAGCTCCCGCAGCCCGCGGACCTCCAGGACCTCCAGGGCGCCTTCCACGTCTACGACACGACGCTGCGCGACGGCGCGCAGCAGGAGGGGCTCAACCTCTCCGTCGCCGACAAGCTGACCATCGCCAAGCAGCTCGACGGCCTGGGGGTCGGCTTCATCGAGGGCGGCTGGCCGGGGGCCAACCCCAAGGACACCGAGTTCTTCCGGCGGGCCCGCGAGGAGCTCGACCTGCGCCACGCCAGGCTGGCCGCGTTCGGCGCCACCCGTCGGGCCGGCGTCGCCGCCGCCGACGACCCGCTGGTGGCGGCGCTGCGCGACTCGGGGGCGTCGGTGGTGACCCTGGTGGCCAAGTCGCACGACAAGCACGTCGCGATGGCGCTGCGCACCACGCTGGAGGAGAACCTCGCGATGGTGCGCGACACCGTCGCCCACCTGGTGGCCGAGGGGCAGACGGTGTTCCTCGACGCCGAGCACTTCTTCGACGGCTACCGCGACAACCGCGACTACGCCCTCGAGGTCATCCGCACCGCCGCCGAGGCCGGCGCCGAGCTGGCCGCGCTCTGCGACACCAACGGCGGCATGCTGCCCGGGTGGGTCGGCGACGTCGTCGACGACGTGGTCACCGCGACCGGCGCCCGGGTCGGCATCCACTGCCACAACGACACCGGCTGCGCCGTGGCCAACACCCTCGCCGCCGTCGATGCCGGGGCCACGCACGTCCAGGGCACCATCAACGGCTACGGCGAGCGCACCGGCAACGCCGACCTCGTGGCCGTGGTCGCCAACCTCGAGCTCAAGCTCGACCGGCAGGTGCTCCCGCAGGGGCTGCTCCGCGAGGCCACCAGGATCGCCCACGCCGTCGCCGAGGTGACCAACGTGCCGCCCGCCTCCCGGCAGCCGTACGTCGGCACGTCGGCGTTCGCGCACAAGGCAGGTCTCCACGCGTCGGCGATCAAGGTCGACCCCGACCTCTACCAGCACCTCGACCCGGTCGCGGTCGGCAACGACATGCGGCTGCTGGTCTCCGACATGGCCGGACGGGCGTCCATCGAGCTGAAGGGTCGCGAGCTGGGCTACGACCTGTCCGGCGACAAGGAGCTCGTCTCCCGGGTCACCGTGCGGGTCAAGGAGCTGGAGGCCACCGGCTTCACCTTCGAGGCCGCCGACGCGTCCTTCGAGCTGTTGCTGGTCGAGGAGGTCGAGGGCCGACGGCCGACGTACTTCGACGTCGAGTCGTGGCGGGTGATCACCGACTCCCGCCCCGGCGACGAGGCCGTCTCCGAGGCCACGGTCAAGCTGGTCGCCGAGGGCGTCCGCTACGTCGTCACCGGCGAGGGCAACGGCCCCGTCAACGCCCTCGACCAGGCGCTCCGGCAGGCGATCGGGATGGCCTATCCCGAGGTCGCGAAGTTCGAGCTGATCGACTACAAGGTGCGCATCCTCGACCAGGGCCACGGCACCGACGCGATCACCCGGGTGCTCATCGAGACCTCCGACGGCGAGTCGACCTGGGTCACCGTCGGGGTCGGCCACAACGTCATCGAGGCGTCGTGGGGCGCCCTTCTCGACGGCCTCACCTTCGGGCTGCGCAAGCACCAGCGCTGACCGGCCCGAGGGGGCGGTGGGGCCCTCCGAAGGGGGCTTCCGCGACCCCCGAGGCCCCGGCCCCGGGGCGTCGTCTGCGTAGGGTGGGGGTGCAGGCAGTCGACGAGAGGCATTCGTGGAAGCGCTCAGCAGCTGGTTCACCTACGTGCAGGACAACTGGGACTTCATCCTCGAGGAGACCCTCAACCACGCCAGGATCGTGCTGATCGTCGTGGCCCTCGCCACGGTCTTCTCGGTGCTGCTCGGGGTGGTCGTGCACCGGCATCCGACGGCCCGGGCGATCGTGCTGGCCATCGCCGGAATCTTCCTGACCATCCCGTCGCTGGCACTGTTCGCGCTGTTCATCCCGCTCCTCGGGATCGGCAACCCGCCGGCGATGCTCGCGCTGTTCCTCTACGCCATCCTGCCGATCCTCCGCAACACGGTCACCGGGCTCGACGCCGTCAGCCCCGCCGTCGTCGAGTCGGCCAAGGGGATGGGCATGAACTCCGTGCAGCAGCTGCTGCGGGTGCGCATCCCGTTGGCCTGGCCGGTGATCGTGGCCGGGATCCGGATCTCGACCCTGATGACCGTGGGCATCGCGGCGATCGCGGTGCTGGTCGGCGGCGACGGGCTCGGGTCGTTCATCCAGTCCGGGCTGACCCGGCTGGGGCTGCCGAACGCCGAGAACTCCGTGTGGACCGGCGTGGTCTTCATC
>JAUILS010000285.1 GCA_030432975.1 Actinomycetes bacterium
AGGTCCATGCCGGGGATGCCGGACGGGACGACGACCTCCTCGAGCTTGGTCTGCCGGTCCATCAGCAGGTTGTAGACCGTGAGCTCCATGTCGTGCGGGTTGAGCCCCAGCCCGACCGAGAGCGACCCCTGGGGGTCGAAGTCGACGAGCAGCACCCGGCGGCCGTACTCCGCCAGGGAGGCGCCGAGGTTGATGGTGGTCGTGGTCTTGCCGACGCCGCCCTTCTGGTTGCACAGCGACACCACCCGCGCGGGGCCGTGCTCGGTGAGCGGCTGGGGCTCGGGGAGGTCGGGCAGCGGCCGGCCCGTCGGGCCGAGCACCACCTCGGGGGTCTCGTCGATGACCTCGGGGGTCTCCTCGACCGCCGGCGCGGTCTGGTCGACGGGAGCCTCGTCGGGCTCCGGCTCGGTCTCGATGGTCCCGGGGAACGGGACGGTGTAGCTCGCCACGGTGTCGCCTCCTGGGGAAGGGGGAGGGATCGGAGCGGTGGTCAACGGCGGCATCTCGGGGGCACTGCTCCCGGTGGGGCTGCCTCCGGGGAAGGCCCCCTGTCCGGGTGGTCCCCCGAACGGTCCGCGACCGGTCATCTGCACTCCTTGCTGTCGGCTGGGGGGCGGTGGTGCGGCCCCGGCCAAATGTCGACTCGGCGACATCTCGCCGGTCGTTCGTCAGGCTAGGTCGGCGGTCGATCCAGGAACAAGCCGCCCCGCGGATACCCCCAGGACTTTGTGAAATCTGTTGAGGACGTGTGGAGGAACCCGCCGCGTCGTACACACCCCCCACCGCCCCTGTGCAGAACCTGTGGAGGGACCTACGAGCGTGGATAGACGGTGACCTCGGTGGCCTTGACGACGAACACGGCGCGTACGCCGGGCGCCAGACCGAGCTCGGCGACGGACCGCGGGGTGACGTCGGCGCTCAGGCCCCCGCCGCGGACCCGGAGGTGGCCGGCCTGGGGCTCCACCGAGGTGATGGTGACGTCGACGGCGTTGCGGGGGCTACCGCCGGGGGCGGTGAGGAACACCGACACCGCCGACGGCGGGAACACCGCCACCGCGGCCTCCCCCGGTGCGGGCGCCGCCTCGGCGGGCTCCCCGACGATGCGCAGCCCCTCCTCGGTCTCGAGCGCGTCGTCGCGCCACGCGCCGCTCACCAGGTTGAGCCCGGCGATCTCGGCGGCGAACCCGCTCCGCGGCTGGGTCAGCACCTCGGTCGTCGGGCCCCGCTCCACCACGACCCCGCCCTCGACGACCACCACCCGGTCGGCCAGCAGCAGCGCATCGAGCACGTCGTGGGTGACCACCACCGCCGTCCGGTCGGCCAGCACGTGCCGCAGCGTCTGTCGCAGCGCCGGGCGGACGGCGACGTCGAGGGCCGCCATCGGCTCGTCGAGGAGCAGCACCCGCGGGTCGGCGGCCAGCGCCCGGGCGAGCGCCACCCGCTGCCGCTGGCCGCCCGACAGCTGGGCGGGGCGGCGGTCGGCTAGGTCGGTCAGCTCCAGGTCGCCCAACCACCGGTCGGCGACGGCGCGCGCCTCGCGCCGCGGCGTACGCCGGCTCCGGGGGCCGAAGGTCACGTTGCCGCGCACGTCGAGGTGCGGGAACAGCAGCGGGTCCTGGGCGAGCAGCCCGACGGACCGCTCGTACGCCGGCACCATCACGTCCCGCCCGTCCCCGACGTCGGTGAGGGCACGGCCGTCGAGCACCACCCGCCCCCGGTCGGGTCGCAGCAGCCCCGCGACCACGTCGAGCAGCGTCGACTTGCCGGCGCCGTTGGGCCCCAGCACCGCCAGGGTCTCGCCGTCCGCGACCTCGAGGGCCACGTCGACCCCGCGGTCGCCCACGCTCGCCGTCAGCTCCAGACTCATCGCCGCACCCTCACAGCGCGCTCCTGCGCTGCCCGGCGACGCCGATCACCAGGACCGCCACCACCACCAGCACCAGCGAGAGCGCCACGGCGCCCTCGGCATCCGTCTCGCGGCGCAGGTAGATCTCCAGCGGCAGCGTGCGGGTGCGGCCCTGCAGGCTGCCGGCGAAGGTGATGGTGGCCCCGAACTCTCCTAGCGCCCGTGCGAAGGCCAGCACCGTGCCCGACACCAGCCCCGGCAGCACCAGCGGCAGCGTCACCCGCCGCAGCACCGTGGTCGGGCGGGCGCCGAGCGTGGCCGCGACCGCCTCGTAGCGCTCCCCCGCCGTCCGCAGGGCCCCCTCGAGGCTCACGACCAGGAACGGCAGGGCCACGAACGTCTGCGCCAGCACGACCGCCGCCGTCGAGAAGGCGACCTGGATGCCGAGCACCTCCATCGTCTGCCCCAGCAGACCGCGGCGACCGAAGGTGTAGAGCAGCGCGATGCCTCCCACCACCGGAGGCAGCACCAGGGGCAGCAGCACCAGCGAGCGGACCACCCCCAGCAGGCGGTACGACGACCGCGCGAGGACCAGCGCCATCGGGACGCCGAGCACCAGGCACAGCAGCGTGCTGGCCGTCGCCGTCCGCAGGCTCAGCCAGAGTGCGTCCTGGGAGGCCTGCGAGGTGAGCAGCTCGCCGAACCGGCCCCACGGCGTGCGCGCGACGATGGCGACGAGCGGCAGCAGCACGAACCCGGCGCCCAGGAGCGCGGGGAGCAGGATCCACCGCGGGACGCCGAGGCGGCTGCGCGGGTCGCTCATCCGGAGTCTCCGGACGTCGCGTCGGGCGGTCCGAAGCCGGCCCGGCTGAGCACCCGCTGCCCCGCGTCGGAGACCACCAGGTCGACGAACTCCTGGGCGAGCGAAGGATCGACCGCGGTCGTCACCGGGGCGATCGGGTAGACGTTGACCACGGAGCCCGCCTCGGGCACCTCGATCCCGCGCACGGCGTCCCCGGCAGCGCGGACGTCGGTGACGTAGACGAGCCCCGCGTCGGCCTCGCCGGAGGAGACCTTGGCGAGCACGTCGGTGACCTTCTGCTCCTCGCTGACCGGGGTGAGGGTCACCCCGGCCCGCTCGGCCAGCCGCTGCGCGGCCGCACCGCACGGCACCTCCGGGGCACAGACGACGAGCCGCACCTCGGTCGACTCCAGGTCGGCCAGGGACCGGATGCCGGCCGGGTTGTCGGCCGGGACCACGATCTCGAGGGTGTTCGTCGCGAACGGCACCGGCGCCGAGGCGGCCAGGTCGTCCGCGGTGAGCTTGTCCATGGTGGCCTGGTCGGCGGAGGCGAAGACGTCGGCCGGCGCGCCCTCCTGGAGCTGGGCGACCAGGTCGGACGACCCGGCGAAGCTGAAGCGGACCGTCACCCCAGGGTGCTCGGCCTCGAACTGCCCGCCCAGCTCGGTGAAGGGCGCCGTCAGCGACGAGGCGGCGTACACCGTCAGCACGTCGCCGGGGTCGTCGGCGGCGCCCGAGCAGCCGGTCAGCAGGAGCGCCGTGACGGCGACCAGGGCCGCCGCCGTACGCCTCACGCCTCGCCCCGGGTGGTCTCGACGATCACGTTGGTCGACTTGATGACCGCCACCGCGACCGACCCGAGCTCGATGCCGAG
>JAUILS010000286.1 GCA_030432975.1 Actinomycetes bacterium
GGTGCCGGTGAACGACACCTGGTCGGTGTTCACGGTCATGTGGCGGGTGTCGGGGACCTCGGGGAAGGGGTTCTCCGGGTCCTCCCGCTCCATCCCCTCCACCCGGATCTTCGCCTCCAACACGAGGTGTTCCAGGGTGGGCAGCGACACCCGCCCCGCGACGGCGGCGACGTGCCGGTCCACGAACCCCGCCGCCTCCGGCGACAACAACATCGTCTTGTCCGCAACCCGACGCGCCCGCCACGCCGGCGCCCGCCCGTCCTGGACCTGCTCCCAGAGCTTCGGGAGCCGCCACGCGAGCTCGAGGGCCTGTCCGATCAGCCGGCGGCCGGCATCGCTGGTCATCCCGACCGCGGCGGCGAGCTCGGCCACGGCGTACTCCGCGATGTCCGGGACACCGTCGCCGGCCAGCGGGATCGCGTTCCCGCCCTGCCACCACATTGCCGCCGCGCCGTCGACCGGCTCGTGCATCGCCGCCCACTCCACCGCCGCCGCCAGCAGACCCGCCTCGCCAGCGGCGATCGCCCGCTGAGCACCGCGGGCAGCCGACAACACCGACTCCGGAGACCCCGGCGTCGGGATCCCCTCGCGGCGATCGGCTGCTGAGCTCATACCGACAAGCCAAACAGAGACCACCGACAACGAAGCCTCCCAGGAGCCCGCATCCACACCCCGGCAGATCACGGTTCCATCACAGAATCCGAGCCCTCTCCACAGGCCCGGCCGGCGGCCGGCGGCGGCGGGCTGAGAGTCCCTTGGGGACGGCCCTTGCCAGCCCCTTCGGGGCGGCCGGCTCGCAGAGCGACCTCCGCAACCAGCAAGGCGCCCGCCCTACGATTCGGGCCACGAGACACCCGTCGATAGACTGTCCCGTCGGCCCGGCGGACCCCGCCGGCGCCCCCGCATCGCGACACCATCTTCACTCGAGAACGCAAAGGCTGACCCGCGCCCATGGCAACGACCAACGACCTCAAGAACGGCATGGTTCTCAACCTCGACGGCCAGCTCTGGCAGGTCATCTGGTTCCAGCACCACAAGCCCGGCAAGGGCGGCGCGGTCGTCCGCACCAAGCTGAAGGCGATCGAGTCCGGCAAGACCGTCGACAAGACGTTCAACGCCGACGTGAAGGTCGAGGTCGCCAACGTCGACAAGCGGACGATGCAGTACCTCTACCACGACGGCACGTCGTACGTCTTCATGGACACCGGCACCTACGACCAGATCGAGGTGGCCGACGAGATCGTGGGCGACGCCAAGAACTTCCTGCTCGAGAACCAGGAGGCGATCGTCGCCACCAACGACGGCCGGGTGCTCTACATCGAGCTGCCCGCCTCGGTGGAGCTCGAGATCACCTACACCGAGCCGGGCCTGCAGGGGGACCGCTCCAGCGGCGGCACCAAGCCGGCGACCGTCGAGACCGGCCACCAGATCCAGGTGCCGCTGTTCATCACCACCGGCGAGAAGGTCAAGGTCGACACCCGCGACTCGTCCTACCTCGGCCGCGTCTCGGGCTGACCCTTCGTGGCTGCCCGTTCCAAGGCGCGCAAGCGCGCGCTCGACCACCTCTACGCCTGCGAGATGCGCGGCGACGACCCGGTCGCCACCCTCGAGGCGGCGCTGGAAGCCGGTGACGCCCCGAACAACCCCTACACCGAGGTGCTGATCCGCGGGGTCGGCGAGCACCGCGCCCGCATCGACGAGCTGCTCGAGCAGTACGCCGAGGGGTGGACGCTCGCGCGGATGCCGGCCGTCGACCGCAACGTGCTGCGGATCGGCGCCTTCGAGGTGCTCTTCTCCGACGAGATCCCTGACGGCGTGGCCGTCAGCGAGGCGCTGGCGCTGGTGCGCGAGCTGTCGACCGACGAGTCGCCGGCGTTCGTCAACGGCGTCCTGGGGGCGCTGCAGCGCGACAAGGACCAGCTCGTCGGCGAGCCGAACCTCTAGTCGGCGAGCACCAGGCGGCGCGCCGCCAGCAGGTCGTACGCCGGCCGGCAGGCCTCGGCGACGGCGGCGTCGTGTTCGCTCAGCTCGACCGCGCGCGGCCGGTAGGCCGCGAACCCGGTGGACGCCCACACGGCGTCGTACCAGTAGGGCGCCCACACGCCGTCGCTGCGCCGCGGGCCGAGCGGCCAGCGCAGCATCCGGTCGGTGAACGCGATGCCCAGCCAGTCGCAGAGCCACCGCAGATGTGCCTCGGGGGCTCGCAGGAAGTCCGCCGCGTCGATGACCGGCACGTCGTCGTCGGTGAGGTCGACCAGCTCGTCGTGGAGCGTCACCTGCTGCCACACGCCGATGTCCTCGGGCTCGCAGGCCTCGCGGGACCGCACGTAGGACGCGACGACCTCCCGCGGGTCGCGGATCAGCAGCACGTTGCGCAGCTCGGCGAGCCAGCCGCGGTCCTCGGCCATGTCGAGGTGGTGGGTCATCTGCTTGGAGTAGTGCACCGCCGCGCCGTCCGGCGCCGGCCCCAGCAGACCGGCCACCACCTCGGCGGGGTCGGTCGGCTGGGAGGCGAGGACCTCGTCGCGCCCGGGGTGGTCGAGCCCGGTGCGGTGCAGGTAGGCGGCGTAGAACGGCTCGTCGACCACCTCGGTGTCAGGGCGGTTCTCCCACGAGCGCATCATCGCCGTGGAGATGTTGCGCGGCCCCGACCACATCGCCACCCGGACCGTCACGACCCCGACTCCTCACCGGGGGCCGGTCGGCCGCCCGCCCGCGCCGCGGCGTCGGCCCTGGCCAGCTCGCCGTAGAGCCGCTGCAGCCGCTCGACGACCGGCCCGCGGGCGCCGCTGCCGATGGTGCGGCCGTCGACGGAGCGCACCGGCACCAGCCCGGCGAAGGTGCCGGTCACGAACGCCTCCTGCGCGCTGTAGACGTCGGTGAGGCTGAACGTCGTCTCGCGCGCGGCGATGCCGTGCTCGCGGCACAGCCGCAGCACGTTGCTGCGGGTGATGCCGCCGAGGCAGAAGCGCCCGTCGGAGGTCCACACCTCGGGGGCCTCGGGAGTGCCCTTCACCACGAAGAAGTGGGTGCTGTTGCAGGTGGCGACAAAGCCGTGTGGGTCGAGCATCAGCGCCTCGTCGGCGCCCGCGGTGTAGGCCTGGATGCACGCGGTGATGTCGTTGAGCTTGGAGTGGGCGTTGAGCTTGGGGTCGAGCGTGTCGGGGGTGGCCCGCCGCACGTGCGTCGTGAAGAGCGTGATGCCCTGCTCCACGGTCGCGGGCAGGGGGTCCTTGTGCTCGGCGATCACGACGACCGTGGCGGGGCCGATGGTCACCCGCGGGTCCTGGTAGGGCGTCGCCTTGACGCCACGGGTCACCATCAGCCGCACGTGCACCCCGTCGCGCATCTCGTTGGCCGCGAGGGTCGCGTGGATCGCGTCGGCGACCTGCTCGCGGGTGAGCCCGATGTCGATCATCAGCGCCGTGGCGCCCTCGAACAGCCGGTCCAGGTGCTGGTCCAGGAACACCGGCTGGCCGGCGTACACCCGCAGGCCCTCCCACACCCCGTCGC
>JAUILS010000040.1 GCA_030432975.1 Actinomycetes bacterium
CCCCGATCCGCGACCGTACGACGCCGTCCTGCTGGTCTCCTTCGGAGGCCCCGAGAAGCCCGACGACGTGGTGCCGTTCCTCGAGAACGTCACCCGCGGTCGGGGCATCCCGCGCGAGCGCCTGGAGGAGGTCGGCGAGCACTACTTCCAGTTCGGCGGCCGGTCGCCGATCAACGACCAGAACCGAGCGCTGCTGGCGGCGCTGCGCGAGGACTTCGCGACCAACGGGCTCGACCTGCCGGTCTACTGGGGCAACCGCAATTGGGACCCCTACCTCGTCGACGCGCTCACCCGCATGCGCGACGACGGGGTCACTCGGGCCGCGTGCTTCGTGACGTCGGCCTACTCGTCGTACTCCTCCTGCCGGCAGTACCGCGAGAACCTCGCCGCTGCGACGGCCGAGGTGCCGGGGGCGCCCCGGCTCGACAAGCTGCGCACCTACTACAACCACCCCGGCTTCGTCGCCCCGGTGGTCGACGCGGTGCTGGCTGCCCTGGCCGAGCTGCCGGCGGAGGTCCGCGACGACGCCCGGCTGGTCTTCGTCACCCACTCGATCCCGCTCGCGATGAACGACGTCAGCGGCCCCGGGGGCGGTGCCTACGTCGCCCAGCACGAGAGCGTCGCGGCGGCGGTGGCCGAGCTGGTGCGCCGCGAGGTCTCCCGGTCGGTCGACCACGACCTCGTCTACTGCTCGCGCTCCGGACCGCCCTCGGTGCCGTGGCTGGAGCCCGACGTCAACGACCACCTCGAGGACCTGGCCGAGCGGGGCGTCCGGGCCGTGGTGCTGGTGCCGGTCGGCTTCGTCTCCGACCACATGGAGGTCATCTACGACCTCGACACCGAGGCCCTCGCGACCGCCGAGAAGCTGGAGGTCGCGGCGGTGCGCGCGGCGACCCCCGGCGTGGACCCCCGCTTCGTGGCGATGGTGCGCGAGCTGGTGCTCGAGCGCGCCGCCGCCGAGCGGGGAGAGCCGATCGCCCGGCCGTCGGTCGGCAGCCTGGCCGCCGGCCACGACCGATGCCCGGTCGGCTGCTGCGCCAACGCCCGCGGTCCGCTGCCCACCGTCGGAGGCGAGGACTCGTGAGCACCACCCCCGCTGTCACCCCCGAGCTCCGGGCCACGCTGCTCGAGCTGGCGCTCGACGTCGCCCGGGAGGCGGCCGAGCTCATCCGCCGCGAGCGCGCGGCCGGCGTCGAGGTCGCCGCCACCAAGACCAGCCTCACCGACGTCGTCACCAAGGTCGACCACGACAGCGAGCAGCTCATCCGCACCCGCCTGCTCGCGGCGCGGCCCGGTGACGGGTTCCTCGGCGAGGAGGGTGGCCACGACGACACCGAGACCGGCGTCCGGTGGGTCGTCGACCCGATCGACGGCACCGTCAACTTCCTCTACGGCCTCCCGCAGTACGCCGTCTCGATCGCCGCCGAGGTCGACGGCGTCGCGCAGGTGGGTGTGGTGCTCAACGTGCCGACCGGCGTGACCTACTGGGCGGTGCTGGGTGGGGGAGCGCACCGCGACGGGACCCCTCTCCAGGTGCGCGGCCCCGCGCCGCTGTCGCAGCGGCTGGTGCTCACCGGCTTCAACTACGAGCCGCGGGTGCGGACCCTGCAGGCCCAGGCGATCGCGCGGCTGCTGCCGGTCGTGCGCGACATCCGGCGGCCCGGGTCCGCGGCGCTCGACCTGTGTCACGTGGCCGAGGGGGCGGCCGACGGCTACGTCGAGGAGGGCGTCAACCCGTGGGACCACGCCGCCGGAGGCTTGGTGGCGCGCGAGGCCGGAGCCCGGACCGCGCTGATGACCGGCGTGGGCGGCCTCACCCTGCTGGTCTGCGCCCCCGAGCACGGCTTCGACGAGTTCTTGGCCGCCGTCCACGACGTCGGCCTGGTGGGCGGCGACGACCGGGAATAACCCCCGACCCCGTACCGTTGCGCGACACGTCGTGAGACCGGTGTGCATTGCGGGGCATCCATGGTGCACAATCTGGCGCCTGACGACGACCCGCCCCCCACTCACCACCTGATCCAGCAGTCAGACTTTCCCCAGGAGCAGACACCGCGATGGCGACCGACTACGACGCACCCCGCAAGACGGACGACGACGCGTCCGAGGAGAGCATCGAAGAGCTCAAGGCGCGCCGTCACGACAAGAACTCCGGCAAGGTCGACGAGGACGAGGCGGAGGCCGCCGAGGCGTTCGAGCTGCCCGGCGCCGACCTCTCCCACGAGGAGCTGGCCGTCGAGGTCAAGCCGCGTCAGGAGGACGAGTTCACCTGCATGAGCTGCTTCCTGGTGCACCACCGCAGCCAGCTGGCCGACGAGCGCAAGCTGATCTGCAAGGACTGCGCGTGAGCGGTCCGGGCGACCTTCAGTAGGTCGTGGGCTCGGACTTGTCGGCGTCGCGGCTGGCGGCGAGCTCGGGCGGCAGCTTGCCGGTGGACCGGGCGTAGTAGTCGGCGGCGCGACGCGTGGCCAGCATCCGGGCCAGCGCGATGATGGTGCCGCTCACGGCCGCCCAGGCGACGGCCTCCCACAGGTCGACGTCGGGGTCGGCCGGGTTGGCCGGCGGGTTCTTGCCGGTGGCCACCCGCCACGAGGTGTTGAGCCCCTTCTTGGCCGCGGTCGCCGCGAGGAGCGCGGCGCCGACGCTGAACGCCGTCCAGATCTTCGAGCTGTCGCTCGCCATCAGTCCTCAGTCCTCCCCGGTGAGCTGTCTGGCCGCGAGCCTACCGGTGGCCACGTCGAGCGCCGACGCCAGCGCCTCCGGGTGCCTGCTGCTCAGCAGCCAGTACGGCGTCGGGTCGGCCGGGTCGGTCACCTCGACCCGCACCGACGTCTTCACGAACGGGCGCAGCAGCAGGTAGGCCCGCGCGTCGGCGTCGACCCCCGCCTGACGACGGGTGCCGTCGGCGTCGAGGGGGGTGGCCTCGCCCAGCAGGCCGGTCTCGATGGCGGCCGGACCCGCGTGGAGCATCCCGCCGCCGACCACGATGCGCGCACCGCCGTAGCCCAGCAGGAAGGCCGTCATCAGCGCGAGCCCCACGGCGGCCACGGCGAGGGCCCCCGCGACCGGCATGGCGACCGCCGCCGCCAGCCAGGCGCTGGCGACCAGCATCGTGCCCTGCACCCACCAGCGCAGCGGTGCGTGCAGCCGCTCGTGGTAGTCCGGCCGTGGGGCCTCGTCGGGGGGCACGTCGCGAAGCCTAGTGCGCGGCCGAGGGCCGGCCCGGGCCCGGTAGGGTCGGTCGCCGTGAGCGACCTCGACATCGCGCTGCTGCGGCTCGACCGCGAGCTGCCCGCGCCGGCGTACGCCCATCCCGGCGACGCGGGCGCCGACCTGATGACCACGGTCGACGTGGAGCTGGCTCCGGGCGAGCGGGCGCTGGTGCCCACCGGGGTGGCGATCGCGCTCCCCGAGGGCTACGTCGCGCTGGTGCACCCGCGCTCCGGCCTGGCCGCCCGCCACGGCGTCTCGATCGTCAACACCCCCGGCACCGTCGACGCGGGCTACCGCGGCGAGGTCAAGGTCCTCCTGGTCAACCTCGACCCGCGCGAGCCGGTGTCGCTGCGCCGCGGTGACCGGGTCGCCCAGCTGGTCGTGCAGCGCGTCGAGCGGGCCCGCTTCGTCGAGGTCGACGTGCTCCCCGCATCGCCGCGTGGTGCGGGGGGATACGGTTCAACGGGCGGGTTCGGCCGTCCCAGTGGCGATGAGGAGAGTGTCGGGTGAGGTTCCGCCGCAAGAAGGACGACGCCGAGGAGCCGGAGACCACCGGCGAGGGCGTGGTGGCCCCCACCGACGAGGGCGCCGACGAGCCCACCCAGGAGGGCGCCGCGAGCGACGACGTCCGTGCCGCGAGCGGCCCCTACGACGTCTCCGAGGTCGACGACGAGGTCGAGCGGGTCGACCTCGGCTCCCTGCTGATCGCGCCCGAGGCCGAGCGCGAGGTGCGGCTGCAGGTCGACGAGGCCACCCAGGAGGTCCAGTCGGTGCTGATCGCCGGCCCCGACGGGGCGGTCGAGGTGCGCGCCTTCGCGGCGCCCCGCCACGGCGACCTCTGGGGCGACGCCCGGCCGCAGATCAAGGCCGAGACCGCACAGCGCGGCGGCACCGCGACCGAGCGCGACGGCCGGTTCGGGGTGGAGCTGATCATGCAGCAGCAGGTGCAGCTCCCCGACGGCACCAAGGCGGTGCAGCCGAGCCGGATCGTCGGCGTCAACGGCCCGCGCTGGTTCCTGCGGGCGACCTTCCTCGGCAAGCCCGCCGTCGAGCCCGACGACGCCGGCGCGTGGGACGACACGCTCGCCTCCGTGGTCGTCAACCGCGGCACCCATGCGATGCCGCCGGGCGACCCGCTGCCGCTGACCCTGCCCCCGTCCGCGCGCCGGACGTCCTGACGACCGTCGGCCCTCGGACGTCCTGACGGGTCCGCCCTGCTCGTCCGGCCACCCCGGATACCCTTGCCGCCATGGCGGAGAGGACCCGGCTGCGCAAGCGGCTGACGGCGTGGGCGAGCAGCTCCGACCAGCACGCCCGCGACCTCCGGCGGGAGTTCGAGGAGAGCGGCGTGGTGACCATCGCCACCGCCCCCGACCGTGACCCCGTCCAGCTCCGCGGCACGCTCCGCACGGTCACGCTGCGCCCGCGCGGCGGCGTCCCCGCCCTCGAGGCGGAGCTCTACGACGGCTCCGGCGTGCTGACCGTCCTGTGGCTGGGCCGGCGCCGGATCGCGGGGATCGCGCCCGGCCGCGTGATCCAGGTGACCGGTCGGATCGGGCGCCACGACGGCACCCGCATCATGTTCAACCCGCGCTACGAGCTGATGCCGTGACCGACGCCCTCGGACCCGACGGCCCGAGCGGGCAGAGCCCGGTCGACACCGTCGAGGCACTGGTCCGCCGCCAGCTGTCGACGGCCCTCGGCGGCCGTCGCGGCATGCTCGAGGCCGCGGCGCCCACCTTGCTCTTCACCGGCTTCTGGCTCACCACCAAGGACCTCCGGCTGGCGCTCACCGCCAGTGCCGCCCTCGCGGTCGGCCTGCTGCTGCTCCGGATCGCGCAGCGGGGCACGACGCAGTACGTCTTCAACGCTGTGTTCGGCATCGCGCTCGGCTGGCTGTTCGTCTACCTCGCCGGCCGGTCCGGCGGCACCGAGGACGAGCAGGCGCTCGCGTTCTTCCTGCCCGGGCTGATCTGGAGCAGTGTCTACTCGATCGGGGTGGCGGTCAGCTGCCTCACCCGCTGGCCACTGATCGGCTTCATGCTCGGCAACGTCACCGGGGACCCGACCGGCTGGCGGCGGGACCCGCAGGTGGTGACCCTGTGCTCGCGGCTCACCTGGGTGCTCGGACTGCCCGGCATCATCGGCGTGCTGCTGCAGGGCCCGGTCTGGCTGGCGGGCTGGTGGGGAGTCGTGTCCGCCGAGGCGGCCGTGGTGGCGCTGAGCGCGCTCCGCTACGGCCTGGGGTGGCCGCTGCGGCTCTCGGCGCTGGCCCTGATGGGCTGGCTGCTGGGGCGCAACCACACGCCGCTGGAGCCCGCGCCCGCCGAGGAGTAGCCCGGCGCGTCCGGGGCTCAGCTGGGGTGCAGCCCGGGGGAGAGCAGCTGCGCCAGCTCGGGCTCGACCTCCGCCGGCGCGACGAACAGCAGCTCGTCGCCGGCCTCGATCGGCTGCTCCCGCTCGGGAAGATAGACCTGGCCGTCGCGCAGGATCGTGACCAGGGCGCAGTTCTCGGGGAACGGGATCAGCCCGCACGGCTGGCCGACGTACGGCGAGTCGTCGGGCAGCGTCATCTCCACGAGGTTGGCGTTGCCCTTGCGGAAGGTGAACAGCCGCACCACGTCGCCGACGGTGACGGCCTCCTCGACCAGCGCCGACATGATGCGCGGGGTCGACACGTTGACGTCGACGCCCCAGGCCTCGGTGAACAGCCACTCGTTGTTGGGGTGGTTGACCCGGCCGACGGTGCGCGGCACGCCGAACTCCGTCTTGGCCAGCAGCGAGGTCACCAGGTTGGCCTTGTCGTCGCCGGTGGCGGCGATCACGACGTCGCACTTGTCGAGGCGCGCCTCCTCCAGCGAGGACAGCTCGCACGAGTCGGCGAGCAGCCACTCCGCGTCGGGGACCCGCTCCGGCTTGATCGCGGACGGCTCCTTGTCGATGAGCAGCACCTCGTGGCCGTTCTGGATCAGCTCGCGGGCGATGGAACGGCCCACGGCTCCGGCACCGGCGATCGCGACGCGCATGTCAGCCCTCCTCCGGTCCGCGGGCGAGGACGGCATAGGCGTTGGTGGCGTTCTCCTCACGCATCACCAGATGCAGCAGGTCGCCCTCCTGGAGCATCGACTCGCGGTTGGGGAGCATGCCCTCGCCGAGCCGGTCGATCCACGCGATCCGGCTGCGCGACTGCTCCTGCAGGTGGATGGTGCGGTGGCCGATCCACGGCTCGGGGACCGGCACCTGGTCGACCCGGATGGTGCCGGAGGGGTCGCGGAAGTCGGGCTCGGCACCGGCGGGGAGAATCCGTCGGAGCACCTGGTCGGCGGTCCACTTGACCGTGGCGACCGTGGTGATGCCCAGCCGCTGGTAGACCTCGGCCCGGCCGGGGTCGTAGATCCGGGCCACGACCTGCTGGATGCCGAACTGCTCGCGCGCCACGCGCGCCGCGATGATGTTGGAGTTGTCGCCGCTCGAGACCGCCGCGAAGGCGTCGGCGCGCCGGATGCCGGCCTTCTCGAGGACCGCCTGGTCGAAGCCGTAGCCGGTGACCTTGTCGCCGTTGAAGGCCGGGCCCAGCCGGCGGAAGGAGTCGGGGTCGCTGTCGATCACCGAGACGGTGTGGTTGCGGTCCTCGAGGCTCCGGGCCAGGGTCGAGCCGACCCGGCCGCAGCCCATGATCACGACGTGCACGCCTGAACGGTATCCCAGCCGGAGCGGCTGTCGCGCGTCCGCCGGGCCCGGTGTCGCGGACAGGCGGCGGTGGGTCGACTAGCCTTGCCGGTCGTGGGCATGGGTGACGTCTCCAAGCGGGTCCTCCTCGGCCGCAAGCTCCGCAGCTCGCAGCTGGGGGAGACGCTGCTGCCGAAGCGCATCGCGCTGCCGGTGTTCGCGAGCGACGCCCTGTCCTCGGTGGCCTACGCCCCCGACGAGATCTTCATCATGTTGGCCATCTCCGGTGCCACGGCCTACGTCTGGTCGTGGAAGATCGGGATCGCCGTCGCCATTGTCATGCTCACCGTCGTGGCGTCGTACCGCCAGACCGTGCACGCCTACCCGAGCGGCGGCGGCGACTACGAGGTGGCCACGGTCAACCTGGGCCGCAACGCCGGGCTCACCGTGGCCAGCGCGCTCCTGGTCGACTACGTGCTGACGGTCGCGGTGTCGATCTCCTCGGCGGCGCAGTACGCCGCCGGCGCGATCCCGTCGCTGATCGGTCACGAGGCGACCACCGCGTCCATCGCCGTCGTGCTGCTCGCTGCCATGAACCTGCGCGGCGTCCGCGAGTCGGGCGCGTTCTTCGCCCTGCCCACCTACCTGTTCATGCTGGCCATCTTCGGGATGTGCGCGTTCGGCCTGGTCCGGCTGCTGTCGGGCACCCTGCCCGAGGCCGAGAGCGCCCACCTGGTGATCGAGCCGGCGCCCGGTTGGGAGGGGCCGCTCTCCTCGATCGCCCTGGTCTTCTTGCTGGCGCGGGCCTTCTCCAGCGGGTGTGCGGCGCTGACCGGCGTCGAGGCGATCTCCAACGGCGTCCCGGCCTTCCAGCGGCCCAAGAGCCGGAACGCGGCGACCACGCTGCTGCTGCTCGGGCTGATCGCGATCACGATGATGATGAGCGTCATCGTGCTCGCCAACCAGATGAGCGTCCGCTACGTCGACCCGCACGAGCTCGACCGGCTCCGCACCGCCGTCGGCGGCGCGATCCCCGACGACTACGAGCAGCACCCGCTGATCTCGCAGATCGCCCGGGGCGTGTTCGACTCCTTCAGCCCCGGCTTCTACTTCGTCGTCACCGTCACCGGCATCATCCTGGTGCTGGCCGCCAACACCGCCTTCAACGGGTTCCCGGTGCTCGGGTCGATCCTGGCCAAGGACGGCCTGGCCCCGCGTGCGCTCGGCTCGCGCGGCGACCGGCTGGCCTACAGCAACGGCATCGTGTTCTTGGCCGTGATGTCGATCGTGCTGATCCAGGTGTTCGACGCCGAGACGACCAAGCTGATCCAGCTCTACATCGTCGGGGTGTTCGTCTCCTTCAACCTCAGCCAGCTGGGCATGATCCGGCACTGGACCAGGCTGTTGGCGACCGAGCGGGACGCGGCGACGCGAGCCAGGATGCTCCGCTCCCGGGCGATCAACACCTTCGGACTCGGGATGACCGCCGTGGTCCTGGTGATCGTGCTGGTCACGAAGTTCCTGGCCGGCGCCTGGATCACCATCCTGGCCATGGCCGTGTTCTTCCTGGTGATGCGGGCGATCCGCAAGCACTACGACAACGTCGAGGACGAGCTGGCCGCCGACGAGAAGGACAAGGTGCTGCCGACCCGGGTGCACGCGATGGTGCTCACCTCCAAGCTGCACAAGCCGACGCTCCGCGCCCTGGCGTTCGCCAAGGCCGCCCGGCCCAACGTGCTCGAGGCGGTCTACGTCAGCACCGACCAGGACGCCACCGACCGGCTGCTGGAGGACTGGGACCGGCGACGGATCGACATCCCGCTGAAGATCCTGCACTCGCCCTACCGCGAGGTCGTCAAGCCGATCGTCGACTACGCCAACGAGGTGCGCCGCGGCAACCCGCGCGGCGTGGTCGCGGTCTACATCCCGGAGTACGTCGTCGGCCGCTGGTGGGAGCAGCTGCTGCACAACCAGACGGCGCTGCGGCTCAAGACCCGCCTGCTGTTCTGCCCCGGCGTGATGATGATCAGCGTCCCCTACCAGCTGCGGTCGTCGGTGGCGATGGCCGAGCGGGAGGACCGGGAGCAGCGACGCACCCACGCCGGCGACCTGCGCAGCGGCCGGGTGCGGCCGGACGGCGACCCGCAGATCTCCGTGGAGAGCAGGCAGGATTGACCCCGGCGCCCCGCCGTCCGCAGCGGAGCCGCGAGCGGCGCCGCCGGCCGCGCGGCCGCTCCCGGGTGGGGGAGCGCTTCGAGGTCGAGGCGACCGGCATCGCGCACGGCGGTGCGGCCGTGGCCAGGGTCGCCGAGGAGGGCGGCCGCGTGGTGTTCGTGCGGCATGCCATCCCCGGTGAGCGCGTGGTCGTGGAGGTCACCGAGGGAGGCGACGACGACCGGTTCTGGCGGGCCGACGCCGTCGAGGTGCTCCGAGCGTCGCCCGACCGGGTGGCGGCGCCGTGCCCGGTCGCCGGACCGGGCGGTTGCGGCGGCTGCGACTTCCAGCACGTCGCTCTCGACCGGCAGCGTGCCCTCAAGGCGGAGGTGGTCGCCGAGCAGCTCCGGCGGCTCGCGGGGCTGGAGGTCCCGGTGACCGTCGAGCCGGTGCCGGGCGACGAGGGGGGACTGCGCTGGCGGACCCGGGTCCGCTTCGCCCGCACCCCCGACGGTGAGCGGGGCATGCGACGCCACCGCTCGCACGACGTCGTGCCGGTCGACGACTGCCTGATCGCCCGGACGGACGCGCGGGAGCCGGTTCCCGGAGCAGCGCCGCTCCGGGAGACCGTCACCGTGGGCGCCACCACCGCGTCGTTCACGGTGGCCGCCGACGGGTTCTGGCAGGTGCACCCGGGCGCGCCGGAGGCGCTGGTGGCGGCCGTGCTGGAGGCCTGCCGGCCGCGGTCGGGGGAGCGGGTCCTCGACCTGTACGCCGGCGTCGGGCTGTTCGCTCGCTTCCTGGGCGAAGCAGTCGGCGCCGCCGGGACCGTGCTGGCTGTCGAGGGCGACCCGACGGCCGCCCAGCACGCCGCCGACAACCTGGCCGACCTGGCCGCGCGGGCCGAGGTCGTGTCGGGTGCGGTGCACGACGTGCTCGACGAGCGGAGCGCCGACCCGGTCGACCTCGTGGTGCTCGACCCACCGCGGGAGGGGGCGCGCCGCCCGGTGGTGGAGCAGGTCGCAGCGCGCCGGCCCCGGGCCGTGGCCTACGTCGCCTGCGACCCCGCCGCGCTCGCCCGCGACGTCGCGATCTTCGCCGAGCACGGCTATGCCCTGTCCTCCCTGCGCGCCTTCGACCTGTTCCCGATGACCCACCACGTGGAGTGCGTCGCCCTGCTGGAGCCTCGCGGCTGACCGAGGGCCAGCGGCCGCGTGGCAGGATCCCTCGACGTCATGTATCTTGATATCGAGAGACCTACCCGCCTTCCACTGGCCACCCGGACAACGGCAAGATGGGGCGGACGACAGCGACACCGACGAGGAGATGCTTGCGGATGACCAGTCAGGACAGCTTCGGGGCCAAGGGGACGCTGGAGGTCGGCAGTGCGTCGTACGAGATCTACCGCCTGGCGGCGGTGACCGGTGACGGGCTCGACGTCGCCTCGCTCCCGTTCTCGCTCAAGGTGCTGCTGGAGAACCTCCTGCGGACCGAGGACGGTGCCGACATCACCGCCGACGACATCCGCGCGCTGGCCGGCTGGAACGAGACCGCCGCGCCCGACAAGGAGATCCAGTTCACCCCGGCGCGGGTGATCATGCAGGACTTCACCGGCGTGCCGTGCGTGGTCGACCTCGCGACCATGCGCGAGGCGATGGCCGACCTCGGGGGAGACCCGTCGAAGATCAACCCGCTGGCCCCGGCCGAGATGGTGATCGACCACTCGGTGATCGCCGACGTCTTCGGCAGCCCCGAGGCCTTCGAGCGCAACGTCGAGATCGAGTACGAGCGCAACCGTGAGCGCTACCAGTTCCTGCGGTGGGGTCAGGGCGCCTTCGACGACTTCAAGGTCGTCCCGCCCGGCACCGGCATCGTCCACCAGGTCAACATCGAGCACCTCGCCCGCGTCGTCTTCACCCGGGAGGGCGCCGACGGCACCGTCGTGGCCTACCCGGACACCTGCGTCGGCACCGACTCGCACACCACGATGGTCAACGGCATCGGCGTCGTCGGCTGGGGCGTCGGCGGCATCGAGGCCGAGGCCGCGATGCTCGGCCAGCCGGTGTCGATGCTGATCCCGCGTGTGGTGGGCTTCAAGCTCTCCGGGGAGCTGCCCGAGGGCTCGACCGCCACCGACCTGGTGCTCACCATCACCGAGATGCTGCGCCAGCACGGCGTGGTCGGGAAGTTCGTCGAGTTCTACGGCGCCGGTGTCTCGGCACTGCCGCTGGCCAACCGGGCGACGATCGGCAACATGAGCCCGGAGTTCGGCTCCACCATCGCGGTCTTCCCGGTCGATGACGAGACGATCAGCTATCTCCGGCTCACCGGCCGCACCGAGGAGCAGCTCGCCCTGGTCGAGGCCTACGCCAAGGAGCAGGGGCTCTGGCACGACCCCGACGCCGAGCCGCGCTACTCCGAGAAGCTCGAGCTCGACCTGGCCACGGTCGTGCCCTCGCTCGCCGGTCCGAAGCGGCCGCAGGACCGCGTGCCGCTGTCGGAGGCCAAGCCGGCCTTCCGCAGCGCGCTGGTCGACTACGCCGGCCCGGCCGACCCGCAGGGCTACGACGAGGCCGTCGACGAGTCCTTCCCGGCGTCGGACACCCCGGCGCACCACGGCCCCAACGGGGCGGACGCGCCGCACGAGCCGGTGACGGCCGCGGGCGCGGGTCGCGCCAGCAAGCCGACCCCGGTGGAGCTGCCCGACGGCTCGCGCTTCGAGCTCGACCACGGCGCGGTGGTGATCGCGGCGATCACGTCGTGCACCAACACCTCCAACCCCTCGGTCATGATCGGCGCCGCGCTGCTGGCCAAGAACGCCGTGGAGAAGGGTCTGCAGCGCAAGCCCTGGGTCAAGACCACGCTGGCCCCCGGGTCGAAGGTCGTCTCCGACTACTACGAGCGGGCCGGCCTGACGCCGTACCTCGACAAGCTCGGGTTCAACCTGGTCGGCTACGGCTGCACCACCTGCATCGGCAACTCCGGGCCGCTGATCCCCGAGGTGTCCGCGGCCGTCCAGGAGAGCGACCTCTCGGTCGTGTCGGTGCTCTCGGGCAACCGCAACTTCGAGGGCCGGATCAACCCCGACGTCAAGATGAACTACCTCGCCTCGCCGCCGCTGGTGGTGGCCTACGCGCTGGCCGGCTCCATGGACGTCGACCTCTTCGGCGACCCGCTCGGCCAGGACAGCGACGGCAACGACGTCTATCTCAAGGACATCTGGCCGTCGCCGGCCGAGGTGGAGCGGGTCATCGGTGAGGCGATCTCCGCCGAGACCTTCGCCTCGGAGTACGCCGACGTGTTCGCCGGCGACGACCGGTGGCGCTCGCTGCCTACGCCCGAGGGCGACACCTTCGCCTGGGACCCCGACTCGACCTACGTCCGCAAGGCGCCGTACTTCGAGGGCATGCCCGAGAGCCCGGAGCCGGTCACCGACATCGACGGTGCGCGGGTGCTGCTCAAGCTGGGCGACTCGGTCACGACCGACCACATCAGCCCGGCCGGCGCGATCAAGAAGGACTCCCCGGCGGGTCTCTATCTCACCGAGCACGGCGTCGAGCAGCGCGACTTCAACTCCTACGGCTCGCGGCGCGGCAACCACGAGGTGATGATCCGCGGCACCTTCGCCAACATCCGGCTGCGCAACCAGCTGGCGCCGGGCACCGAGGGCGGCTTCACCCGTGACTTCACCCAGGCCGACGGCCCGGTGACGTCGGTCTACGACGCCTCGGTGAGCTATGTCGAGGCCGGGACGCCGCTGGTGGTGCTGGCGGGCAAGGAGTACGGCTCCGGCTCGTCGCGCGACTGGGCGGCGAAGGGCACGGCCCTGCTCGGGGTGAAGGCGGTCATCGCCGAGTCCTACGAGCGGATCCACCGCTCCAACCTGATCGGCATGGGCGTGCTGCCGCTGCAGTTCCCCGAGGGGGAGACCGCGGAGTCGCTCGGTCTGACGGGGGAGGAGACCTTCTCGATCTCCGGCATCACCGCGCTCAACGACGGTGACACGCCGCGCACGGTGCAGGTGACCGCCGGTGACGTGTCCTTCGACGCGGTCGTCCGGATCGACACCCCCGGTGAGGCGAGCTACTACCGCAACGGCGGGATCATGCAGTACGTCCTGCGCGACCTGCGCGGCTGACGCCCATCGACGGCCCGGGACGGGCGAGGAGACGCACGTGCTGGGCCTGTCGGTGGGGGTCGTGGTGACGCTCGCCCTCGCGCTGGCGGTCGGGGCGGTGGTGCAGGGGACCGTCGGCCTCGGCCTCGGCCTGGTGGCGGCGCCCGTGGCCGCCCTGGTCGCCCCGCCCGCCGTGCCCGAGCTGCTGCTGTGGCTGGCCCTCGTGATGGCCGGAGCCACGCTGCTCCAGGAGCGGCACGGCGTGCACTGGGAGGGCCTGCTGTGGGCCCTCCCCGCGCGGGTCGTCGGCACCGCGCTCGGCGTCCTCGTCGTGGCGGCCCTGACCCCGCGCGAGATTGGCGTCGCGGTGGCGGTGATGGTGCTGCTCGCGGTCGGGCTCACCGCCCGCACCGTGGAGGTGCCCGTCAACCGGCTCTCGCTGCCGGTGGCCGGCCTCGTCTCCGGCGTCAGCGGCACCGCCACCTCGATCGGCGGGCCACCGATCGCGCTGCTCTATCAACACCGCGCGCCGGACGTCGTACGCCCGACGCTGGCGGCGTTCTTCGTCGTCGGCGCCGCGCTCTCCCTGGTCGGGCTGGGCCTCGGCGGCCAGCTCCACCTCCACTTCCTCTGGCTGGCGATCGCGCTCTCGCCCGCGCTGCTGCTGGGGTTCGCCGCCGCGGTGCCCCTGCGAGCGCGGCTGCCGGTCGAGGTGGTGCGGCCGGCGATCCTGGCCGTCTGCGCGGCCTCGGCGCTCGTGTTGCTGGTGCGGTCGCTGCTGGGCTGAGCCTGGGGGTCCTCCAGGGCTGTCCGGACATAGTGAACCCGTTCACAAGCGGGCCTCGAGAGGTGTCTGGGACGTCACGTGTGACCCACGAGTCAAACGCTGGCGGGCCCGAGGGGGCGGCGAGATGGTGGAAGCGTCAACCAAGCCGGCCACCCCGGCGGACATCCTGGAGGAATCATGAACACCGCCACCACCACCACCCCCACGAGGACCGACCACGTCCTGACCCAGGACGAGGTCGTCACTCACTCCGCCGCCCGTCAGGCGCTGGCCGCCCTGCGCATCGCGTTCGGCCTCACCTTCCTGTGGGCGTTCTTCGACAAGCTGCTCGCCCTCGGCTTCGCGACCGGTCGCTCGGTCGACGAGGCCGGTGTCGAGACCGTGGACCGCTTCGGCGACGCGGCCTGGATCAACGGCGGCAGCCCCACCTTCGGGTTCTTGAACTTCGGCGCCGAGGGCCCGTTCAAGGACTTCTACAACGGCATCGCCGGCGACGCCTGGGCCAACTGGCTGTTCATGCTCGGGCTGCTCGGCATCGGCGTCGCGCTGACCTTCGGTGTCGGCATGCGGATCGCCGCGGTCTCCGGCGCCATCATGTACGTCCTCATGTGGACCGTCGTGCTGCCGCCGCCGAACAACCCGGTGCTCGACGACCACATCCTCGGCGCGATCACGGTCGTCGTGCTGGCGCTGACGCTGGCCGGCGACACCTGGGGTGCGGGCAAGGCCTGGGCCAGGACGGGCCTGGTCAAGAAGTACCCCGTGCTGCGGTGACCGACCCCTCGCGGGCCGCCCTCCCCGGGTGACCCGCGAGGCCCTCACCGCGACCCACGGCCGCCGAGCACGCCTCGGCGGCCGTGCCGCGTTGACCCGGCACAACTTCGCGTCGACCCGGCACAACTTCGCGTTGACCCGGCAGGAGTTCACGAACTTCTGCCGGGTGAACGCGAACTTCTGCCGGGTGAACCCCTCCAAGCGGCCGCCGTCGGCGTCTGTCCGGGTGAGAATGGCCGCCGGAGGGGAGACCACGCATGAGCACGGGGCTGCGCGAGCGCCTGGACGAGGTGGCCGGGCGGGCGCCTGCCGGCGCGCCGCCGGAGGACCTCTGGCAGCGCGGGCGGCGGCGGCAGGTGCGGCGCGCCGTCGCCGGGGCGGTCGCGACCGTCGTCGTGGCCATGGCGGCGGGTGTCGGCGGCGCCGTGGCCTGGGCCGAGCTTGGCCGCGAAACGCAGCCGGTGGCGCCGAGCCCCGGGCAGCTCCGGCTCCCCGACCACGTCTACACGCCCGGCTTCTGGTTGGCCGGCACGGACGACGCCGGGCCCATCGGCCCGTTGGCTGCGCTCATCGGCGGACCCCGCAGCTCTTGGCGGGGGTGGAAGACCGAGACCGACAACAGCGTGGCTGGCATCTCGACCTCCGGCGACTACCGCTACCTCGACCTGCCCGGCTGGGTAGGGGACTACGACATCTCCGGCTCAGGTGAGGTGGTTCTCAGCCCGGACGGCCGCTACGTGGCCTATTGGGCAACCGGGCCCACGACCGACGAACCAGTACTGGAGGACAACGGCCAGGTCGCGGGAGCCGCAGCCGTCTACGACACGGTGACGGGCCGCACGCACCGGCGCGAGATCAGCTCCGCGCACGGCTTGTCCGGCTGGGGCATCTCCTGGGCCGGCGACACGGTCCTCATGTCCTATGGCGACAACGGGCCGCCGAGCCCCACGAGCAGGGTCTCGCGGCTCACCGGATATGCCAGCTGGGACGCCGACTCCTCCTGGTGGTCGCTGACCGCGCAGCCCAAGGTGGTGATGGACGGCTCGTTCGACGGGGTGCGGAACTTCGTGGTGGCTGAGAAGACCAACCTCCTGGTCGGGTCCGAGGGCGTGGAGGGTCGGTTCCGTACCGACACGGCGACCGAGGGCGGCCTCGTGCCGAGCCCGGATGGGCGAAGGGTTGCGGGGATCTTCAGACCACGCGGCAGCGAGAGCGTCGGCGAGTTCGCACGTCGTATCGTCGTGGCCGACTTGGCCGAGGTGGGTGCGCGCGGACGCGCGGTCGGCGTCAAGGTGCCGGACTTCAAGGCCCAGGAAGTCTATGGCTGGCGCGACGACCGCCATGTCGTTGTGGAGCGGTGGGGCGCGGAGGCCGGGATCTACTCGGTCGACATCTCGACGGGCGAGGCGACGCTGCTGGTCACCCGAGTGCGTTCGGACTACGGCGGCGACCTGCAGGTGGCGGCCGAGGCCTGGCAGGCGCCGACGGTCGAGGTCACGGAGCCGCGGTGGCCCTGGGACCCGCGGCTGAAGGCGGGGCTGGTCGCCGGAGCGCTGCTGCTCGTCTGGGCACTCGTGCGCGTCTGGAGGCGTCGACGTGGCCGCGCCTGAGTCCTTCGAGGAGTACGTCGGCGCGCGCTACGCGGCCCTGCTGCGGACGGCGTACCTCCTCACGACGAACCGGCACGACGCCGAGGACCTGGTGCAGACCGCGCTGCTCAAGGCGGTGCCGGCGTGGCATCGGATCGAGTCCAACCCCGACGCCTACCTCCGGCGGACCATGGTCAACGCCACGATCTCGCGCTGGCGCCGACACCGCGGACGCGAGGTGCTCACCGACGACACGCCCGACCGAGGGACTAGCGACCCGGACTCGGCCCGGAGCCTCGCGCTGGAGCAGGCGCTGGCCCGGCTGGCGCCGCGACAGCGCGCGGTGATCGTGCTGCGCTACTACGAGGACCTCACCGAACGGGAGACGGCTGAGGTCCTCGGCATCGCGATCGGCACCGTGAAGTCGCAGGCGCGAGAGGCGCTGGCGCGGCTCCGCCAGGTGGTCCCCGACCTGCGCCTGGCGACCGACGACGAGGCGGTTGGCACGATGGGGTCGTGGACACCCAGACGCTGACCGTGCGCACCGGCGACCGCGAGGTCGTGCTCGACCTGACCCGGGAGGCGGCCGACTACGCGTCGGGCCGCGGCGACGGGCTGCTGCACGTCTTCGTGCCGCACGCCACGGCCGGGATCGCCATCCTCGAGACCGGCGCCGGCAGCGACGACGACCTGCTGACCGCGCTGCGCGACCTGCTCCCCGCCGACGACCGGTGGCGACACCGGCACGGCAGCCCCGGGCACGGCCGCTCCCACGTGATGCCGGCCCTGGTGCCGCCGTACGCCACCGTGCCGGTGCTGGGCGGCCGGCTGGCGTTGGGCACCTGGCAGAGCATCTGCCTGGTCGACCTCAACGTCGACAACGACGTCCGCGAGGTGCGGCTCAGCTTCCTGCCGGGGTGATCACTTCGGGGGCAGGGTCTGCGCATAGGCCACGCCCACGGCCACCCAGCGCTCGAGCTCCGGCTCGGTGGCCACGGCCGTCGTGTCGACCCGCAGCCAGCCGTCCATCTCCCTGCCGCGCATCTCGAAGCGTCCGACGCCGTCTTCGGTGACCAGCGTGTCGGTCTCGGCTGGGTCGCAGCGCAGCAGCAGCCCACCCTGGCCGCTGGCGGCCACCGCCATCCGGCCCGCGAGCAGGAAGGCGAGCCCGCCGAACATCTTCTTCTCGCTCAGCTCGGGCAGCCCCTCGAGGTGGCCGCGGAGCCGCTCGGCCAGCGCTTCGTCGTACGCCATGGCCGCACCTTAGACCCGGCCGCCGACACCCAACCCGAGCTCGGCCTCGGGGCGTCAGGTGGGGTAGAAGTCTCTGGACGCGACAGGAGGGGTGAGGTGCCGTCCCTGCAGGAACGAATGGCCGACCTGGCCGACGACGTGGTGGACGTCGTGCCGCCGGGTGATCTGTGGGCGGCCGAGCGGCACCGGATGGTGGTGGTGCGACGGTCGACGCTGCTGGTCGCCGCGGTGACACTGGCCCTGGTCGGTCTCCTGCTCGGTGGAGCCTGGCGAGCGGCACAGCCGCCGCCGCCCGCGGCGCCGCGCGGCGAGGTCGGCCTTCCCGACCGACTGTTCACGCCCTCCCCGTGGCTGCCGACGGCCCAGGGAGGGGAGCTCGGTCGGCTGGTCGCCCTCGTCTCCGCGGAGCAGGGCACCTGGTGGAGGGGGAGGCCTGGGGTGGTCGGGGTCAGTGCGCTCACGGGGGAGTACGCCTTCCTGGACCTGCCGAACATGGCGGACGAGCCGGTCGCGCTGGCCCCCGATGGTCGGCACGTCGCCTTCTGGACGGTCGGGACGCCGAGCGGCTCGCCCACGGTGGATCCCTCGGGCCCGATCACGGGGCTCTCCGTCTACGACGCCGCCACCGGCGCGGTCCAGCACGTCGAGGTTCCCACCGAGCACGGGCTCGAGGTGGGGGAGGGAATGTTCTTCGCAGATGCGAACACGCTCGTGATCTCGCTGGGTCAGATCCTCGGCGGCGTCGGCGACCCCGACATGCACCAGAGCTCCTCTCGATCGATGCCCACGCTGGTGTGGCGGCTCGGTGCCGCCGCGCCGACTCCGGAGGAGTGGGACCAGCGGGTCGACGCGATGGTTCCGTTCGTCGCCGCCCGGGACGGGGTGGTCTGGGCCGACGGCCGGCTGGTCCGCGCCGGGACGCCTCCCGCGGTGCGCGCCGCTCGGATCGGTCCGGGACTCGTCGCCTCCCACCAGACCCCCGTCGTGGCGCTAGGCCCGGACGCCCGCAGGATCGCCAGGGTGGGTGGCGCCGGCCTCTCCGGCAGGTCTCCCAACCGCGTCACGGTCTGGTCGGTCCGCGAGGGCTCCGATGCCTGCTGCACCCGGGGCGTTGTCGTCCCCGGCAGTCGCGGCACGTTCGGCGTGGTCAGCTGGCTCGACGACGAGCACCTGGCGGTGATGCAGGGCCCCCTCACGAACGGGGGCTACCAGGTGACGCTGAACTCGCTCGACCGTGCCACCGGAGAGGCCGCCCTGCTGGTGGAGCTCGACGGGCCGCCTTCGGGTGACCTGCTGGCCTGGCAGTTCGCTGCCGACCTGCTCACCGCGCCCTCGGTGACGGGGCAGAAGCCTCCGGAGCCCTGGGATCCGCGCCTGGTCGCGGCCGGGGTCGGGTGCCTGCTGGTGGCCGCTGTCGTGGCGCTGTGGAGGGTGAGGCGGCGACGTGTCGCCCGCTGACAGCTTCGACGACTTCGTCGCCGCACGGTACGTCGCCCTGGTCCGGGCGGCGTACCTCCTCGTGGGTCATCGGCAGGACGCCGAGGACCTCGTGCAGACCGCGCTGGCCAAGGTGGTGCGGCGATGGGAGCGGATCGAGGGGGATCCGGAGCGCTACGTGCGCCGGGTGCTGGTCAACGAGAGCGTGTCTCGTTGGCGCCGTCGGCGGTGGAGGGAGATCACCACGGACCTCCCGCCCGACAGAGGAAGCCCGGGCGGGGAGGCCGCGGTCGCCGACCGGCTCGCCCTCCGGGCCGCGCTCGCCGCACTGTCGCCCCGGCAGCGAGCAGTCGTCGTGCTGCGCTTCTTCGAGGACCTGAGCGTCAACGAGGTGGCGGAGCTCCTCGGCTGCTCGAGCGGGACCGTGAAGTCGCAGACT
>JAUILS010000287.1 GCA_030432975.1 Actinomycetes bacterium
CCGGTCAGCTCGCGGAGCTTCTCCGCCGCGGCCGCGGCGAGCTCGGAGGGGGAGGGTTCGCTCATGGCGGCGACTCTAGTGCGGCCGGCTGTCGGCGGTGCTCGCGAGAGGTCGGTGCCGCCGTCGGGGCCGGAACCGGGGGGTTCCCAACCGGCGACTTTGTGCTAACATACAGTTTGTCCTGACATGGAGGCCCCGACTGTGACCACGTCCCCGCTGCGCACGATGACCGAGACGACGCCGACGGCGTTGTGGAACGACTCCTCGACGCTCCACGAGCTCGAGACCGCGATCGGCTGGGGGGCGGTGGGCGCCACCTGCAACCCGGTGATCGCGCTGGCCGCGATCCGGGCCGACCTGCCGCGCTGGGAGGCGCGGATCGCCGAGATCGCCGCCGAGCACCCGACCGCGACCGAGTCCCAGATCGGCTGGCAGGTCGTGGAGGAGGTCTCCATCGAGGCCGCCAAGCTCCTCGAGCCCGCCTTCGAGGCCCACGGCGGCCGCAACGGCCGGCTGTCGATGCAGACCGACCCGCGCTTCCACCGCGACGCCGCGGCCCTGGTCGCGCAGGCGGAGCACTTCGCCTCGCTGGCGCCCAACATCATCGTCAAGATCCCCGCCACCAAGGTCGGCATCGAGGCCATCGAGGAGGCGACCTACCGCGGCGTCAGCATCAACGTCACGGTCTCCTTCACCGTGCCGCAGACGGTCGCCTCCGGTGAGGCCATCGAGCGCGGCCTGAAGCGTCGCGAGGCCGAGGGCCTCGACGTCTCCACGATGGGGCCGGTCGTCACGCTGATGGTCGGTCGCCTCGACGACTGGCTCAAGGACGTCGTCAAGCGCGACGGCCTCGACATCGACCCCGAGCACCTCGAGTGGGCGGGCGTCGCGGCGTTCAAGGAGACCTACCGCATCTTCCAGGAGCGCGGGCTGCGGGCCCGGCCCCTCGCCGCGGCCTACCGCAACCACCTGCAGTGGACCGAGGTCGTCGGCGGCGACATCGTCATCTCTCCGCCGTTCGGCTGGCAGGAGCAGTTCGAGGCCAGCGGCCACGACCCGGAGCCGCGGATCGACCACCCCGTCGACCCCGCGATCCTGGCCGAGCTGCGCACCATCCCCGACTTCGTCCGGGCGATCGAGGTCGACGGGATGACGCCGGAGGAGTTCGACACCTTCGGCGCGACCCTCAAGACGCTGCGCCAGTTCCTGCAGGCCGACGCCGAGCTCGACGCCATCGTGCGGGACGTGCTGGTTCCGGCTCCCTGAGCCCCGCTGTCTGAGCCCGGCATTCCGGGGCCACACTGGAGAGGTGGCGTCGGTCGACCTGTGGTGGCTCCCGCTCGGTGCGGGTGGCCACAGCGTGCGGCTCAACGGACTCGTCTTCGAGGCCGTGTCCGCCCGCCTGCAGCGGCGGGAGCGGTGCGACCTGTTCCATGCCGGCCTGACCGTTGCCGCCCCGTCGGGGGAGTACGTCGTCGAGGTGGCGCCCGAGTGGTCCGGCCCACCGGGCGACCGCGGCGTCGTGGGCGGCGGCCCCGTCGGGCTGCGCGCGCTCGGGCGCTCGCGGTGGTTCCGCTACGAGGTGCGCCGCTGGCGCGGCGGCACGATCCCGGACCTGGCCTACGCCGTCGCCAGCCCGGTGGTGCTCACCCGCGACGGCGAGCTCGCCGAGCGGGTGCTGACCCAGGTGGGCCGGGTGCCGCTCCCCACCTGGGGGCGCGACGAGCTCGGGCTCGGTGAGATGTGGAACTCCAACTCGGTCGTCTCGTGGACACTGGCGACCGCCGGTGTGACGCTCACGACCGTGTCACCGCCCCCGCGCGGGCGGGCGCCCGGCTGGGACGCGGGACTGGCGATGGCGAGGGCTCGGGCCGGTTGACGGCTCAGGTGGCGCTGTCGCCGGCCCGCAGCGGGCTGACGTCGCGGATCCCCAGCCCGATCAGGATGAACAGCAGCCCCATGGCCACCGCCATCGCGGCCACGCCGAAGGCGACCACCGAGGTGAACAGCGACGCCTGCAGGAACGCGGAGTTCATCGCCGTGTCCCGGAGCGGGTCCTCGCGGTCCAGCTCCGCGTAGGTCTTGCCCTCGGTGATGTCGAGGGTGTGCTTGTCGATGACCTTCGCCTGACAGTACGCCGAGAACGGGCCGTTCACGTCGTCGCCGGCCAGGCAGTCGGCGTCGTCGGACACCGTGATCCGCTGGTCCGCCAGCGTCGAGCTGACGACGGTCCAGGTGACCACACCCCCCACCACCATGATGACGCCGAGGACCACTGACGAGATCCAGGCTGCAGTGCGCATGAGAGCTCCTTCTGTCGAGTGAACGTCGAAGCGGCACGTCGGGACCCTCCGACGGTAGCGACAGCCGCGCCCGACCGCACTCCTGCCGGCCGGACGCCGGGCCGGGTGTCGTGCTAGAGCCCCACCGACCGGCACGGCCGCCGGCGGAGGGCGGCGACGTAGTCGGCGGGCGCGTCCGCGGCCTCGGCGGCGTCTGCGAGCATGCCGAGGTACGACGCGGAGGGGAGGCCGCCCTCGTAGGCGTCGAGCACGTAGGCCCACACGACCAGCTCGCCGTCGAGCGTCTTCACCCTCACCCGGGCCTTGAAGAAGAGCCCCTGGTCGGCCTGCTCGAAGGTGTCGAGGATCGTCTCGTCCTCGGGCGTGACGTCGTAGACCGCGACGAAGACCTGCTCGAGCGGGTCCTCCACGATCGTGGCGATCGCGCCGTCCCAGCCGTGCTCCTCGCCGCCGAACGTCAGCCGCCACCCGGTGAGCCACCCGGTGGCGTGCAGCGGGGAGTGCGGGCAGCGGTCACCCATGCGCGCGGGATCGAGGTTGCTCCCGTAGGCGGCGTACAGGGTCACGGCGTCAGGGTAGTCAAGGCAGCGCCCGAGCGGCGGGTCCGCCGCGCAGTCCCCTAGGCTTGGCCGGGTGAGCCACTACGACGTCCTGGTCCTCGGTGCCGGCCCCGGCGGCTACGTCGCCGCCATCCGCGCCGCTCAGCTCGGCAAGAGCGTGGCGGTCGTGGAGGAGAAGTACTGGGGAGGTGTCTGCCTCAACGTCGGCTGCATCCCGTCCAAGGCGCTGCTCAAGAACGCCGAGCTGGCGCACGTGCTCGCCCACGAGAAGGACAAGTACGGCATCGAGGGCGAGGTCTCGATGTCGTTCGGTCCGACGCACGCGCGGAGCCGCAAGGTGTCCGAGGGCATCGTCAAGGGCGTCCACTTCCTGATGAAGAAGAACAAGATCACCGAGATCGACGGCTGGGGCCACCTCACCTCGCCGACCTCGGTGACCGTGCGGGGCAAGGACGGCCAGGACACCGAGCACACCTGCGACGACCTGATCATCGCCACCGGCGCCACCGTCCGGCTGGTGCCCGGCGTCGAGCTGAGCGACAACGTGGTGACCTACGAGGAGCAGATCCTCGACGAGGACCTCCCCGGCTCCGTCATCATCGGCGGGTCCGGCG
>JAUILS010000288.1 GCA_030432975.1 Actinomycetes bacterium
CCTGGAAGTGGCCCGAGGCGTCGTCATCGAGGTAGGGGAAGTACTTCTTGACGAGGATGGGGTGCAGCACGAGCGGCGCGCGGTAGTCGTGGACGTGGCGGGCGAGGAGGAGGTACCACTGGCCGTAGCTCCAGCCCTTGACGTCGAGGGTGATGTAGGGGCCGGCGTGCTTCTTGTTGTCCCACCCGGTCTTGTTGTTGATGGTCCGCACGATCCGGGTGATCGACGTGCCGGAGCTGGTGGTGCCGAGCTCGCCGGCCCAGTGGCGCTGGGTGCGCTTCTTGCCGGTCCATCCCCAGACGATCATCTGCGTCGACGCCGGGCCGCACCAATAGGACCGCACCTGCTCGCGGACCTGCTTCGGGTCCAGCACGGTGTCCTTCTTGGGGTAGTCCTTGACCGTCTTCTTCCTCGTCGTGGCCGTGGTGCTGCCGCGGGCGGCGTACGTCGAGGTGCTGGCGTTTGTCGTCGGGCGGGCGGCGGCGTGGCGGGCCCAGAAGCCACGCGGGTAGGGCTCGCCGAGCACCTCGTGGCGGATCGCCCACACCTTCGCGACGGCCCGGGCGGCGGCGGTGAGCTCCGCGCGGTCGGCGGCGGCGCGGACACGCGGGGCGAGGCGGGCGCTGCTGGTCAGGTCGGCCAGCGGGTCGAGGTCGCCGGTCGACTCGCGGCTGCCGGCGGTGGTGGCGGTGGCGGCGGCAGCCACGCGGGCGCGGGCCTCGGTCGGGGAGGCGTCGGTCCAGCCGAGGTGGAGGCAGTAGGTCAGCTGCTCGAACGTCGCGCACCGGACCTCGCGGGCGGCCAGCGCCGTCGGGTCGGGGCGGCCGCGCAGGGCGGGCAGGGCTGTGCCCTGGGCGACGACGCGGTCGATCTCGCGGCGCATCGCGGGGGTGAGGTCGGTGGTGCCCGCGGCGCCGATGTCGGCGGGGCCGGGTGCCGGGGCGGGGCCGGGCGCGGCCCTGGTGGGTGCGCCCCCGGCGCTGCGCTCGGCGACGCCGTCGCGCTGGGTCGTGGCGCGCGGGACGAACAGGGCAGCGGTCAGCAGCAGCGCCAGCGCGGCGAGGCCGAGCGTGCGCGGGCGGCGAAGCATGGGGAAGGCACCTCGCGATAGGTGGTCAGGCTGGTGTCACTCCCGTCACGATAACCTCTGTGGTCTCTTGAGTCACATGGGCGGCGGGCTGCGGTTCCTGTTGTTTGGACCCAAACATCAAGAATCCGGGCCGCGGAGCTGTCGTCTCTGCCCAACGGAGGGGTGGGGACGAGCGCCGGCCCCTCAGCCCGCCGGCGGGCCGCCCGGCAGCTGCTGGCCGTCGATCTCGGCGCGCTCGGCGGAGCTCAGCCCACCGACCTCGAGGATGCGCTGGATGGTGGCGTTCTTGGCAACGAGGTAGTCCTCGATGTCGGCCGCCGCGGCTCCGGCGGCGCGCTTGACGGCGGCGTACTCCTCCCGCAGCCCGGCGTCCGCGCGCAGCGCCGCGCGCAGGGCGAGGTGGTTGCGCAGCGCGAGGGAGCCGTCGACGACGACGTAGGTGTGCGTGGCGCCGAGCCGCGCCGGCGGCCGGAAGGCCCAGCGCTGGGGGATGCCGAGCTCGCCGCGCGGCTCGAACCCCAGCCCGACCAGGACGGCGGCGGCCGCCGCGACGTCGCGCTCGGCCACGACGATGTCGACGTCGATGACCGGCTTGGCGGCCAGGCCGGGGACCGAGGTGCTGCCGACGTGCTCGATCGCCACCACGGGTACGCCGGCGCGCGCCAGCGCCGCGGCGTACTCCGACCGGAGCTCCGCGAAACGCGCCGGCCACCGGTCGTCGTACTCCGCCACCTCTACCGGCATCGCGGCACCTCGGCCCTCGCCCGACCGGTGTGGGCGACGGGTGACAGGCTGGACCCAGGAGGAGGCCCCGGAGGACTCATGGTCGAGATCATCGCGCACCGGGCCGGCAACAGCGCCGCGGCCATGGCTGCCTGCCGCGCCGTGGCGGGCGTCGCCGAGGTCGACGTCCACCTGCACCGCGGTGACGTGGTGGTGCGGCACGCCAAGCGGCTGTGGCCGACGTCGCGGCTGTGGGAGCGGTGGTACCTCCTGCCTCGCGGCACCGTGGTCCCCACGCTCGACGAGGCCGCGGCCTGGCTCGGCGACGACGTGCCGCTGTGGGTCGACTGCAAAGGCCCCTTCGCCCTCCGGCTGCCGGGTGCGGTGCGGGCACGGGTCGGCCGGCACCGACGGGTCACGATGTCCGGGAAGGCGTGGTGGGTGCTCGCGCGAGCTGCGCGCCTGCCTGACGTGCGCGTCGTCAGGTCAGCGGGCAACCGAGCCGAGCTCCTCCTCCTGCGGCTCCCGTCGCGCGTGCCCCTCGACGGGGTCGCGCTGCATCGGCGGCTGGTCACGGCGCCGCGCGTGGCCGAGCTGCGGGCGCGGCACGGCCGGGTCTTCTGCTGGGCCGTCACCGACGAGACCACGGCCCGGCGGTTGGTCGGCTGGGGGGTCGACGGGCTCATCCTCGACGACCCGGAGCTGATGCAGGCGATGTCTGACCCCGCCGTCGAGCCGCTCCAGCCGGGGGGTCAGCACCCCCGCGAGCGCGAGACCTAGGAGCGCGAGGGCCGCGCCCAGGATCCCGTCGATGACGTAGTGGTTGCCGGTGAGGACGACGCCGACCGCCATCAGCAGCGGCCCGACCACGGCGAGGAACCGGAGCAGCCAGTGCCGCGTCGCGCGGAAGACGACGATGCCGACGAGCAGGTTCCACCCGACGTGCAGGCTCGGGATCGCGGCGTACTGGTTGACCAGCGACGGGGGTTGCAGCACGCGGTAGGCCACCGACTGCTGGGTCACCGTGTCCTCCAGGCCCACCCCGAGCAGGCGCGGCGGCGCCACGGCGTACGTCGCGAAGAACACCAGGCCGATCCCGCCCGAGATGAACATGGCGTTGCGCAGCAGGAGGTAGAGGTGTCGCCGCCACAGGTGCAGGCAGACCAGCGTGACGACGATGACCGGCCAGTGGCCCCAGATGTAGACCCAGTTGGCGAACGTGACGAGGCGGTCGTGGCCGAGGACGAGGTCCTGGACCTGCTGCTCGACGTCGATGCCCAGACGTCGTTCGAACGCCAGCACGTCGCGGCCGTGGACGTTCGCGGTCGCGGCGTCGCCCTCGGTGAGGCCGCGCACCCGGAAGTAGACGAAGACACCGAAGGAGACGAAGAGCAGCTGGCGGACGAACTCCTCCACCGCCCCGCGCAGCGTGCGCCCCTGGGCTTGCTGCGGGCGTGAGGGGTCTGCGCTCGAGCGTGTCTCAGCGCTCTTCGTCATCGCGCCCCCATCGGGACCGTCACCCGGTCCTTCTCCCACTGTGGCACGGACCGTTCGGGAGCGCGACAGCCAGGGGTCGGGTACCGTTCCGGCAGTACGGCGGCCCCGCCGACTCCCCTTGTTCTCAGGCTTCGGCGGTTCGACCCACAGTGCAGCTTCCCT
>JAUILS010000041.1 GCA_030432975.1 Actinomycetes bacterium
CGGCCAGCGCCGCGGTCGCCTCCGGCAGCTCCGCGGCGGGCACCACCTGCGTGGCCAGGCCGAGCGTGAGGGCCTCGTCGGCCGGCACGGTGCGGGGGAAGTAGAGCAGCTCGAGGGCCTTGGGCCGGCCGACCAGCCGCTGGAGCGTCCAGCTGCTGCCGGTGTCGCACGACAGCGCGATCCCGGCGAAGGCGAGGTTGAAGCCGGCCGAGTCGGCGACCAGCCGCAGGTCGCAGGCCAGGGCGAGGCTGGCGCCGGCGCCGGCGGCCACCCCGTTGACGGCGGCCACCACCGGCTTGGGCATCGTCATCAGCGTGGTGACCAGTGGGTTGTAGTGCTCGTCGACGGTGCGGAACAGCTGGTCGCGGTCGGGGCTCCGAAGCACCTGCACGTGCTCCTTGAGGTCCTGTCCGACGCAGAACGCGCGCCCGGACCCGGTGAGCACCACGCAGCGCACGGCGTCGTCGGCCGCGACGTCGTTGGCGGCCTCCAGCAGCGCCAGCTTGAGGCTGCTGTTGAGGCTGTTCATCGCGTCGGGGCGGTGCATCGTCAGGGTCGCGACGCCGTCGGCGACCTCGACCTGGAGCGGGGAGTCCGTCATGGCGTCAGTGTGCCGCACCGGGGTCGCCGAGGCAGCGGGCGAGGTAGCGGTCGGACCCCGGGCGCAGCCGGTCGGCCGCCTCGGTGAACACCCGCCGGGCCTCCGCGCCGGGCCAGTCGGCGGGCAGCAGCCGCTCGGGCAGCCCCGGGTCGGAGAAGAGGAACTTCCGCCACTCGTGCACGAGGACGAAGCGGGTCGCGAAGGCCGCCCGGTCCGGGTCGCCACCGGGAGTGCCGGCGCCGAGCATCCGGTCCGCGTCGGCCAGCCAGGCGGTGTACGCCGTCCGCAGCGCCCCCAGGTCCCACGCGGCGAGCGGCCCGAGCTCGGGCGTCACGTCGGAGGCCTCCCACGTCAACCCGGTGACCCCGGCCCGGGCCAGCACCTCCACCGCCTCCGGCGACGCGTGCGGCGAGACCCACAGCCGGTCGGCCAGCGGGGCGAACCCGAGCCAGCCCAGCTCCGCCCGGAGCCGCTCCCGAACTCGCCGGGGCGGGGCCGAGGTGACCAGGAGCATCCGCCAGCGCCCGTCCCAGGCCACCTCCCGATGGCGGTAGATGCGGGCCGCGGCGTCGGCCAGCCGGCGGACGGCCCGCGGCGTCGCGCGGTAGCCGCGGCCGCCGTCCACCGTGCGCGGTTCCAGCCAGCCCTGCGCCACCATCCGCGACACCGCGGTCCGCACGGCCGGCCCGGCGATGCCCACCGGCTCGAGCAGCTCGACGAGCGCCGCCACCGGCGCCTCGTGCCCGCGGCCGGCGAGGTGGTCGCCGTATACGTCGAAGAGGGCCGACCGCGCGTGCATGGCCCGAGTGTGCCAGCGGCGCTGCCGGCCCTGCGGGCGACCCTGTGGTCCCGATCACTTCGGGGATAGGGGATAATGGAGCTCGCGTGCGTGCCACGGGGGGAGGGCTTCCGAGCCGACCTGCCCCGGTGCGCCGCAGGCTTGTTGGCACACGAGGAAGTGGGTGCACGGATGGCGGCGATGAAGCCCCGGACGGGCGACGGTCCGCTGGAGGTCACCAAGGAGGGTCGCGGCATCGTGATGCGCGTGCCCCTCGAGGGTGGTGGCCGTCTGGTGGTCGAGCTGAACGCCGAAGAGGCGAGTGCGCTCGGCGACGCGCTGCAGGCCGTCGTCGGCTGATCTGCTGAGCACTGTGCCCACGTCCGGGGAAGGGCCGGCTGCCGGTGCCCTTCCACCTCAGGTCTCTCCGCCCGAGTTCGCTCTCAGCGCGCTGACGCCCGCGGCGCTGCGCGGCGCCACGGCGCTGGCGTACGCCGTGCTGCCGGGCGACGGCGGCCCCGTCGTCGACGCCGACGCCGACGCGCTGGCGGAGTCCGCCGGCGTCGACCTGCTCGGCGCGCTCGAGCAGTGTGGCGCCACCGGTGCCGTCGGCGAGGCGACCCTGCTGCCGTTGACCGTCGGGGGCCGCCCCACGCCGGTCTTCTTCGTGGGCGTCGGCGAGCAGCGGCCCGTCGACCTGCGACGCGCCGGTGCCACGCTCGCGCGCGCCGCCAAGGACCACGACAGCCTGGCCACGTCGATCCCGGCCGGAGCGCCCGACGGCTCCCTCGAGCCGTTCGTGGTCGGCATGATGCTCGGCTCGTTCGTCTTCCACCTGCGCTCGGACGGGCCGAAGCAGAGCCCCGTGGCCCGGGTGGTGCTCACCGGCTTCGACGACGCCGACGACCGGGCCCCCGAGCTGGTGCGCGCGGTCGCGGTCGGCGGCTCCGGCTGGCTGGCCCGCACGCTGGCCACGGTGCCCGCCAACCTGAAGTCGCCCGCGTGGCTGGCCGAGCAGGCCTCCGGCCTGGCGGCCCGTGAGGGGCTCGAGGTCACCGTGTGGGACGAGCACGAGCTGGCCAAGCGCGGCATGGGCGGCCTGGTCGCCGTCGGGCGGGCCTCCGCGACGCCACCGCGGCTGGTGCGCCTCGACTACGCGCCGGCCAGCGCGGGCCGGCGTACCCCCACGGTGGTGCTGGTCGGCAAGGGCATCACCTTCGACTCCGGCGGCCTGTCCATCAAGCCCGGCGAGTCGATGTCGACGATGAAGCGCGACATGACCGGCGCGGGCGTGGTGATCGCGGTGCTCGGCGCGCTGGCCCGGGTGCGCTGCCCGGTGCGGGTGGTGGGCCTCGTCGCGGCCGCCGAGAACGCCGTGAGCGGCGACTCGATGCGTCCCGGCGACGTGATCCGGCACTACGGCGGACGCACCACCGAGGTCACCAACACCGACGCCGAGGGGCGGCTGGTGCTGGCCGACGCGATGGCCTACGCCGCCGCCGACCTCAAGCCGGCCGTCATCGTCGACGTGGCCACCCTCACCGGCGCGATGAAGGTGGCGCTGGGCCAGCGGGTCGGTGGCCTGTTCGCCAACGACGACGCCCTCGCCGAGGCGCTGCTCGCCGCCGGCCAGACCTCCGGCGAGCCGCTCTGGCGGTTCCCGCTGGTGAGCGACTACGAGGAGAAGCTCTCCTCCAAGGTCGCCGACGCCGACAACGCCGCGGGGGGCGCGGGCGCGATCACCGCCGCGCTCTTCCTGCAGCACTTCGCCGGCGACGTCCCGTGGGCCCACCTCGACATCGCCTCCGTCGGCGACTCGCCCGACGAGCGCTACGAGTGGACCGAGGGCCCCACCGGCTTCGGCACCCGCGTGCTGCTCGAGTGGCTGTCGTCCGACGACCCGCTCGCGGGCGTGCGATGAGGGGCCTGACCGTCCGCTGGTCGCTCGCCGACGCGCCTGCCGACGTCCTGGACACCCTCGCCGACTACGTCGCCGACACCTCCCATGCGCGCTTCACCGACATGCCCGGCCTGGCCTACAAGACGTGGCGAGCGGCCCCGGGGGAGTGGTTCGAGGGGTGCTACGTCTTCGCCGACGACGCCGCGCGGGCGGCGTTCGAGGAGCAGTTCCGCGCGGTGGCCGCCGAGTCGCCGGGCTCGCAGATCATCGGCAGCCCTCCGGTGCTGATCGAGCCGTGCGACGTGGTGGCCGTCGCCGAGGGCGGCGCGGGCTTCGCGTCGTCGGCACGCGGCTGAGCGACAGCCGGACCGCCGGCGGGCCCAGCGTCGGGGCTCAGTCGTCCTGCTCGCCGACCCAGACCTTCTTGGCGACCAGCAGGCCGTCGCCGACGGGGAGCAGCACCGCGACCAGGTCGTCGCGCTCGGCGACCTCCTGGCCGAGGCTGCGGATCGCGACGGTCTCCTCGTCGCGTCGGGCCGGGTCGGCCACCCGGTCGTGCCACAGCGCGTTGTCGAAGGCCACGATCCCGCCCGGCCGCAGCAGCCGCAGCGCCTCGTGGAGGTAGGCGGCGTACTCCTGCTTGTCGCCGTCGCAGAAGACCAGGTCGTAGTGGCCGTCGGTGAGCCGCGGCAGCACGTCGAGGGCGGCGCCGGCGATGGTGCGCACCCGCTGGTGCGGGACGTCGGCCTCCGCGAAGGACTCGCGCGCCAGACGCTGGTGCTCGGCCTCGATGTCGACGGTGGTGAGGATGCCGTCGCTGCGCATGCCCCGCAGCAGCCACACGCCGGACACGCCGGTGCCGGTGCCGATCTCGACGACCGCGCGCGCCTCGACCACGGAGGCCAGGAAGCCGAGCGCCGCGCCGGCCCCGGCGCCGAGCGGCGTGACGCCGACCTCGTCGGCGCGGGCCCGCGCCGCGGCCAGGTCGTCGTCCTCGGCCACGAACTCCTCGGCGTAGGTCCAGCTGGACGGCGAGATCGGGGTGATGGTGGCCTCCTCGGTGGTGGGCTCCGGTCGCCCCGGTGGCACGGAGGGGCTGGGCCGGTTGACGCGACCCTACCGCGTCGGGAACCCCGACCCGGGCTCGCGCGTTCGAACGGGAGAGTGTGTCTGGGAGGACGGTTCTGGGGAATCCCCGGGGTTGCTCACAGGTTGTTCTCAGACCCGGTTCCTACGGTGAGGAGGTCAGATCCTGATCGGCTCGACCCTGTTCGGCCCGTTCGGCCCGTCGCGACGCCCGTCGCCGTCGGAGACCCCGGCCCCCGAGGAGCCCTCGATGAAGCAGTCCCCGGCCCCTGGCGACCCCGCCACGGTGCCCACGTGGGACGAGATCGTCGAGCGCCACTCCGACCGCGTCTACCGGCTGGCCTACCGCCTCACCGGCAACCGCGCCGACGCCGAGGACCTCACCCAAGAGGTCTTCGTGCGAGTCTTCCGGAGTCTGCACACCTACACCCCCGGCACCTTCGAGGGCTGGCTGCACCGGATCACCACCAACGTCTTCCTCGACCAGGCGCGCCGCAAGCAGCGGATCCGCTTCGACTCGCTCTCCGACGAGCGCGCCAGCCTGCTCCGCAGCACCCACCAGGCGCCCGACGCGGCGTACCTCGACGGCACCTTCGACGACGACGTCGAGCGCGCGCTGGCGTCGCTGACCCCGGAGTTCCGCGCCGCGGTCGTGCTCTGCGACGTCGAGGGGCTCAGCTATGAGGAGATCGCGGAGATCCTGGGCGCCAAGCTCGGCACCGTGCGCTCCCGCATCCACCGCGGCCGCACCCAGCTCCGCCGGGCGCTGGCGCACCGAGAGCCGCAGGCCGGTCGCGAGCGCTACGCCGGCCCGGTCGCCGACGGCGACGTCGCCCCGGCGGCCTCCGGAGCGGAGGGCGTCCGGTGATCGGTCACCTCGGCCCGCGGGTGAGCGCGCTGCTCGACGGCCAGCTCGACGCCGCCGAGGAGGAGCGCGCCTGGGAGCACGTCCACGCCTGCCACCTGTGCCGCGACCTGGTCGAGCGCGAGGGCTGGGTCAAGACCCGCCTGGCCGAGCTCGGCAGGCTGGTGGCCGACCCGGCGCCGGCGCCGTCCGGCCTCAAGGGCGCGCTGCTGCTCGCGCCGATGCTGCCTCCCGGCGAGAGCTACCTCGTGGCCTCGAGCCGGCACCGGCCGCGCGCCGCGAGCGTCGCGGTGGGCTCCGGAGCGGTCGGCATGGCGATGCTCGGCGTGCTGCTCGTGGGTGCGGCCCCCGCCTCCGCGCCGGCCACCGACCGGCGGGCCCCGGTCACCTCGCTCGTCGGCCCTCGGTCCGCCGTCTCCTTCGGCGGCCAGGAGGTCGTCGACACCGGCACGCAGCAGCGCAGCAGGCGTCAGCCGCTGGTCGCTTCACCGCGTCAGTGACAATGGGGGAGTGACCGAGCGCATCCCCGACCCCGACGACCCGTGGTCGGCCGACGGCGAGACCGAGCCGACCCAGCCGCTGCGGGGCGGGCCGAGCGACCCCGCCGACCCGTGGGTCCCCCCGGAGTCGGGGCCGAGCTCGTCGCCCGAGCCGGCGCCCGGGTCGGCGTTCGAGCGGCCGGCGGAGCCTTCCTCGGGTGAGTGGGTCGAGGGCCCACCTGCGGATGAGCAGGACGGCTACCCGCAGTCTGCGGACGACCGGCCGGGGTACGGGCAGGCCGGGTACGACCATGCCGCGTACGACCATGCCGCGTACGACCATGCCGCGTACGACCAGGACGGCTCCGGGCAGCCGGGGTACCCGCAGTCGGGCTACGAGCAGTCGGGCTACGAGCAGCCGGGGTACCCGCAGTCGGGCTACGAGCACGTGGCCTTCGGCCAGCCGGCGTACGGCGAGCCGGCGGCGTGGGGCACCGCGCCGATGCACGTCCACCCCGGGGGTGGTCCCTGGCCGCCCACGGGCGTGCTGCCGGTGGCGTCCCGTCCGCCGTCGGGCCGGGTGCCTGGCTGGCTGTGGCCGGTGGTCGCGGCGCTGGCGCTCGCCGTCGGCCTGTTCGGGGGTGCCGTCGGGGGCGCGGCCTACGACCGGTTGACCAGCGAGCCCGACCCGGTGGTCGCGGGCACCGACCCCGACGAGCCGGCCCCGCTGCCGGCCGACAACGGCTCGGTCGCGGCGGTGGCGGAGCAGCTGCTCCCGAGCACGGTGCAGATCCTGGCCACCGATGGCGGCGAGTCCGGCGCGACCGGCTCCGGGTTCGTGCTCGACCGGCGGGGGCACGTGGTGACCAACAACCACGTGGTGGCCGGCGCGGCGGACGACGGGCGGCTGCAGATCGTCGACCAGTCGGGCAACCGCTACGACGCGACGCTGGTCGGCCGGAGCCCCGTCTACGACCTGGCCGTGCTGTATGCACCCGAGGTGCGGAAGCTGCAGCCCGCGGCGCTCGGCTCGGCCGAGGAGCTGCGGGTGGGCGAGGGCGTGGTGGCCATCGGCTCGCCCCTGGGACTCACCTCGACGGTGACGGCCGGCATCGTCAGTGCCGTCGACCGGCCGGTGACGACCGGCAGCTCGGCCGACGACACGTCGTACATCAACGCGGTGCAGACCGACGCGGCCATCAACCCCGGCAACTCCGGCGGGCCGCTGGTCAACCTCGCCGGACAGGTGGTCGGGGTCAACTCGGCGATCGCGACCACGGGTGGGCTGGGAGAGACCGGCAACATCGGCGTCGGGTTCGCGATCCCGATCGAGCAGGTGCGCACCACCAGCCGGCAGATCCTCCGAGACGGGGAGGCGCGCTACCCGGTGATCGGGGCGACCGTGCAGACCGGCACCGGCGACAGCTCCGAGGGGGCCGCGGTGGACGACGTGCTCGACGGGTCGCCGGCCGCCCAGGCGGGGCTGCGCAAGGACGACCTGATCACCGCGATCGACGGGCAGCGGGTCACCGACGGCATCGCGCTGATCGTGGCGATCCGCGCCCACCAGCCCGGCGAGACCGTCGAGCTCACCGTGGAGCGCGACGGCCAGGAGCAGGTCGTCCGCGTGAGGCTGGACTCGAAGGTCGGCTGACCCGGCCGGTCACCCCGAGACGGCGCTGGTGTGGCGCGAGATGGCGCTTGCGTACGCCGTCGGGCCGCGCGCGCCGGCGTACGCGTCACGCCTTGCGCAGCGTGGACTCCCGGTGGGCCGCGGTCGCGCCGGTCTTGTCGGACTCGACGATCCAGTAGGGGTCGTCGGCGCTGGCGTTGAACTGCTGCTTCTTGAACTGGAAGGGCTCGGTGCGCTTCTCCTGCGCCGTGCCCCGCGTCGTCCCCTGGGAGGTCTCCCACGTGACGGTGTCGCCCTTGGTGATCGCCATGCCGGCCAGGCTAGGCAGCCGCGCCAAGCCCGGGCCGCTGGGACGCCGGCCATCTCGAGTGCCGGCGATTGTCCGAAGACGGCAGCTCCGGGGCCCGGAATCCTGCTGTTTGGACCCAAACAGCAACAGTTCGCGCCGCAGCCGACGAGCGGGGGTGGGCGCCCGGGAGGCGTGGCTCAGTCGAGGCGCTCGCCGGCGACCTCGCCGTCCTCCACGAAGGGGTGCTCCTTGACGAAGGTGCGGGTCTGGTCGTACATCCGCTCGATGTAGCTTTCGAGCTGGCTGGCCTCCACCCGCCACTGGCCGCGGCCGCCGATCTTGATGGCGGGCAGCTCGCCGCGGCGGACCAGCGCGTAGACCTGCGCGCCGGAGGTGTTGAGGATCTCCGCGACGTCGGCCAACGTGAGGAACCGGGGAGTGTCCGCCATGTCCCCATGGTGGCACTCGGGCCCGGGTCGCGGCAGGGGCCGCGCCGCAGCTGTGGAGGGCGTCCCGCCCGGCAGCCCCCGAGAGAGCGATCCGGCGACGCACGGGGAGCGCCCCCGGAGACGGAGTCCGGGCCCGTCTGTGGACAACGCAGTGTGACGGCGGCCCGACCTGACGCATGATGGGCCGCGTGACCAGCACTCTCGGGACCAGCGAGACCCCTTCCGCCCTCCGCGCGACGCCGCCGGGGTGGCGCGACCCGCGGCTGTGGGTGGGCGTGGCGCTCGTGGCGGCCTCGGTGGTGGTCGGCGCCAGGGTGCTGGCGCAGGCCGACGAGGCGACGGTGGTCTGGGCGGCGGCGGCGGACCTGCCGGTCGGCCAGCAGCTCACCGAGAGCGATCTCGTGGCGACCCGGGTGCGCTTCCTCGACGACGCCGACACCGACCGCTACCTCGCCGCCGACGAGCCGTTGCCGGAGCCGCACACGCTGCAGCGGCCGGTGGCGGCGGGCGAGCTGGTGCCCGCCCACGCGCTCGGAGACCCGGGCAGCGACTCGCTGCTGAGCGTGCCGGTGTCGGTGCCGCGGCTCTCGGTCCCACCCGACGTCGGGCCGGGGTCGCTGGTCGACGTGTGGGTGACGGTCGAGACCGGCTCCGGCAAGACGGTGTCGCGTCCGCTGCTCAGCGACGTCGTGGTGCTGGCGGCGCCGCCGACCACCGACGGCTTCGGCGCCACGGGCGACCGCCAGCTCGTGCTCGGGGTCAGCCCGGCCGACGAGGACGCGCTCGGCAAGACCCTGGCGGCGGCCGAGGACTCGGGGCTCACCATCGTGGGCCGGGGCTGAGGAGCGCTCCGGTGCGCTGTGTCCTGATGGTCGCCTCGGGGGCCGCCTGGGAGCCCGCCGCGTTCGGCCGGCTCACCGAACGGCGTGACGTCGTGGTGCTCAAGCGCTGTGTCGACGTCGACGACCTGCTCGCGACGGCGGCCGCCGGCCAGGCGCAGGTCGCGGTGGTGGCGGCCGAGGCGCCCGGCCTCGACGCGGCCGCGGTCGAGCTGCTGCGCCGCTACCAGGTGCGACTCGTGGCGGTCGCGGTGGAGCCCGGCGACGAGCTGCGGATGCGGGCCGGCCGCGCCGGCGTCTCGACCCTGCTGCCCGCCGACGACCTCGACGCCCTGGTCGCCGCGGTGACCGACCCCGACGACGCAGCGGCGGACACGGGGTCCGGCGACGGCGCCGAGGAGCCGACCGACGAGGCGCCCCCCGTCGCCGACGGCCGCCTGGTCGCGGTGTGGGGCCCGCAGGGTGCACCCGGGCGGACGACGGTCGCGGTGACGATGGCGGCCGTGCTGGCGGCGCGCGACCGGCGTACGGTCCTGGTCGACGCCGACCCGTACGGCGGCGCGGTCGCCACCCAGCTGGGGGTGGTCGACGAGATGTCGGGCCTGCTCGCGGCCGCTCGCCTGGCCGCAGCCGGCACGCTCGCCGAGCGGTTCGCCGGGGTGCAGCGTCGGGTCGGCCCCGGCCTCCACGTCGTCACCGGGCTGCCGCGCCCCGACCGGTGGGCCGAGGTGCGGGCGACCGCGTTCGAGCACCTCCTGGAGGTCGCCGCCGCCGAGGCACACGTGGTCGTCGACACCGGCTTCAGTCTCGAGGCCGACGGCGGCGCCGACTTCTCCGGCCGCCCGGCCCGCAACGCGATGACGCTCTCGGCGCTCGACGCGGCCGACGAGATCGTCGTCGTCGGGGCGGCCGACCCGGTCGGCCTCACCCGGCTGGCCCGCGGCCTGGTCGAGCTGCGCGACCTGGTCGGCGCCCGGGCGCTGCACGTCGCGGTCAACCGCAGCAGGGCGACGCTCGGTTGGAGCGAGCGCGAGGTGGCGGGGATGGTGGAGGGTTTCGCCCGGGTGGCGAGCCTGCACTTCCTGCCCGACGACCGCGCCGCCGTCGACCGGGCGCTGGTCGCTGGCCGCAGCCTCGTGGAGCAGGGCGACGGGGCGCTGCGGCGCTCGGTCGAGGAGCTGGTCGACGCCGTCGTCCCCGAGAGTCGGGCTGCTCCTCGCCGGCGGGGGGCGCGGCTGGCCGCAGGCCGCCGGGTCAGGAGGCGAACAGCAGATAGAGCCCGCCGACGGTGAACGCCACCATGGCGAACAGCAGCGGGAGCTGGCCGGTCAGCTGGTGCCGCCGGGGAAGCAGGGCGATCGCCCGGTCGTGCGCGGCCACCACGCCGAGGATGTGGCCGGCGACCACGGCCAGCACCTTGGTGTTCGCCAGCAGCGTGGGGTGCTCGAGCAGCCAGTAGCTCACCGGGAGGTCGGCGGTCCCGAGGAGGTTGCTGCCGTCGGCCATCGGGTCGCTCATCTGGACCAGGGTGGTCTGGCCGCCGATCACCAGCAAGCTCAGGTAGTGCGCGACGATGTAGCCCACCACGATCGGCACCACCGAGTGCGCGAAGAGCCCCGGCAGGTCGCGGCGCCGGGTCTCCGGCCCCACCCCGGTGGCCGTCGTCCCGAGCACGAAGATCCCGGCCACGCCGAGGCAGAACCCGAGCAGCGCGAGGTTGTTGAGCAGCAGTGGGGAGCTGGCGTCCTGGGTGAGCTGCAGCCACCAGGGAGCGTCCTTGAACGAGTCGAACGCCGTGCTGCCGAAGAGTACGGCGACCACGGCGACGAGGCCGGGCCGCGCGGGCGTGGTGGCGAGGTTGGCGAGGGGGCTGCGGACGACCAGCTCGCCCTCACGACGACCCCAGACCGACATCCGCGACACGAGCGTGGAGTAGACCTCGAACGGGTCGGCGTGCTCGTGGAACCGCTGGCCGGCCAGCGCGCCGCCGACGAGCATCACCGCGAGGTAGACCCCGATCCAGAGCCGGATCGTGCCGAGCTGGTCGGGGTGCGGGCTCACCAGCTCGGTCCACACGAACGCGAAGAGCCCGACCGCGCCGGGCCAGTAGCCCAGCCACGCGGGATAGCCGGCCAGTCCGGTCTCGGGGTCGGTGCGGGCCAGCGCGGCGATGCCGCGGCTGATCGTGCGGGTCGGGCTGATCGCCTTCCAGACCGGCCCCAGCAGCAGCGACGCGGGCACCAGCCCCACCCACAGGACGACGTAGAACAGCCCGAACGCCGGGTTGGTCAGCAGGTCCGGGCCGAGGTAGGTCACCCAGAGCATGTAGCCCATCAGGACCAGCCCGAGGACCCGCAGCGCGACGACCCAGCCGGTGGAGTCGACCAGCCGCGCCAGCCACCGGGGGGCGGGCTCGCCCGACGTGCCGTCGTAGCGCGGGGTGCGCCAGGCGACAGCGAGCACCGTGAAGGAGATGGTCAGCGCGGCGACCGCGCCGGCGATGGCCAGCGCGGGAGAGATCGGGAGGTCCTGGGCGCCGCCGATGCCGTGGACGAGGACCAGGTCGTCGGTGGTGCCGGCGCGGAGGAGCAGCAGGGTCACTGGACCTGGAGCTGCACGATCACGACCTCGGGGTCGTGCGACTCGACCTCGACCAGGCCGGGGGTGTCGATCGTGACCTCGTAGGTGTTGGTGCCGGCCTCGAAGTCGAACTCCTGCTCGGGGCTCGAGTGCACGTGGACCCCGCCGGGCTCGTCGGCGGTGATCTCGAAGGTGACGGTGCCCGTGGACACGTCCACCCGCTCGCCCTTGGGCGTCACGTCGCCGCCCTCGAAGGTGATCTGGATGGGCTCGTTGGCGGTGTCGCCGTCGCCGCTGCCGCCGTCGTCGCCGCCACAGCCGGCCAGCCCGGTGCCCAGACCGACCGCCAGCAGCACCGTGGCGAGGCTCGTGCCCAGTCTCTTCATCGCCTACCCTCTCCCCACCAGGGGCCTCTCCCCGCGAGGGGTCGTCGCCCTTGAGAGGATGACACACGGGGCCGAACACGAGACGAAGGGGTCGAGATGGCGGAGCGGCTGCGGCCGCGCGACCTGGCGCTGCTGGCGGAGGAGTCGCCGTCGGCGCCGATGCACAACGCGACGGTCGAGATCTTCGACCCCGGTGACTCGGGTCTCGACCACCAGATGCTGGTCGACCTGATCGGCGACCGGATCGCCTTCGTGCCGCGCTACCGCCAGCGGATCGTCCCCGTGCCGGGGCGGCTGGCCAACCCGATGTGGGTCGACGACCCCGACTTCGACCTCGCCTACCACGTGCGCCGGTCGGCGCTGCCCCGCCCGGGCAACCTCGACCAGCTGCGCGACCTGGTGGCCCGGATCATCTCGCGGCCGCTCGACCGGCACCGGCCGCTGTGGGAGGTCTACCTCGTCGAGGGCCTCGAGGGCGGCCGGATGGCGCTGCTGGCGAAGTCGCACCAGATCCTCGTCGACGGCGTCGAGACCGTGGATCTCGGCCAGGTGCTGCTCGACACCTCCCCCGAGCCCAAGTCGCTGATGCACGACGACTGGATCCCGCGGCGCGAGCCCAGCTCCACCGCGCTGCTGGCGGGGGCGGTGTCCGACGCGGTCTCCGACCCGGTCACGGTGCTGCACACCGTGCAGAGCAACGTCGACTCCGCGCTGCGGGCCGTCGGCGGGGCGGCCCACCAGGCCGGGTCCACCCTCAACGCCCTGGCCAACCGGCGGCCGGTGGCGGAGTCCCCGATCACCCGGCCGCTGTCGCAGCAGCGCCGCTTCGTCGCCGTCCAGACCGACCTGGCGACCTACCGCCGGATCCGCGACACCCACGGGGGCACGGTCAACGACGTCATCCTGGCCACCGTCACCGGCGCGCTGCGCGGGTGGCTGATGACCCGGGCCGAGTCGATGGGCGGGCTGCGCCACCTCAAGGCGATGGTGCCGATGTCGGTCATCGACGACGAGCTGGAGGCCACCTCGCTCGGCACCCAGGTGGCTCCGCACTTCGTGGACCTCCCCGTCGGCGAGGTCAGCCCGGTGGTGCGCCTGCACCAGGTGTCCTACTCCCTCAAGGCGCACTCGCAGACCGACCGGGCGGTCTCGGCCAGCCGGCTCGCGGGCATCTCCGGGTTCGCCCCGACCACCTTCCACGCCCTCGGGTCGCGGGTCGCGGCCGCCGAGCTGCGGCGGGGCTTCCACCTCAGCGTCACCAACGTGCCCGGCCCGCAGTTCCCGCTCTACGCCGCCGGGGCGCGGATGACGGAGACCTACCCCGCCCCGCCGCTGCTGCCGGGGCACGCGCTGGCCATCGGCGTGACGTCGTACGACGGCTCGGTGTTCTACGGCATCACCGCCGACCGCGACGCGCTCCCCGACGTCGACGTGCTGGCGCAGTGCCTCACCGAGGCGCTCGACGAGCTCGTCGACACCGTGACCACGCGGCCCCGCGCGCCCCGCGGGCGCCGCAAGCGCAAGAAGGCCGACCGGTGACCCGGGTCTACGTCCCGCTCACCCTCGACCAGCTGCGTCGCCTGGTCGCCGAGCGAGCCCTCCCGGGGCCGCTCGCCGCGCACGCCGTCACCGAGGAGCTGCGGCAGGAGTGGCCCGACGGCGACGACGAGCAGTGGGAGTACGCCGCCCTGATGGCCGCCGCCGACGACTCCCTGGCCGCCCGCCCCGCCGACGAGCCGGCCCGCCGGCTGGTCGCCGCGGCCGACGTCAACCGCGTCGAGCCCGGTGCCGGCACCCAGGTGCAGCTCCCCGACGGGCTGGCCTGGCGCGGCCTGGCGGCGGTGCTCGCCGACGCGGCCGACCTCGCCCCCGACGTGGCGGGCGACGCCGAGGCGGCCGCCGAGGTCGACCTCGGGTGGTTCGCGACGCAGGAGATCGAGACGCTGCTCTGAGGCCCCGGCGCCGGCGCCGCCGGGCCGTGCCGGGCGGGGTTGGAAGGCCCGACGCTGTCTGACAACATCGGCCTCATGGACGCCCTCACGCAGACCCCGCCCCCGGTCAACGAGCCCACCCTCCACTACGCCCCGGGCAGTGCGGAGCGTGCGGAGCTCGAGGCGGAGCTGGCGCGGATGGCGGCCAAGCAGCACACCTTCCGCTCCACCATCGGCGGCCGCAAGGTGGCCGGCAAGGGCCCGGAGATCCAGGTCGTCCAGCCGCACCGCCACGAGCACGTGCTGGGGGTGATCGGCAGCTCCACGCAGGCCGACGCCAAGGCCGCGATCAAGGCCGCGGCCGACGCCGCCCCGGCCTGGCGGGCGATGTCGCTCGACGAGCGGGCCGCGGTGCTGCTCAAGGCGGCCGACCTGCTCGCCGGCCCGTGGCGGGCCCGGCTCAACGCCGCGACCATGCTGGGTCAGGGCAAGACCGCCTGGCAGGCCGAGATCGACGCCGCGTGCGAGCTCATCGACTTCTGGCGCTTCAACGCCCACTTCGCCAAGCAGATCGTGGCCGAGCAGCCGGTGGCGCAGAGCCGCGGCGTGTGGAACCGGATGGACCACCGCCCGCTGGAGGGCTTCGTCTACGCCGTCACGCCGTTCAACTTCACCGCCATCGCGGGCAACCTGCCGACCGCGCCGGCGCTGATGGGCAACACCGTGCTCTGGAAGCCCGCGCACAGCCAGATGCTCTCCGCGCACTACCTCATGGAGCTGCTGGAGGAGGCCGGCCTGCCCCCGGGCGTCATCAACATGCTGCCCGGCCACGGCACCGAGACCTCCGCGGTGGCGCTGCCCCACCCCGACCTCGCCGGCATCCACTTCACCGGCTCCACGCCCACCTTCCAGCACCTCTGGTCGGAGGTCGGCAGCAACATCTCGTCGTACCGCTCCTACCCGCGGCTGGTCGGCGAGACCGGCGGCAAGGACTTCGTCGTCGCGCACCCCTCGGCCGACCCCGACGTGCTGCGGGTGGCGCTGATCCGCGGCGCGTTCGAGTACCAGGGCCAGAAGTGCTCCGCCGCCTCGCGCGCCTACCTGCCGAAGTCCCTGTGGAAGAAGATGGGCGACCGCTTCCTCGCCGAGGTCGACGCGATCAGCATGGGCGACGTCACCGACCTGTCCCACTTCATGGGGGCGGTCATCGACGACCGCTCGTTCGCCAAGCAGAAGAAGGCGATCGACCGCGCCAAGCGCAGCCGCAAGCTCACCGTCGCCGCGGGTGGCTCCTACGACGACTCCGTCGGCTGGTTCGTCCGGCCCACCGTGGTGCTCGCCGACGACCCGACCGACGAGATGTTCGCGACCGAGTACTTCGGCCCCATCCTCACCGTCCACGTCTACGACGACCGCGACTTCGAGAAGGTCGTGGCGCAGATGGAGAGCTTCGCGCCCTACGCGCTGACCGGCGCGATCATCGCCCGTGACCGACGGGTCATCGACTGGGCGCAGCGGGAGCTGCGCTTCGCGGCCGGCAACTTCTACATCAACGACAAGCCGACCGGCGCCGTGGTCGGTCAGCAGCCGTTCGGCGGGGCGCGCGCCTCGGGCACCAACGACAAGGCCGGCGCCCCGCAGAACCTGCTCCGGTGGACCTCGACCCGGTCGATCAAGGAGACCTTCGACCCGCCCACCGACTACCGCTACCCGCACATGGGCTGAGCCGCGCGTGGCAGACTGACAGGCGTGGCCGTGATCTCGTCCGTGCCCGCGGCGGTGACCGCGGTGGTGCTGTGGCACTTCGGCCAGCTGCACGCCTACGAGAGCGCGATCGCGCTGCTGCTCGCCTTCGGGCCGTTCCTCATCCTCGCCGTGGTGATCGTGCTGCGGCGGCGCGAGGACGACGAGGACGACCTGCCGGCGCCGCACGAGTAGGGCGACCCCCGGGCCGCCCGGTCGGCGCGCCGGTCAGCCGTCGGCAAGCCAGCGCTGCCCGACGGCGTACTCCGCCTCGAGCGCGAGCCGGAACACGTTGCCGACGAGCTCCTCGATCCGTCCGCCGATCAGCGGCACCGACACGTTGATGTCGCCGGCGACGGTCTCGACCGTGCTGTCGCCGTCGGCCTCCAGGACGATGGTGCCGGTCATCCGCACCGGCTTGCCGGGGACGGTGACCTCCACGTCGGCGCCGGTCGGGCCGCGCCAGGTCTCGCGCTGGGAGATGGCGATCCGGTCGCCCACGAACTTCTCGGCGTACGACGGGAGGCCGCGGGCCTCCTGCACCTGGTCGACCGCCACGGTCAGCGCGCCGCCCGCGTCGTCGACGGAGACGGCGTACTCGAGGACCTGCTGGTGCTCGCACACGGCCTCCCGGAAGGCGGGGTCGGCCATCATCGCGGCCACGGCCTCGGGGGTGGCGGCGTACGTCATCTCGTGGACGAACCTCATGCGCCCATGATGGCCCATCCGTGCCCGCGACGCCGCCACCCGGTTGTTGTCCCGGCCGCGGGGGAGTCCTAGTGTCGGAGGGTGGCAGTCACCCCCGAGGACACCAAGGCCGACCTGCTCGAGAAGGCCGCCGACATCGCCGCGCACCGCCGCGGCTCTGGGGGCCCGCCCTCCGGGATCACCCCCGAGCTGCTCCGCGCCTACTACCGCCGGGTCGCCGCGGAGGACGTCTGTGCCCGCGGCGAGGTCGACCTCTACGGCGCGCTCGCCTCCCACCTCCGGCTGGCCGCGTCGCGCCCCCAGGGCACCGCGCGGGTGCGGGTGTTCACGCCGACCGTGCAGGAGCACGGCTGGACCGCCGGCGGCCACTCGGTGGTCGAGATCGTCACCGACGACATGCCCTTCCTGGTCGACTCGATCACGATGGCGCTGGGCGAGGACCAGCGCACGGTGCACGTCGTGGTGCACCCGCAGTTCGAGGTGGTGCGCACCATCACCGGCGAGCTGCTGCAGGTGCACCCCATCACCCGCGGGGTGACCGAGGAGGACCTCGAGGCCGGTCACGAGGTGATCCGCGAGTCCTGGATGCACGTCGAGATCGACCGGATCAGCGGCGAGGAGGACCTCGCGGCCGTCGACGCGGCGCTCCAGGGGGTGCTGCGCGACGTGCGCGACGCCGTGGAGGACTGGCCGCGGATGCAGGGCCGTCTCCTCGACATCGTCGGCGAGCTCGAGGAGCAGCCGCCGGCGGGCCTGTCCACCGAGGAGGTCGACCAGGGCATCGAGCTGCTGCGCTGGCTGGCCGACGACCACTTCGCGTTCCTCGGCTACCGCGAGTACCAGCTGGAGGGCGAGGAGGAGGACCTGTCGCTGCACGCCCTGCCGGCCACCGGTCTCGGGATCCTGCGCGGCGACCAGATGCAGTCCTCGGCGTTCCAGAAGCTCCCCGGCCCGGTCCGCGAGCGGGCCAAGGAGAAGAAGCTGCTGGTGCTGGCCAAGGCCAACTCCAAGGCGACGGTGCACCGGTCGGCCTACCTCGACTACGTCGGCATCAAGTCCTTCGACGAGACCGGCGAGGTCGTCGGGGAGCGCCGCTTCCTCGGGCTGTTCTCGGCGGCGACCTACACCGAGTCCGTGCAGCGCATCCCGCTGCTGCGCGAGAAGGTCGCGGCCGTCATCGACCAGGCCGGGGTCGACCCGCGCAGCCACGCGGGCAAGTCGCTGCTCAACGTGCTGGAGAACTACCCGCGTGACGAGCTGTTCCACACCCCCACCGAGGAGCTGGCCCCGATCGCCGAGGCCGCGATGCTCACCCGCGAGCGCCGGCAGCTGCGGCTCTTCACCCGCCGCGACACCTACGGCCGCTACGTCTCCTGCCTGGTCTACCTCCCGCGCGACCGCTACAACACGACGGTCCGGCAGAAGCTGCAGCAGATCCTGCGCGAGGAGCTGGGCGCCGACAGCGTGGAGTTCACCGCGCGGGTCAACGAGTCCTACCTCGCGCAGGTGCACTTCGTGGTCCGCCCCACGCGCGGCCGCATCATCCCGGAGTTCGACCTGTCCGAGCTCGAGCGCAAGCTCGCCGAGGCGGCGCGGTCGTGGCGCGACGACATGGCCGCCGCGGTGCGCACCGACTTCGGCGAGGAGCGCGGCGCGCGGCTGGCCCGGCTCTACCTCGACGCCTTCCCGGAGGCCTACAAGGAGGACTACTCCCCGCGCACCGGCGCCGTCGACCTCGGGCGGCTGGAGGCCATCGAGGGCGACGAGGGCCTGGACATGTCGCTCTACGAGCCCGTCGACGCGGCCCCGGGGGAGGCGCGGCTGAAGGTCTATCGGATCGGGTCGCCGATGTCGCTGTCGTCGGTGCTGCCGGTGCTCTCGTCGATGGGCGTGGAGGTCATCGACGAGTGGCCCTACGACCTCGAGAACCTCCCGCGGCCGACGTACCTCTACGACTTCGGGCTGAGCTATGCCGGCGGGCTGCCGCCCAACAGCCGCGAGCTGTTCCAGGACGCGCTGCGCGCGGTGTGGGACGGCCTCAACGAGGTCGACGGCTTCAACTCCCTCGTGCTGGCCGCGGGCCTGACCTGGCGGCAGGCGACCGTGCTGCGGGCCTACGCGAAGTACATGAAGCAGGGCCACAGTCCCTTCGCGGTGGACTACATCGAGGAGGCGCTGCGCAGCAACGTCGACATCGCCCGGCTGCTGGTCAGCCTCTTCGAGACCCGCTTCGACCCGATCGTGGTCGCCGGCGGCGGCGAGGACCCCACCGAGGTCCGCCGGGCCAAGGAGGAGGAGATCCGGCAGCGGATCCTGCGCGCCCTGGACGACGTCGCGAGCCTCGACCACGACCGGATCCTGCGGTCCTACCTCGCCCTCGTCACCGCCACCCTGCGCACCAACTACTTCCAGCGCACCGAGGACGGCGCGATCCGTCCCTACATGTCGTTCAAGCTCGAGCCGCGCGACATCCCCGACCTCCCCGAGCCGCGGCCGCGCTTCGAGATCTTCGTCTACTCACCGCGGGTGGAGGGCGTGCACCTGCGCTTCGGCGCCGTCGCGCGCGGAGGCCTGCGCTGGTCGGACCGCCGCGACGACTTCCGCACCGAGATCCTCGGCCTGGTCAAGGCGCAGATGGTCAAGAACACCGTGATCGTCCCGGTGGGCGCCAAGGGCGGGTTCTTCTGCAAGCAGCTGCCCGACTCCTCCGACCGCGACGCCTGGATGGCCGAGGGGATCGCCTGCTACACGACGTTCATCAGCGGGCTGCTCGACGTCACCGACAACCTGGTCGCGGGCGAGATCGTGCCCCCGCGCGACGTCGTCCGCCACG
>JAUILS010000289.1 GCA_030432975.1 Actinomycetes bacterium
GCCCTCCGGCGGTGCCGCGGTCGCGGGGGCCGCGGGAGCGGGAGGGTCGCGGACCATCGGCGGCTCGACGCGCAGCGGTGCGGCCTCGACCCTCGGTCGGGGTGGGGCGGCCTATGCCGCCGGCAGCCAGAACGCCGGCCGGGCGGGGGCGGGCCGCTCCGGGGCCGCGGGTGCGCGCGGCGCGGGCAGCCGCCCCGTCGCAGCGACGGGCTCGCCGGGCGCCCCGGGCGGGCGCCGCGGGGGTGCCGCAGCGGCGGCCGGCGCCGGCCGCGGTCGGCGTGACGAGGACCGCCGGGCCGACGTCGACCGCTACGACGAGGGCGACGACTGGGTCGACGACGAGGGCGCCGCACCCGGCGTGCTCGACTGACGGTGCCCGGTCGGCGGGCCGCCGGGGCCGGGAGAGCGCGGCCCGAGCCGGGCGCGGGCGTCATTAGGATGCCGCTGTCCGTCCGAGGTCGATGACGTTTGCGGGAGCGAGTGCGATGAGCCAGGGGTCCACGGCCTCCAGCCTGCTGCGGGTGACGGTCGCCTCGGCCACCCGCCGGGTCGACCTGGTGCTGCCCGGCTCGGTGCCGCTGGCCGAGCTGCTCCCCGAGCTGGCCCGCAGCGTCGGGCTGCTGGACCCGTCGACCGTCTATGCCGGCTACCGCGTGGTCACCGCCGACGGGCGGGAGCTGGTGGAGGACGGCGGGCTGATCATCCAGGGCGTCGAGGACGGCGGCCTGCTCACCGTCTCCGCCCGGGTCGACGACGAGAGCCCGCGGGTCTACGACGACGTCGTCGAGGCGATGACCGATGTCGTCGAGCGCGACCTGCGGCCGTGGGAGCCCGCGGCCGGCCGGCGTACCGCTCTGGGCGCGGCCGCGCTGCTGCTCGCCCTCGGTGCCGCCGCGCTCTTCCTGCACGGGTCGCTGCTGGCGGGGGTGGCCGCGGCGCTGGCCGCCCTGACCCTGGTGGTCGGGGCGGTGGTGCTGTCCCGGGTCTACGCCGAGCCGCAGGCGGCCGTGGCGCTGACCTGGATGGCGGCGGGCTACGCCGCCGTCGCCGGGCTGCTGCTCGCCGACGGTGCCGACGCCTCGGCCGACCTGCTGGGCGTCCCCGGCGCGGCGGCGGGCGGCGGGGTGCTGCTGGTCGGCCTGGTCGCGCTGGTGGGGCTCGGTGAGGGCCGGACCCTGGCCGTGCCGCCGACGGTCGTGGGCGCCGTGCTGGTGGCGGCCGGGTCGCTGATCGGCTACGCCGGCCTCGACGCGGGCGCCGTCCTGGCGACGACGCTGGCGCTCGTCGTCGCGGCCGGCAGCGTCCTCCCGTGGTTGGCCCTGGGCGCAACGACCACTCGCGTCGAGCAGCTCTACACCACGGCCGACATCGTGGCCGACCCCGAGCCGGTCGACGCCGGCCGGGTGGCGGGTGACGCGCGGATGGCCCACGAGCTGCTGGTCGGGGTGACCGCGACGGTGGGCATCCTGCTGGTGCTGCTCGGTCCGCTGGTGGTGTCGCTGGGCCTCTCCGGCGTGGTGCTCGCGCTGCTCTGCTGCGCGATCGTGCTGCTCCGCACCCGGCAGTACCGCACCCGCTCCGCGGTGCTCGTCGGGCTGGTCTCCGGGGTCGCGGGGCTGCTCGCGGTGGCCGTGGCCGTGCTCTGGCTCTACCCCGACTGGCGTCCGTGGACCGCCCTGGTCCTCGCCGCGACGGGTGGCCTGCTGCTGGCGCTCACCGTGGTGCCGATGCCGGCGTCGGTGCGCGGCGGCCGGCTGGGCGACGTCGCCGAGCTGGTGGCGCTGCTGGCGCTGCTGCCCACGCTCCTCGTCGCGGCGGGCGTCGTCGCCGCCGTCCGCGGGTGAGCGTCGATGGCCACCAAGCGTGACCTGGTCGAGGCCCACGCCTTCTCGCGTCGGCGCCTGGTCACGGCGTTCGTCTCGGGGGCACCCGGTGGCCGTGAGGTCGAGCCGGTGCGGCCCGGACGGGCGCTGGTCGGCGGGCTCGCGCTGTCGGTCCTGCTGGTGGCCGGGGCTCTCATCGCGGGCATCTTCTCGCCGCGGGTGGCCGACGACTGGCAGCAGCCGGGCCTGGTGATCTCCCAGGAGGGCACGCTCTACGTCATCACCGAGGCCGGCGACCCGGTGGTGCTCCACCCCGTCATCAACAGCACCTCGGCCCGGCTCATCCTCGGCGACGCCGCCCGGGAGCCGCGGCTGGTCCCCGACGACGTGATCCGGGAGCAGGAGCTCGGCGAGACGCTCGGGATCGTGGGCTCCCCGCCGACGCTCCCGTCGCCCGAGCTGGTGGTCGGGTCGGGGTGGACGGCCTGCACCTCAGCGACGTCGGGGGTGCGGCTCTCGCTGCTCGGCGACCCGCCGGTGGTCGCGCGGCCCGGAGGAGCCGTGGTGGTCCGCGACGACGAGTCGGGGGCCTACTTCCTGGTCGCCGCCGAGGGCGCCGGCGAGGGGACGGCGCGGCGCTACGCGCTGCCCGGGCAGGGGGCCTCGCGCGACAAGATGCTCAGCACGCTCGGCCTCCCGATCGGTGCCCAGGCTACGACCGTGTCGCCGCAGTGGCTGGCGCTGGTCCCGCCCGGCGGCCCGTTGGGCTGGGAGAGCGCGCGGATCGACGACGCGGGCCGGCCGGTCGACTACGAGTCCGACGTCTATCCGGGTGCCCGGGTGGGGGACCTGGTGCAGGCGCCGGGGCAGGACTTCGTGCTGCTCGTCGACGGGCCCGCCCCGCTCGACGCGTTCGCGGCGGCCGTCTATGCCAACCTGCCGCCGCCGCGCACCCCGCGAGTGCGGTCGATGGAGTCGCTGCCCGACCGCCGCTATCTCGCGCCTCCGTTCGCGGCCGCCGGCTGGCCGACCCAGGCCGTCGAGCCGGTGACGGGCGAGAGCTGCGTGCAGCTGGTCGCGACGGCCGGCAGCGCGCCCACCGCCGTCCTGGTCGGCGACCCGGGTGAGTCGGTCGCCTCCGCCGACGTGGCCGCCGGACGCCGTGCCGTGACGGTGGAGCCCGGGCGAGGCGCCGTGGTCGCGTCGGGAGACTGGGGGCGAGCCACCAGCGAGAGCCGCTTCCTGGTCGACCGGCTGGGGCGCGCCTACCCGCTCGACGGGCCCGAGGTCGTCGCCCTGCTCGGCTATGCCGACACCCCGGTGCCCGTGGTGCCCGACAGCTGGCTGGCGCTCCTCGAGCCCGGCGTCGTGCTCTCCCAGGAGGCCGCGCTCTGCCCGCCCGACCCCGAGGGCGGCTCGGCGTGCGGCTGAGCCGTCGAGGCGGCGTCGGGGTCGGGCCGGGTCTGGCGGGGGCGCTCGCGCTGGCCGCGGCCGCGGGGGCGGTCGTGACGGGATCTGCCGGTCCGGCCCGCGCCGCCGATGCGGACTGCACGACGGTGGCCGCGGACGCCACCACGGGGTCGGCGACGTCGGCGAGCGTGCCCGCCGGCCTGCTCGACCTCGCGCAGG
>JAUILS010000042.1 GCA_030432975.1 Actinomycetes bacterium
GAGCTCCTCGAGGGTGTAGGGCGTGTCCTCGACGGCGTCGTGGAGCAGCGCCGCGACCAGCGTCGGCTCGGTCATGCCGATGTCGGCGAGGATCGTGGTGACGGCGAGCGGGTGGGTGATGTAGGGGTCGCCGCTCTTGCGCATCTGGCCGCGGTGGTGGCGCTCGGCGGTGGCGTAGGCCCGCTCGAGCAGCGCCAGGTCGGCCTTGGGATGGTTGGCGCGGACGGCGTTGAACAGCGAGTCGAGGACCGGGTTGCGCTCGGGGCCGCGGGTGCCGATCCGCGCGAGGCGGGCGCGCATGCCGCGCGGGGTGAGGACAGGCTCGGAGACCCGCTCGCGCGGGGCCTCGACGGCCGGTTCCTCGGTCATTGACCCATTCTAGGGGTCGGCCGCGGAGGGTTCCCGGGCGGTCAGACGGTCGCCAGCACCGTCAGCGGCAGCTCGCCGACGGCGTCGCGGCCCGGGAGGGCGCCGAGCTCCATCAGCACCGACACGGCGTGGTTGACGCCGCCGCACCGCTCGACCAGCCGGCGGGTGGCGGCGACGGTGCCGCCGGTGGCCAGCACGTCGTCGACCAGCAGCACCCGCTCGCCCGCCTCGATGGCGTCGGTGTGGATCTCCAGGGTCGCCTGGCCGTACTCCAGGTCGTAGGAGACGGCGTAGGTCTCCCGCGGCAGCTTGCCCTCCTTGCGGACCGGCACGAAGCCGACCCCGAGCGCCAGCGCGACGGGGGCGCCCAGGATGAACCCCCGGGACTCCATGCCCACCACCTTGTCGACGACGGTGGCCCCGCTGTCGTCGCGGCCGGCCGACGCGAGGGCCTCCACGATCGCCGTGAAGGCGTCGTGGTCGGCGAGCACCGGGCTGATGTCCTTGAACAAGATCCCCGGCTCGGGGAAGTCGGGCACGTCGATGACGAGCCTGCCCATCGCCTCCGCGGCCGCCGCCACCGTCGCGTCGGCGCTCACTTCTTGCCCCGCTTGGCGCGCGACTCCCGGGAGGGCTGGGCGCGGCCGGCCGAGCCGCTCTGCCGGACCTCTCCGCGCGGCTGCGGAGCCACCCGGCCCTTGCCCATCGCGGGCTGGGAGCGGGTCGGCTGGTCGTCGCCCTCGTCGCCCTCGTCGCCGGTCTCGTCGTCGAGGTCGCCCTCGAGGAGGGTGCCCGCGGCGACGGCGCCGCGACCGGCCCGCGCGGCGTCCGGGTCGTCGTACATCGGCATGTCCTCGGCGAACGCCGGCACCTGCGCGTAGCGGTCGGCCTGGTGCCTCTTGCGGGCCTTGGCGCGGCGGTCGGCCTCCTGGACCGGCTTCTCCATGCCCTTCAGGTGCGCCAGCAGCGGCGTCGCCACGAAGATCGAGGAGTAGGTGCCGGCGGCCATGCCGACGAACAGCGCGAGCGCGAGGTCCTTCAGGGAGCCGGAGCCGAGCTGCACGACGCTGACGTAGAGGATCGCGCCGACGGGCAGCAGCGCCACCACGGAGGTGTTGATCGACCGGACCAGGGTCTGGTTGACCGCCAGGTTGGCCGCCTCGGCGTAGGTGCGGTGGGTCTTGCGCCGCTCCTTGGTGTTCTCGCGCACCTTGTCGAAGACGACGACGGTGTCGTAGAGCGAGAAGCCGAGGATCGTCAGCACGCCGGTGACGGTGGCCGGGCTCACCTCGAAGCCGGACCAGGCGTAGATGCCGATGGTGATGATCAGGTCGTGGAGCAGCGCCACCAGCGCGGCCACCGACATCTTCCACTCGCGGAAGTAGACCGCGATCAGGAGTGCGACCAGCACCAGGAACACCGCCAGGCCGACCAGCGACCGTTTGGCCACGGTCTCGCCCCAGCTGGGTCCGACCTCGGACTGGTTGATGTCCTGCTGGGCGTCGACGCCGAACTCGGTGGCGATCGCCTCGACCACCTGCCGGCTCTCGGCCGAGGTGAGCGGGAGGGTCTGGACGTCGATCGCGCTGTCGCCGGACGTCGCCGTCACCGGCGACGCGGCGGCGTCGATGCCGGTGGCGGCGACCGTCTCGCCGAGCCGGTCGGCGTTGTCCTGGGTGACCTCGTCGGCCGGCAGCGTGACCTTGAACTGCGCCCCGCCGACGAACTCGATGCTGAAGTCGAGCGGCTTGGCCTGCAGGCCGATCGCCGCCCCGACCACGATGACTGCGGAGATGGCGTACCAGAGCCAGCGACGACCGACGAAGTCGATCGACCGGTCGCCTGTGTAGAGCTCGCCGCCCCACCGGGAGAATCTGCTCATCAGGCCCTCCCTCCTGCCGGCAGCCGCTCGAGCCCGAGGTTCTCGGCGTCGAGACCGGACAGCTTGTGGCCCTTGTTGAAGAACGGGAACCGCGCCAGCCACGAGACCAGCGGGTGGGTGAACCAGAAGAACACCACGAGGTCGATCAGCGTGGTCAGGCCGAGCGCGAACGCGAAGCCCTTCACGACGCCGATGGCCGCGATGTAGAGCACGATCGCCGCCAGCAGCGACACGGCGTCGGCCGCGAGGCAGGTGTTGCGCGCGCGCTTCCAGCCGGACTCGACGGCGACCCGCATCGACTTGCCGTCGCGCATCTCGTCGCGGATGCGCTCGAAGTAGACGATGAAGGAGTCGGCGGTGATGCCGACGGCGACGATCAGGCCGGCGATGCCGGGCAGCGTGAGCGTGAAGCCGGCAGTCTCGCTGAGCAGCATCACCATGGCGTAGGTGAGGGCGGCCGCGATCACCAGGGAGGCGATGACCACCATGCCGAGGCCGCGGTAGTAGACCAGGCAGTAGAGCATCACCAGCGCCAGACCGATCAGGCCCGCGGTGATGCCCGCCTGGAGCTGGTTGCCCGCGAGCGTGGGACCGACGGTCTCGAAGGTCGGGTCGTCGAACGCCACGGGCAACGCGCCGAACTTGAGGCTGGTGGCGAGGTCCTGGGCCTCGGCCTGGGTGAACCCGCCGCTGATCTCGGCCTGGCCGTTGGTGATCAGGCCGTTCATCGTCGGAGCGGAGATCACCTGGCCGTCGAGGACGATCGCGAACAGCCGCTCGGTGCCGACCAGCTGGCGCGAGATCTCGGCGAACGTCGTGGTCGCCTCGCCGTCGAAGTCGAGCTGGACGACCCACTCAACGCTCTGCTGGTTGGGCGCGCCGGCGTCGGCGGAGTCGAGCTGGGTGCCCTCGATCATGGCGACCGAGAGGAGGTACTTGTTGCCGTTGCCGTCGCAGGTGACCAGGGGCTTGTCGGGGTCGTCGACCACGTCGACGGCCGCGTCGGGGCCGGGGCAGCTGAAGTCGGCGAACTCCTGCAGCCAGGCGTCACCGGGGTTCTGCGACCACTCCAGGGGCTGGTCGATCGGCACCGGGCCGTCGGGGATCTCCTGGCCGTCGCCCTCGCCCGGCTGGTCGCCGGGCTGGTCACTGGGCTCGTCCGTCGCGGTGGCGGCGTACGGCGCCCGACCGGCGGGGCTGGCCGTGGGGCTGGCGCCGTCACCGGGGTCGGCCCCGTCGCCGGAGTCAGCGCTGGGCTCCTCGGTCGGCAGCAGCACTCCCGAGCCGGGCGACTGGGTGCCGCTGTCGCCCGCGTCGCCGGAGGCGCCGGAGGCCACCTCCGCCACGATCCGGAACCGCAGCTGTGCCTGGCGCGACACCAGGTCGACCAGGTCGGCCCGCGAGTCGCCGGGGATCTCGACGATGACGTACTGGTTGTCGGCCGTGGTGACCTCGGCCTCGCTGACGCCGCTGCCGTTGACGCGGGAGTCGATGATCTCGGCGGCCTGGGTGAGGCTCTCGGGCGTGACGTCGCCCTTGGCCGTCAGTTGGATGCGGGTGCCGCCCTGCAGGTCGAGGCCCAGGGCGGGCTTCCAGTTGCCGGCGAGGGCGACCAGGCCGTAGGCCACCACGAGGCCGAGGAAGAACATCGCCAGGGTGCGACCCGGGCGGTAGCGGTGGGCGGCCATCGGGTCAGCTCTCCTGACCGGGCTCGGGTGCGCCGGCCGGACCGTCGCCGTCGGCGGGGTCGTGGACCGTCGGCTCGACCACGCGGGCCACGGCGCCGCGCGCCACGGTCACCACGACGCCCTCGGCGAGCTCGACCTGGATCTGGTCGTCGTCGAGCGCGCGGACGGTGGCGAAGAAGCCCGAGGTCAGCATCACCCGGTCGCCCGCGGTGAGGGCGCTCTGGAGAGCGGCCAGCTCACGGTTGCGACGAGCCGCCGGACGGATCATCAGCAGGTAGATCAGGACGATGACCCCGATGAGCGGCAAGAGCTGGACAAGCTCTGGCAAGACGACACAACCTCTCAGCGACGATGGGGACGACCCGGCCGGGCGGGCTCGGCGATGCGAGCCTCGGCACGACCAACGGTGAAGTGTAGCCGTGGGTTCCCGTGAGCGCAGATTCCGTGTCGCCCCGGCGGGTCAGGCCGCTGCCGGGGCCCTGGGAAGCGGGTCAGTCGGTGTCGTCGTCGAACAGCGAGGCGTCGGCGACCTGGGCGGCCGCCGGCACGCTCAGGCCGAGGTGACGCCAGGCCGCGGGCGTGGCGACCCGGCCGCGCGGCGTACGGGCCAGGAAGCCGTGGCGGACCAGGAACGGCTCGGCCACCTCCTCGACCGTCTCGCGCTCCTCGCCGACGGCGACGGCGAGGGTGGAGAGGCCGACCGGACCACCGCCGAAGCGACGGCACAGGACGTCGATGACCGCCCGGTCGAGCCGGTCGAGCCCCGACTCGTCGACCTCGTAGAGGTCGAGCGCCGCCTGGGCGACGGGCAGCGAGACGACGCCGTCGGCCCGCACCTGCGCGTAGTCGCGGACCCGGCGCAGCAGGCGGTTGGCGATGCGAGGGGTGCCGCGGGAGCGCGAGGCGATCTCGGAGGTGCCCTCGTCGAGCACCTCGATGCCGAGCAGCTGGGCCGAGCGGTGGACGATCTCGTCGAGCTCACCGGGCTCGTAGAACTCCAGGTGGGCGGTGAAGCCGAAGCGGTCGCGCAGCGGCCCCGGCAGCAGCCCCGCTCGGGTGGTGGCGCCCACCAGCGTGAACGGCGGGATCTCCAGCGGGATCGCGGTGGCGCCCGGGCCCTTGCCGATCACCACGTCGACGCGGAAGTCCTCCATCGCCATGTAGAGCATCTCCTCGGCCGGCCGCGACATCCGGTGGATCTCGTCGACGAAAAGGACGTCGCCCTCGTTGAGGCCGGAGAGGATGGCGGCCAGGTCGCCGGCGTGGGTGATGGCGGGGCCGCTGGTCAACCGCAGCGGGACGCTCATCTCGTGGGCGATGATCATCGCCAGCGTGGTCTTGCCCAGTCCGGGCGGGCCGGAGAGCAGCACATGGTCGGGCGGACGCTGACGCTGCCGGGCGGCCTCGAGGACCAGGCCCAGCTGGGCCCGCACCCGCCCCTGGCCGACCACCTCGTCGAGGCTGCGCGGGCGCAGCGCCGCCTCGATGGTGCGCTCGTCACCCTCGGCCTCGGCGGCGGTCAGCGACCGGAGGTGGGTCTCCTCCAGCGCCTCGAGCTCGTCGTCGTGCATCGCGTCGGCCACCGCCTCAGGCCTTGCTCAGCGTGCGGAGGGCGGCCCGCAGCAGCGCGCCGACGTCGGGCCGGTCGCCGGCCTCGGGGGCGACGGTGTCGACCGCCTTGTCGGCCTCCTTGGCCGACCAGCCGAGCCCGACCAGGCCCTGGCGCACCTGGTCGCGCCAGCCCTCGTCGGCGCCCACCGGGCCGCCGGCGTGCTGGCGGGAGGCGGGCGCGCCGATCCGGTCCTTGAGCTCGAGGATGATCCGCTGGGCGCCCTTCTGGCCGATGCCCGGGACCCGGGTGAGCGTCTTGACGTCCTCGCTCGCGACGGCGGTGCGCAGGTCGTCGGGCGGCAGCACCGCCAGCATCGACTGGGCGACCTTGGGGCCGACGCCGGAGGCGGTCTGGAGCAGCTCGAAGAGCCCCTTCTCGTCGTCGTCGAGGAACCCGAACAGCGTCAGGGAGTCCTCGCGGACCACCATGCTGGTGGGGAGGGTGGCCGCCTGGCCGGTGCGCAGCGTGGCGAGGGTGCCGGGCGTGCACTGGAGCTCGATGCCGACGCCGCCCACCTCGACGACGGCGCTGGTGAGCGTCACGGCCGCCACCCGACCCTGGACGAAGGCGATCATCGGGGTCCTCCCGCGGCGGTGAGGCGCTGCTGGGCCTTGGCCACGGCCTCGTCGAGCCGCGCTTGGGCGCCGCCGCGCCAGATGTGGGTGATGGCCAGCGCCAGCGCGTCGGCGGCGTCGGCCGGCTTGGGGGGCGCGTCGAGGCGCAGGATGCGGGCCACCATCGCCCCCACCTGGGCCTTGGCGGCCCGGCCGCTGCCGGAGACCGCGGCCTTGACCTCGCTCGGGGTGTGCAGCGCCAGCGGGATGCCGCGGCGCGCGGCCGCCACCATCGCGATGCCGCTGGCCTGGGCGGTGCCCATGATGGTGCTGGAGTCGGAGCGCGCGAAGACCCGCTCGACGGCCACCGCGTCGGGCTCGAACTCGTCGAGCCAGGCGTCGACGCCCCGCTCGATGGTGACCAGCCGCTCGGCCACCGGCCGGTCGGCGCTGGTGCGGAGCACGTTGACGTCGACGAGCGTCAGCGGCCTGCCGACCGAGCCCTCGACCACGCCGAGTCCGCACCGGGTCAGCCCCGGGTCGATGCCGAGCACCCGCACGCGTCTCTCCCGTCGTCGCCTGGTCGCCTCGTTCGGTGAGCGGATCAGCGACCGCCCGTCCGAACGTGTGTTCGGGAGCCCACGCTAACCGGCGGGCCTCCCCGGTCGGCGTACGACACGCGGGGGATGCCTCAGGCGTCGAGGGCGGCCATCACGTCGTCGGGGATGTCGGCGTTGGTGAAGACGTTCTGGACGTCGTCGCAGTCCTCGAGGGCGTCGACGAGGCGGGTGAACTTGCCGGCGGCGTCGGCGTCGAGGGTGACCTGCATGTCGGGGACGAACTCCGCCTCCGCGGAGTCGTAGTCGAGCCCGGCGTCCTGCAGCGCCGAGCGTACGCCGACCAGGTCGGAGGCCTCGGAGATCACCTCGAACGCCTCGCCCAGGTCGTTGACCTCCTCGGCACCGGCGTCGAGCGTCGCCTCGAGCACGTCGTCGTCGGAGACCTCCTTGCCCTCCTGCGACTTGGGCACGATCACGACGCCCTTGCGGTTGAACAGGAAGGCCACCGACCCCGGGTCGGCCAGCGTGCCGCCGTTGCGGGTGGTGGCGGTGCGGACCTCCATGGCGGCGCGGTTGCGGTTGTCGGTGAGGCACTCGATCAGCATCGCGACGCCGGCGGGGCCGTAGCCCTCGTACATGATCGTCTGGTAGTCCGCTCCCCCGGCCTCCGCGCCCGAGCCGCGCTTGACGGCGCGGTCGATGTTGTCGTTGGGGACCGAGGACTTCTTGGCCTTCTGGATCGCGTCGTAGAGCGTCGGGTTGCCGGCGGGGTCGCCGCCGCCCATCTTCGCGGCGACCTCGATGTTCTTGATCAGCTTGGCGAACAGCTTGCCGCGCCGCGCGTCGATCACGGCCTTCTTGTGCTTGGTGGTCGCCCACTTGGAGTGGCCAGACATGCTGCGTCCTCTTCTTGTGCGTGCGTCGGGTGGCGCGGCGGGCTCTCAGCTGCGGCGGACGAGGTCCACGAACTGCGCGTGGACGCGGGTGTCGCCGCCCACCTCGGGGTGGAACGACGTCGCCATCAGGTGGCCCTGCCGGACCGCGACGATCCTACCCACGGCGCGACGGTCGGCGGATCGGCCGTCGAGGTGACCAGCGCTTCCGACCCGGGCCAGCACCTCGACGCCGGCGCCGACCTGCTCCACCCAGGGGGCGCGGATGAAGATCGCGTGCACGGGCTCGGCGAGCCCGGCGAAGTCGAGGTCGCCCTCGAAGGAGTCGACCTGCCGCCCGAAGGCGTTGCGGCGCACGGTGATGTCCAGCCCGCCGACGGTCTCCTGCCCGACCGCGCCGTCCTCGATCCGGTCGGCGAGCAGGATCATGCCGGCACAGGTGCCGAAGGTCGGCATGCCGGTCTTGACCCGGTCGCGCAGCGGCTCGAGCAGCTCGAAGGTGCGCGCCAGCTTGGCCATCGTCGTCGACTCCCCGCCGGGGAGGACGAGCGCGTCGCAGCGGTCGAGCTCGGTCGGACGGCGTACGCCGACCGCGTCGGCGCCGACCGCGGTCAGCGCCTGGAGGTGCTCACGGACGTCACCCTGCAGCGCGAAGACGCCGACCGTGGGCCGGCCGCGACCGGTCGACCCGGTCACCACCCACGCTCGGCGAGCCGGTGCGGCTGCGGGATCTCCTCCACGTTGATGCCGACCATGGCCTCGCCGAGGCCGCGGCTGACCTTCGCGACCACGTCGGGGTCGTCGAAGAACGTGGTGGCCTTGACGATCGCCTCGGCGCGCTGCCCGGGGTTGCCGGACTTGAAGATGCCGGAGCCGACGAACACGCCCTCGGCGCCGAGCTGCATCATCATCGCCGCGTCGGCGGGGGTGGCGATGCCGCCCGCGGTGAAGAGCACCACCGGCAGCTTGCCGGCCTCGGCGACCTCCTTGACCAGCTCGTAGGGCGCCTGCAGCTCCTTGGCCGCGACGTAGAGCTCGTCGTCGGGCAGGCCCGCCAGCCGGCGCAGCTCGCCGCGGATCGTGCGCATGTGGGTGACCGCGTTGGAGACGTCGCCGGTGCCGGCCTCGCCCTTGGAGCGGATCATCGCCGCGCCCTCGGTGATCCGGCGCAGCGCCTCGCCGAGGTTGGTGGCCCCGCACACGAAGGGCACGGTGAAGCCCCACTTGTCGATGTGGTGGGCGTAGTCGGCGGGCGTGAGCACCTCGGACTCGTCGATGTAGTCGACGCCGAGGCTCTGCAGCACCTGCGCCTCGGCGAAGTGGCCGATCCGCGCCTTGGCCATCACCGGGATCGAGACCGCCTCGATGATGCCGTCGATCATGTCGGGGTCGCTCATCCGGGAGACGCCGCCCTGGGCGCGGATGTCGGCGGGCACGCGCTCGAGAGCCATCACCGCGACGGCGCCGGCGTCCTCGGCGATCTTGGCCTGCTCGGGGGTGACCACGTCCATGATCACGCCGCCCTTGAGCATCTCCGCCATGCCGCGCTTCACGCGGGCGGTGCCGACCTGGGGGCCGCCCTCGGGGCCTCCCTGAGGAGCGCTGTCGGAGGGCGTGTGCGGGGTCGTCTGGATGGTGCCGGACGACCCTCAGGAGGCGGCCGCGGCCTGGGCCTGACGGCGGACGACCCAGATGCGCTGGGCGACCGTCACCGTGCTGGCGACGGCAAGCACCCACAGGGCGATCTCGATCAGGATCGGCAGCCCGAACAGCCCGCTCAGGCCGGTCATCACCAGGATGGCCACCAGCCGGTCGGCGCGCTCGGCGATGCCGACCTTGGCCTCGTAGCCGAGCGCCTCCGCGCGGGCCCGGGCGTACGACGTCACGTTGCCCATCACCAGGCACACCAGCGAGAGCACGAGGTAGAGGCGGCTGTCGCCGTCCCAGGCGAACCACAGCGCGAGGCCGGTGAAGATCGCGGCGTCGCCGAGACGGTCGAGGGTCGAGTCGAAGAACGCCCCGAACGGGCTCACCCGACCCGACTCCCGGGCCATGTGGCCGTCGACGAGGTCGCTGAACACGAACAGCGTGATCACCAGGACACCGACGAGGAACCGGCCCTGCGGGAAGAAGAAGAGCGCCGCGGCGGACAGGCCGAGCGTGCCCACCAGGGTCACGGCGTCGGGGCTCACCCCCATCCGCAGCAGCAGGCGCGCGATGGGCGCGGCGATGACCTTGGTCCAGAAGGCGCGGAACGGTTCGAGCATGGCGGCGCCAGGCTACCGGCCCCTCGGGCCGGGTCAGGCGAGGGCCGCCTCGGCGGGCCGGACGGAGGCGGGGTTGGCGAGCAGCGGGGTGAAGGCCAGCTCGGCGGCGCCGACCAGGGGCGCGTCGCCGTGCAGCGGGGAGGCGGTGATCAGCACCTCGCTGCGCGGGGTCATCAGGGTCCAGCGGTCGAGCACGTCGTTGATCCGCTGCTCGCGGGCCTCGAAGACCTCGGCCAGGTGACCGCCCAGCACGATGACCTCGGGGTTGAACAGGTTGATGACGGCGCGCAGCCCGACGCCGGTCCAGTCGGCGACCTCGTCGAGGGCGGCGCCGGCGCGCTCCTCCCCCGCGGCGGCGGCCGCGATCACCTCGGCGACCGCCTCGGGCCCCCCGCCCGGAAGGCGGCCCGCGAGGGTGAGCAGCTCGTTCTCGCCGACCTTGGTCTCCCAGCAGCCGGTGTTGCCGCAGCGGCAGCGCGTGCCCGCGCTGTCGACCTGCAGGTGACCGACCTCGCCGGCGTACCCGCTGGCGCCGGCGAGCGGGACGCCGCCCACCAGGAAGCCGCCGCCGACGCCGACGCTGCCGCTGAGGTAGGCCACATTGTCGCGCCCCACGGCGACCCCGCGGAGGTGCTCGGCGAGCGCGCCGAGGTCGGCGTCGTTGCCGGCGGACACCGGCAGCCCGAGCCGCTCACCGAGGATGGCGGTGAACGGCTCCTCCACCCAGCCCAGGTTGGGCGCGAAGCGGACCAGCCCGTCGCCCGCGCGCACGGCACCAGGAACCGAGACACCGACGCCGTGGGAGCGGACCTCCGGCCGGGCCGAGCGTACGTCGGCCACCATCTGCGCGACCGACTCGACGACGTGGACGACGTCGTGCTCGCCCCGCTGGTGGGGTCGCTGGCGCCGCTCCAGCGTGGCGCCCCCCAGCGCCACCAGCGCCACCACGATCCGGTCGACCCCGATGTCGACGGCGACGACGGCGTTGTCCTCGCGCGGGGCGACGACCAGCGAGGGGCGACCCGAGCGCCCCTCGCCGACCGGCGCGTCCTCCGAGATCAGCCCCAGCTCCTCCAGCGCCGTCGACAGGTCGCCGATGGTGCTGCGGTTGAGCCCGAGCTCCTGGGTGAGCGCCGCACGGGTGGTCGGCCCCGAGAGGTGCACTCGGGAGAGGAGCTGGCTCATGTTGTTGCGGCGCAGCTCCTCCTGCCCGATGCCCGTGCGCTTCTTGGCCACCCGGCTAGGCCCGTCCCGATGCGGTCGCCTGCCTCCGGCTGATCGCGTCGACGCTCGCGGCGACGAGCAGGACCAGGCCGGTGATGATGAACACCCGACCGGCGGACTGGTTGAGCAGCACCATGCCGTTGTTGATGACCGCGAGCGCGAGACCGCCGATGACCGCGTCCACGGCGCGGCCCTTGCCGCCGAACAGGCTGGTGCCGCCGATGACGGCCGCGCCGACCGCCAGCAGCAGCGTGACGTCGCCACCGGTGTTGGGCGAGACCGAGTTGGTGCGGCTGGCGAGCAGCAGACCCGCGAACGCGGCGATCGTCGAGCACACCATGAACGCCGAGATCCTGACCATCTGGACGTTGATGCCGGCGCGTCGCGCGGCCTCGGCGTTGCCGCCGACGGCGTAGATGTGCCGGCCCCACGCCGTCTTGGTGAGGAAGAAGGTGAGCACCACGACCAGCCCGACGATCAGGGCCAGCACGATGGGCACGCCCTTGATCGAGGTGATGTTGGGGTTGACCGCCCGCTCGATGGAGAGGTAGCCGACCACGGCGATCGAGACCACGGACAGCGCGCCCAGCTTGAGCGCCCAGAGCAGGATCGGCTGGCTGGTGAGCCCGCGGGCCCGGCGCCGGCTGTTGCTGAGCCAGGTCACCACGGCGTACCCGCCGAGGAACACGACGAGCAGCGCCCAGCCGAGCCACACGGGCATGTTCTTGTTGCTGAGCGCCAGCGCGATGTCGTTGCGGTAGGGGATGGTGCCGCCCTCGCCGATGATCACCAGCATGACGCCCTGGAGGCCCAGGAAGTAGGCCAGCGTCACGACGAACGACGGCACGCCGAGCCGCGCGACGAGGAGCCCAATGGTGAGGCCGATGACGGTGCCGGTGAGCAGGCACACGATGAGCGACGGCACGAACGGCCAGCCCTGGCGGGTCATGACCACGCCCATCATCGCCGCGGCGGTGCCGCCGGTGTAGCCGGCCGACAGGTCGATCTCGCCGAGCAGCAGGACGAACACCAGGCCCATGGCCAGCACGATGATGCCGGCGCCCTGGCCGATCAGGTTGGCGAAGTTGAGCGGTCCGGTGAAGGTGTCGGGCCGCAGGATCGAGAACACGACGACCAGGGCGATCAGCCCCATCACCGCCGGCAGGGAGCCGACGTCGCCGCCGCGCACCTTGACGAGGTAGTCGTGGAAGATGCCCCGGATGGTCGAGCGGTCGTGCTCGGCCGCGGTGCTGTCGACGGCGCTCATGCGTCCTCCCCCTCCTGGTCGGAGCCCTCCTCGGCCATGCCGAGGTCTCCGCTGCGGCCACCGGTGATCAGCTCGACCACCTGGTTGGACGTCACGTCCTCGCGCCGGACCTGCTCGACCATCTTGCCGAGGTAGAGCACGGCGATGTCGTCGGCGACCTGGAAGACGTCGTTGAGGTTGTGGCTGATCAGGATCACGCCCAGGCCGTTGTCGGCGAGCCGGCGCACCAGCCGCAGCACCTGTGCGGTCTGCGCCACGCCGAGTGCCGCAGTCGGCTCGTCGAGGATGACCACCTTGGAGTTCCAGAGCACCGCGCGGGCGATGGCCACGGTCTGCCGCTGGCCACCCGAGAGGGAGGCCACCTGGGTGCGCACCGACTTGAGGGTGCGGACCGAGAGACCGTCGAGGGTCTCGCGCGCCCGGGCCTCCATCGCCTCCTCGTCGAGGAGCCGGCTCTTGGTCTCCTCGCGGCCGAGGAACATGTTGTGGACGACGTCGAGGTTGTCGCACAGCGCGAGGTCCTGGTAGACGACCTCGATGCCGAGGGCGTTGGCGTCCTTGGGGCCGTGGACGTGGACGGGCTTGCCCTCGAAGGTGTAGTCACCCTCGTCGAAGCCGTGGATGCCCGCGATGCCCTTGATCAGGGTGCTCTTGCCGGCGCCGTTGTCGCCGACCAGCGCGGTCACGTGGCCGCGGCGTACGTCGAGGTCGACGCCGCGCAGCACGTGCACCGCGCCGAAGCTCTTGTGGATGCCCCGCAGGGTGAGGATCGGGTCCTCGGAGGCGGCGGGGGGTGGACTGGTCTCTGCGGTTGCTGCGGTCATGGGGTGATGCTCCTCCTCGGAGGCGTGGCACGGCGAGAGGCTCGCGCCGTCGCCGGGACTCGGACGGGGTCCGGAACGCAGAGGTGGCCCGGCCGGCCGCCCCACCGACGTGGGCGTGGGGCCGACCGAGCCACCTGCGTGGGTCACCGGGTCAGGTGTTCACGCGCGACCCGGTTGGGGGGGTTACTGGATGCCGAGCTCGGTGCAGGCCTTGGCCGCGTCGCCCTTGCAGATGTCCGCGGCGGCCGCGAAGCCGTCGGAGACGACCTTGGACACCGTGTCGCGGGTGATCCACTCCGGGGTGGCCAGCGCGGACGGGACGTCCTCGCCGGTGACCGAGTCGTTGACCGAGCCGGTCACGAGGCTGGAGGCGTCCTCACCGTTGATCAGCGCGATCGCCAGCTTGCTGGCCAGGTCGGCCTCGAGGTTGGTGTTCTTGTAGACCGTGCCGCACTGGTAGCCGGCGAGGATGTTCTGCAGACCCTCGACGCTGGCGTCCTGGCCGGTGACCGGGATCTTGCCCGCCACACCGGCCGGCTTCATCCGAGCGATGATGCCGCCGGCCATCGTGTCGTTGGCCGAGACGACGCCGTCGATCTTGCCCTTGTTCTGGGTGTACATCTGCTCGTAGACGTCGCCCGCCTTCTTGGCGTCCCACTCACCGCTCTGGTCGCCGACCAGGGTGTAGTCGCCCGCGTCGATCTTGGGCGCCAGCGCCTCCTCGTAGCCGTTCTTGAAGAGGGTCGCGTTGTTGTCGGTGGCCGCGCCGTTGACGTAGACGATGTTGGCCTTGTTCTTGCCCTCGGCGTCGAGGCAGCCCTGCAGGCCTGCACCCATCAGCCGGCCGACCTCGACGTTGTCGAACGACACGTAGTACGACGCGCCGCCGCCCAGCGTGAGCCGGTCGTAGTCGATGCTCGCGACGCCCGCGTCGGCCGCCTTCTTCAGGCACGCCGCGCCGGACTCGGAGTCGAGGTTGACGATCATCAGCACCTGCACGCCGCTGGTGATCATGGCGTCGCAGATCTCACCGAACTTCGCGACGTCGCCGCCGGCGTTCTGGATGTCGGACTCGATGCCCGCGTCGTCGAACGCCTGCTGCAGGCTGGGCCGGTCCGAGGCCTCCCAGCGCGGCGAGGTGGTCGCGTCGGGCAGGATCACCCCGACCTTGCCGGTGGACTCGCCGCCACCGTCACTGCCCCCGTCACTTCCGCTGTCGCCGTCGTCGCTGCCACACGCAGACAGGACCAGCATTGCCGCCGCTGCGAGCACGGCAAACCGCCGCACTCCCGCCTTCTTCACCATGCTTGTCGACCTCCGGAGTCGATCATGTGACGGCTGTCGCGTGACGACCGTCACGGTGTATGTTGTGAACGACAACTTAGTGACCGCGATCACCGGTGGCAAGGCTCTCAGCGTGTGACTTTGTTGTCTCTCATAACGAAATGGTCACGGAGGAAGGTCACGATGGTCGCCCACGTCACGCAGGACTACGACTCGCTCGCCCCCACGCGGGAGGACCGCTTCAGCTTCGGGCTGTGGACCGTCGGCTGGCAGGGCGTCGACGTCTTCGGCACCGCGATCCGCGAGCCGATGGACCCCGCCCACGCCGTACGCCGGCTGGCCGAGCTGGGCGCCTACGGCATCACGTTCCACGACAACGACGTCTTCCCGTTCGGCGCCGACGCCGCCGAGCGCGAGAAGCACCTCGCTCCCCTGCGGGCGGCGCTGGAGGAGACCGGGCTGATCGTGCCCATGGTCACGACCAACCTGTTCAGCCACCCGGTCTTCCGCGACGGCGGCTTCACCAACAACGACCGCGACGTGCGGCGGTTCGCGATCGCCAAGGCGGCCGACCAGATCGACCTGGCGGCCGAGCTGGGCGCCAAGGTCTTCGTCGCGTGGGGCGGCCGCGAGGGCGCCGAGTCGGGTGCGTCCAAGGACATCCGGGCGGCGCTCGACCGCTACGCCGAGGCGTTCAACGTGCTCGGCGCCTACGTGCTCGAGCAGGGCTACGACCTGCGCTTCGCGATCGAGCCCAAGCCCAACGAGCCGCGCGGCGACATCCTGCTGCCGACCGTCGGCCACGCGCTGGCCTTCATCGGCGAGCTCGAGCACCCCGAGCTGGTGGGGCTCAACCCCGAGGTCGGTCACGAGGAGATGGCCTCGCTCAACTTCGCCCACGGACTGGCGCAGGCGCTGTGGCACGGCAAGCTCTACCACGTCGACCTCAACGGCCAGACCGGCCCGCGCTTCGACCAGGACCTGCGGTTCGGCGCCGGCAACGCCCGCGGCGCGTTCTGGACCGTCGACATCCTCGAGAACGGCGGCTACGACGGCCCGCGGCACTTCGACTACAAGCCGCCGCGCACCGAGGACGAGGACGGCGTGTGGGTCTCGGCCGCCGCGTGCATGCGCAACTACCTCGTGCTGCGCGAGAAGGTGCGCCGCTTCCGCGCCGACCCCGAGGTGCAGGCCGCGATGGCCGACGCCCGGGTGGCCGAGCTGGGCCGGGCCTCGGTCGGCGAGGGCGAGTCGCTCGCCGACGTGCGCGCGGCCGCCGGGTCGTTCGACCCCGACGCCGCCGGCAGGCGAGGCATGGCCTTCGAGGCGCTCGACCAGCTCGCGCTGGAGCACCTCTACGGCACCCGCTGAGGGCTCCGATGGCTGACGCGAAGCGGCTCGTCGCCGGGGTCGACACCTCGACCCAGTCGTGCAAGGTCGTCGTCGTCGACGCCGCGTCGGGCGCGGTCGTGCGGTCGGGGCGGGCCACCCACCCCGACGGCACCGAGGTCGACCCGGCCGCCTGGTGGAGCGCCCTCGAGGAGGCGGCCGCCGAGGCCGGCGGGCTCGACGACGTCGAGGCCGTCGGCGTCGGCGGACAGCAGCACGGGATGGTCTGCCTCGACGCCGCCGGAGACGTCGTACGACCGGCGCTGCTGTGGAACGACACCCGCTCCGCCGCGGCCGCTGCCGACCTCACCGCCGAGCTCGGCGCGGAGACCTGGGCGCGCGAGGTCGGGCTGGTGCCGGTCGCGTCGTTCACGGTCAGCAAGCTGCGCTGGCTCGCCGAGCACGAGCCCGACGCCGCCGCGCGCACCGAGGCGGTGTGCCTCCCCCACGACTGGCTGACCTGGCGGCTGTCGGGGTCGGGGTCCCTGGAGGACCTGGCCACCGACCGCGGCGACGCGAGCGGCACCGGCTACTGGTCCGCGGTGACCGGCGACTACCGGCCCGACCTGCTGCGCCGGGCGCTGGGACGCGACGCGCTGGTGCCGCGGGTGCTCGGCCCGGCCGAGGTGGCCAGGCGGACGCCGGGCGGCGCGCTGCTCGCCCCCGGCACCGGCGACAACGCCGCCGCCGCGCTCGGCCTGGGTGCCGAGCCGGGCGACGTGGTGGTCTCGATCGGCACGTCCGGTGTCGCGTCGGCCGTCTCCGAGGTCGCCGCCACCGACCCGACCGGGATCGTGGCCGGCTTCGCCGACGCCACCGGTCGCTACCTCCCGCTGGTCTGCACGCTCAACGCCGCCCGGGTCCTCGACGCCACGGCGCGGCTGCTCGGCGTCACGCTCGACGAGCTGTCGTCGCTGGCGCTGTCGGCGCCGGCGGGGGCCGCCGGAGCGGTGCTGGTGCCTTACCTCGAGGGCGAGCGCACCCCCAACCTGCCCGACGCCACCGGCTCGCTGCACGGCCTGACGCTCGCCACGATGACTCCGGCGCACGTCGCCCGGGCCGCGGTCGAGGGGATGCTCTGCGGGCTCGCCGACGCCGTCGACGCGCTCGTCGCCGAGGGTGCCGCCGTCCGCCGGGTGCTGCTGGTCGGCGGCGGAGCCGCCTCCGAGGCGGTCCGGGAGATCGCGCCGGTGGTCTTCGGCCACCCGGTCTCAGTGCCGCCGCCGGACGAGTACGTCGCCCGCGGCGCCGCCCGCCAGGCGGCCTGGGTGCTCAGCGAGGCCGCGGAGCCGCCCGCCTGGCCGCTGCCCGGCCTGACGACGTACGCCGCCTCCGACGCCGCCCTCGCCACCGGCCGGGAGATCCGCGCCCGCTACGCCGAGGCCGCCGCCCGAGGTTGACCCGGCAGAAGTTCGGGTTGACCCGGCAGAACCTCGGGGCTCAGCCAGTGGCCCACGCCCCAGCCACCAGGTCGCGGGTCTCGGTGAGCAGTGCGGGCAGCACCCGGGTGTGGCCGATGATCGGCATGAAGTTCTGGTCGCCGCGCCACCGGGGGACGACGTGCTGGTGCAGGTGGGCGGCGATGCCCGCCCCGGCGACCGCGCCCTGGTTCATCCCGACGTTGAAGCCGTGGGCGCCCGACACCGCCCGCAGCGTCCGCATCGCCTGCCGGGTCAGGTCCGCGATCTCGGCGGCCTCGGCGTCGGTGGTGTCGGTGTAGTCGGCGATGTGGCGGTAGGGGCAGACCATCAGGTGCCCCGGCGAGTAGGGATAGAGGTTGAGCACCGCATAGGCGAGCTCACCGCGCCGCAGCACCAGGCTCTCCTCGGGCGGCTCGCCCGGGATCCGGCAGAACGGGCACTCCCCCGCGCTGTCGTCGGCCGGCTTGTTCTCGCCGCGGATGTAGGCCATGCGGTACGGCGTCCACAGCCGCTCCAGCGCGTCGGGCTCCCCCACGCCGTCCTGGTGGAGGCTGTCGGCGGGCGAGCCGTCGTCGGGGGTGGCCATGGACCGATCCTAGGCAGCCGGGTCGCGGCCGCGGCGACTAGGTTCGGCCGGGTGAGCACCCCCGTCCTCCGCCCCGCCACCGCCGACGACGTCGAGGCGCTCGCCGCGCTCTTCCACCGCGGCTGGCACGACGCCCACGCCGGCCACGTGCCCGACGGCCTCACCGAGCGGCGTACCCTCGCCGCCTTCCGCGACCGTGTCGCCGCCCGCGTCAGCGACACCGACGACACCACGGTGGCCGAGGTCGACGGGGTGGTCGCGGGCTTCATCATGATCGCCGGGGCCGAGGTCGAGCAGGTGTACGTCGACCGGTCCTTCCGGGGGTCGGGGCTGGCGTCGACCCTGCTGGCCGAGGCCGAGCGGCAGGTGGCCGCCCTCGGCCACGACGACGCGTGGCTCGCGGTCGTGGTGGGCAACGCCCGCGCCCGCGCGTTCTACGAGCGGCAGGGCTGGGTCGACGAGGGCGACCTGGCCTACGAGGTCACCGCGCTCGGCGAGACCTACCTCTCCCCCTGCCGCCGCTACGTCAAGCCGCTCCCCTGACCGCCCGAAGCGCGGTCAGACCTGGGCGCGGGTGGCGATCGCCTCGGTGACCCGGGCGATGGCGTCGGCCAGCGGGAGGCCGTTCTCCTGGTGGCCGTCGCGGTAGCGGAAGGAGACCGCGCCCGCCTCCACGTCGGCGTCGCCCACGATCATCATGAACGGCACCTTCTGCAGCTGGGCGTTGCGGATCTTCTTCTGCATCCGGTCGTCGGAGTCGTCGACCTCGACCCGGATCCCTGCGGCCCGCAGCTGCGACGCCACCGTCCCGAGATAGTCGAGGTGCCGCTCGGCGACCGGGATGCCCACCACCTGCACCGGCGCGAGCCAGGGCGGGAACGCGCCGGCGTAGTGCTCCACGAGCACCCCGATGAACCGCTCGATCGAGCCGAACTTGGCGGAGTGGATCATCACCGGCTGCTGCCGCGAGCCGTCGGCGGCGACGTACTCCAGGTTGAAGCGGTCGGCCGACGGCTGGTTGAAGTCGTACTGGATGGTCGACATCTGCCAGGTGCGGCCGATGGCGTCGCGCGCCTGCACGGAGATCTTCGGCCCGTAGTAGGCCGCCCCGCCCGGGTCGGGCACCAGCTCGAGGCCCGACTCGGTGGCGACCTTCTCCAGGACCGCGGTCGCGACGGCCCAGTCGTCGTCGGAGCCGATGAACTTGTCGGGCTTGGCGTCGTCGCGGGTCGACAGCTCGAGATAGAAGTCGTCGAGCCCG
>JAUILS010000043.1 GCA_030432975.1 Actinomycetes bacterium
CCACCCCCGGAACGGGGGGATCTGTGGACAAAATCATGCCCTCAGCGCCCCGAGAAGGGGGTTTCGCGGGCCCAGGAGGGGGTGGGATGGGTCCCCATACCGTCGAGACGCCGCTGAGTGGCCCTGTGAGCCACTCCTGGCCCAGCCCCGCTCCGGGGGTCCGGGGTCGCGGCCGCTGGGGGATAGTCCAGTGCGAATTCGGGGCGATGCGGGCGGATTCGGCCCGGAAACGCACTGGACTATCTCCCCGGGGCGGTGACCGGGGGTGGGTGGGGCGGTCAGCCGTAGGTGTCGCGGGGGCCGCGGCCGTCGCGGACCGAGCGAGGGCCCTTCTTCCACGTCGGGCCGCGGGGGCCGAGCACCTCGATCACGGTGACGGTGTCGGGTCCCAGCTCCTCGTTGAGGCGACGGACCACGGTCGGGGCGAGGAGGCGGAGCTGGGTGGCCCACGCCGTGGAGTCGGTGCGGACGACGAGCCGGCCGTCAGCGAACGACTCCGGCCGGGCGTGCCCCGCGATGTCCGCGCCGACCAGCTCGGGCCAGCGCGCGAACACCCCCCGCACGCGCAGCTCCAGCTCCCAGCCGTGGTCGGCGACCACGCGGGCCACGCTGGTGTCGAGCAGCTGCGGGTCGCGCTCGTCGGGGTGCGCCCCGCTCAGGTCGCCCCGCGGGGTGCGGGCGCTCGTCGGCAGGTCCCGGTCCCCACGGTCGCGACGGCGCCGCGGCGTGCGACCGGTGGTGGCCCGGGTCAGCGAGCGTGCCAGGTCGAGGCCGTCGTCGGCGTGCGGCCGGTCGGCGGCCTCGGCGCCAGCGTCGTTCGCGGCGTCCACCGGATCGTCCGCCGGGCCATCCGTCCGGCCGTCTGCCAGGCCATCCGTCCGGCCGTCCGCCGGGCCATCGGACGGAGCCGGGTCGCGGGGCTCAGTCGGCACGGGAGACCTCGCCGTCGGAGACGACGTACCGGACGCCGGCGAGGACGGCCGGCACGTCGGCGGGGACCGCGGCGGTGACCAGGACCTGCTCGGCGTCGGCGACCAGCGCGGCGAGCTGGTCGCGCCGCTCGGTGTCGAGCTCGGCGAAGACGTCGTCGAGCAGCAGGATCGGGTCGTCGCCGTCGGCGCGGAGCAGGTCGTACGACGCCAGCCGCAGCGCGAGGGCGAACGACCACGACTCGCCGTGCGACGCGTAGCCCTTGACCGGGAGCCGCAGCTCGCCGTTGCCGAGGGTCAGCCGCAGCTCGTCGCGGTGCGGGCCGACCAGCGAGATGCCGCGGTCGAGCTCGTCGCCACGGCGGCGCTCGAGCTCGGCGAGCAGCGCCTCGGTGAGCGCGGCGCGGTCGGGAGTCGCCGTGGACCCCTCGGGCAGCTCGAGGCTGGGGGCGTACTCGATCTCGGCGTCCTCGCGGCTGGCGCCGCGGGCCACGGTCTCGTAGGCCTTGCCGACGTAGGGCCGCAGCGCGTCCACCAGCGCGAGCCGCTCGGCCAGCAGCTCGCCCCCGGTGCGGGCCAGGTGGGCGTCCCACACCCCCAATGTCGACAAAGCGCTTTGTTCATTCGTCGATCCGCGGCGGGCGGCCCCCGCGGTCTTGAGCAGCGAGTTGCGCTGCTTGAGGACCCGGTCGTAGTCCGCGCGTACGCCGGCCAGCCGGGGCGTCCGCAGCACCAGCAGGTCGTCGAGGAACCGGCGGCGCTCCGACGGGTCGCCCTTCACCAGGGCCAGGTCCTCCGGCGAGAACAGCACCGTGCGCACCAGCCCGACCAGCTCGCGGGCCCGCGGCAGCGCCGACTTGTTGACCCGGGCGCGGTTGGCCTTGCCGGGGTTGAGCTCCACCTCGAGCACCGCCGTCCGCCCGTCGCGCACCACGGCGGCGCGGACCAGGCCGCGCTCCGCGCCGGCGCGCACCAGCGGGGCGTCGCTGGCGACGCGGTGGGAGGTCAGCCGGGAGAGGTAGTCGACCGCCTCCACCAGGTTGGTCTTGCCCTGCCCGTTGCGCCCGATGAACGCGGTGACGCCCGGCCCCAGCTCGACATCGACCGCGGCGTAGGAACGGAAGTCGTGAAGGGTGAGGTGGGCGACGTGCACCGGGTCAGTCTCGCACCGCAGCCGCGGCGTCGGGTCAGCTGTCGGCGGGCTCGCCCGCGTCGGCCGCGTCGCCGCCGGCCGGGGGCGAGGTCTGCACGGCGTGCCCACCGAACTGGTTGCGCATGGCGGCGATCGCCTTCATCGCGGGGGAGTCGTCCTGCCGCGAGACGAACCGGGCGTAGAGCGCGGCGGTGATCGCGGGCGTCGGCACCGCGTTGTCGATGCCGGCCTCGACGGTCCACCGGCCCTCGCCGGAGTCCTCGGCGTAGCCGCGGATCTCCGACAGCCCCGGGTCGTCGTCGAGCGCGGCCACCAGCAGGTCGAGCAGCCAGGAGCGGATCACCGTGCCCTCGCGCCACGAGCGGAACACCTCGGTGACGTTGTCGACGAGGTCGACCTTCTCCAGCAGCTCCCAGCCCTCGGCGTAGGCCTGCATGATGGCGTACTCGATGCCGTTGTGGACCATCTTCGAGAAGTGGCCGGAGCCCACGCCACCAGCGTGCACGGCGCCGAAGTCGCCCTCGGGCTTGAGCGCGTCGAAGACGGGCTGGACCTTGGCGATGTCGGCCGCGTCGCCGCCGTACATCAGGGCGTAGCCGTTCTCGAGGCCCCAGACGCCGCCGGAGACCCCGCAGTCGACGTAGCCGATCTGCTTGTCGGAGAGGTACGCCGCCGCCGCGAGGTCGTCGGTCCAGCGGGAGTTGCCGCCGTCGACGATCACGTCGCCCTCGCCGAGCAGCTCACCGAGCGCCTTGACGGTGTCGCGGGTCGGGTCGCCCGCGGGGACCATCACCCAGACCACCTTCGGCGAGGGGAGTGCCGCGACCATCTCCTCCAGCGATCCCACGTCGGCGAGGTCGGGGTTGCGGTCGAAGCCGACGACGGTGTGGCCGGCGTTGCGCAGGCGGGTGCGCATGTTGCCACCCATCTTGCCCAGGCCGATCAGTCCGAGGTGCATGAGCGTTCCTCCCGGGGTGGGGGTCCGTGGGTCAGGACAGCAGGCGCCGCGGCATCAGCAGGTAGCGGAACCCGGGGTCGGCCTCGCCGTCGCCGACCTGGCCGCTGATCACCACGGGCTTGGACGCCTGGGTGAAGGCCAGCTCGACCACGGCCTGGTCGATGGCGGTGAGTCCGTCGAGCAGGAACTGGGGGTTGAACCCGGTGGTGATGTCGTCGCCGTCGATGGTGGCCTCGATCGACTCCGAGGCCTGCGCCTCGTCGCCGGAGCCGGCGTCGAGGGTGAGCACGCCGTCGCTGAACGCCAGCTGGACGGCGGTGTTGCGCTCGGCCACGAGCGCAACGCGCTTGACCGACTCGACCAGGGCGCCTTTGTCGACCAGCGCGGTCGTGGCGTGCTCACTGGGGAACAGGCTGCGGACCTTGGGGAACTCGCCGTCGAGCAGGCGGGTGGTGGTGCGGCGGATGCCGCCGGGCGCGTGGCCCTCGAAGCCGATGATGCCCTCCCCGGCGCCCCCGTGGGAGAGCGCGATGGTCACCTCGGCGCCCGCGGTGAGCGACTTGGCGGTGTCGGCGAGCACGCGGGCCGGCACCAGGGCGGCGACAGACTCGTCGGGGGTGTGGGGGTTCCAGGTGAGCTCGCGGTGGGCCAGCCGGAAGCGGTCGGTGGCGAGCAGGCTGATCGTGGCGCCGTCGATCTCGATGCGCACCCCGGTGAGGACGGGCAGCATGTCGTCGCGGCCGGCCGCGGTCACCGCCTGGGCGACGGCGTGGGCGAACTCCTCGCTGTCGACGGTGCCGGCCGCGGTCGGCATCACCGGAAGGGCGGGGTAGTCCTCGACCGGCATCGTCTGGAGCGTGAACCGGGCGGCGCCGCAGGTCAGCGAGACGCGGGCGCCGTCGAGCTCCATCTGCACCGGCTTGTCGGGCAGCGAGCGACAGATGTCTGCGAGCAGCCGGCCGCTGACCAGGGCGCGACCCTCGGCGGTGACGTCGGCCGAGAGCGTGGCCCGCGCGGAGGTCTCGTAGTCGAAGGTCGACAGCACCAGCCCGTCGTCGCTCGCGTCGATCATCAGGCCGGCGAGCACCGGGGCGCTCGGGCGGATCGGCAGGCTCCGGGCGGCCCAGGCGACGGCGTCGGCGAGCACATCGCGCTCGACACTGAACTTCACGGTGTGGACCTCCCGACGGTGGGTGCTGCGGAGTGCATCCTGCCATGGTCGAGCGGAGCCCGGGAGGGCCGGTCCGCCCGGGGAGGGGGCGTTATCCCCAGGAGGGGCGCGTGCAGGGAGTTGGCCGATCTCGGGGATCTCTGTAGTACGGGGGGAGTCATAGCATCGGTGGACACTGTGGATAAGTGGCATCTGCCCTGGTCAGACCCGAGATTCGTGTCCACAAGGGGTGTGCACGTGGCGGGGGATGAGCCGGCAGCCGTGTGGGCGGGCCGGCGTACGTCGACAGGGCAGCGCTGTGCGTGCACAGGGGGTGTGGACGAAACGCCGGGGTTGTCGACGTGGTTGTCCACAGGCGGGCAGGTCGGGTGTGGCCGGGTCAGGGGCAGGGGCTCAGGACTGGCGGGCCTGCATCTTGATCCGGTTGGTCAGCTCGGAGACCTGGTTGAAGACCGACCGGCGCTCGGCGAGCAGCTGGTTGATCTTGCGGTCGGCGTACATCACCGTCGTGTGGTCGCGGTTGCCGAACTGGGCGCCGATCTTGGGCAGGGACAGCTCGGTGAGCTCGCGGCAGAGGTACATCGCGATCTGCCGGCCCTGCACCAGGTGGCGGCCCCGGCTGGGTCCGGTGAGGTCCTCGATGGAGACGCCGAAGTAGGCCGCGGTCTGCGCGATGATCAGCGGCGCGGTGATCTCGGGCTCGCCGCCCTCGGGGATGAGGTCCTTGAGGACGATCTCGGCCAGGGTCATGTCGACCTCCTGGCGGTTGAGGTTGGCGAACGCCGTGACCCGGATCAGCGCGCCCTCGAGCTCGCGGATGTTGGTCTGGATCTTGGAGGCGATGAACTCCAGCACGTCGGGCGGCGCGGTGAGGCGGTCCATCGCGGCCTTCTTGCGCAGGATCGCGATGCGGGTCTCGAGGTCGGGCGGCTGCACGTCGGTGACCAGCCCCCACTCGAACCGGTTGCGGAGCCGGTCCTCGAACTCGTCGAGCTTCTTGGGCGCTCGGTCGGAGGTGAGGACGATCTGCTTGTTGGCGTTGTGGAGGGTGTTGAAGGTGTGGAAGAACTCCTCCTGCGTCTGGATCTTCGCCTCCAGGAACTGGATGTCGTCGATCAGCAGCACGTCGACGTCGCGGTAGCGCCGCTTGAAGCGGTCCTGCCGGTCGTCGCGGATCGCGTTGATGAACTCGTTGGTGAACTCCTCGCTCGAGACGTAGCGGACCCGGGCGCCGGAGTAGAGGCTGCGGACGTAGTGGCCGATCGCGTGCAGCAGGTGGGTCTTGCCCAGACCCGACTCGCCGTAGATGAGCAGCGGGTTGTAGCTCTTGCCGGGTGCCTCGGCCACGGCGACGGCGGCCGCGTGGGGGAAGCGGTTGGAGGAGCCGATGACGAACGTCTCGAAGGTGTACTTCGGGTTGAGCCGCGTCTCGAGCGAGGAGGCCGACCGGCCCTGGTCGGGGCCCTCGGCCGGGGGAGCGGGGGTCGGGGCCGGAGGCGGCGCGTCGTACGTCGGGAGTTTTGTCGACAAAGGGATATCTCTACTTGTCGAGATGTCGTCGGGAGTGGGGGCGTCGTCCGGGGCCGGGGCCGGCGCCTCGAGCGTGGGGTCGACCGTGACCGCCATCCGGATCTCGCGGCCGAAGGACTCGCTCAGCGCGTCCTCGACCTGCCCCCGCAGCCGCCCCTCGAGCTGGTTGCGGGTGAAGTCGTTGGGCACCGCGATGAACGCGGTCTGCTCGTGGAGGGTGACCGGGCGGCTGGTGTCGAGCCAGGCGCGCTGATGTCCCTGGAGCTCGTCCATCACGCGCTGCCACACTCGGGCGAGTTGGTCCTGCTCCACGGGGTTCCGCCTTCTCACTGCTCGTGCCACGGAGATCGGCCCGACGCCGATCTGGTTCGTTCGCGTTCCACAACTTTGTCCACAGGTTGTGCAACGCCGCTGGGCCCGCTGCAGCGAGCTCGGGCCGAGATCCACCGGACGCGACTCGGGACCACTATCACTGCAGGTCAACGGCGGTTTTGCCGGTGCTGACCGCAGCTGTTGACGATCGGTCCCGGGGAGCCGCACCCCGGTGGCGGGGAACCTCGGTGGGAGGGAACGTAACAAGCCGACGCGGCGAACGGCAAGACGTCATCCACAGGGTAGGGCCGGTCGAGTTTGACCCTGTGACGGCGGCTCGCGTACCGTGGATCGGTCGCCCGGCGTCGACCGGTGCCGCATGTCCACGGAACGCCTCCCCACCCCGGTTCGTTGGGGTGGACGAGGAGCCGTGGGTGGGCGGTGCCAGCCGACGGCTCGACCCAGCAGCGCTGGATGCGAGTCAGGCCACTGCCCGCCGCCGGGGACACCACCTGCACGACCACCGCCCTGCCGGCGCCCCCCGCGCCCGGTCGCGGGCCGGAGAACTACGGAGAAGCTCGTGAGCAAGCGGACCTACCAGCCGAACAACCGTCGCCGCCACAAGGTGCACGGCTTCCGCCTGCGGATGCGCACGCGCGCGGGCCGCAGCATCCTGGCCTCCCGCCGCCGCAAGGGTCGCAAGAGCCTCGCGGTCTGAGGACCCCGGGCCCGCCTCGATGGTGACCCGTGCTCGCGCGGTCCCACCGCCTCACCGCCGGTGAGGACTTCCGTCATGCCCTGCGTCGTGGACGCCGTTGCGGCTCCCCGACCCTGGTCGTCCACCTGGCGGCTCCCGCCGGGGGCGCCGACCCCTGCCCGCCGCGGGTCGGGTTCGCCGTGAGCCGCGCCGTTGGGATCGCCGTCGTGCGCAACCGGGTCAAGCGCCGGCTGCGGCACCTGATGCGGGAGCGGCTGACGGCCCTGCCCGCCGGGTCGCTGGTCGTGGTGCGCGCGCTGCCGGCCGCCGCCACGGCGTCGTACGCCGACCTGGCCGCCGACCTGGACGCGTGCCTGGCCCGCGCCACCGCGGAGGGCGCGCGATGAAGCATCTGCTGGTCTGGCTGCTGCGCGGCTACCGCGCGTTCATCAGCCCGCTCTACGGCCAGGTGTGCCGCTACCACCCGAGCTGCTCGGCCTACGCCCTGGAGGCGGTGAGCACCCACGGCGCCGCCCGGGGCAGCTGGCTCGCCGCGCGGCGGCTGGGCCGGTGCCACCCCTGGACCGACGGTGGCTACGATCCGGTGCCGCCCGCCTCCACCCCCACGACCCCTACCCCGACGCGCGCGCCCGCTGCGACGAGCAGCGGCCGCCGACCGCAAGGAGCCTGAGTGTTCGACGCCATCATGGGCCCGCTCTACTGGATCATCTCGCTGATCCTGGTCGGGTGGCACAAGCTGTGGAGCCAGGTCCTGCCCTTCGACAGCGGCTGGTCGTGGGCGCTGTCGATCGTCGGGCTCACCGTGGTGATCCGGGCCGCCCTGATCCCGCTGTTCGTCAAGCAGATCAAGGCCAGCCGCAACATGCAGCTGATCCAGCCCAAGGTGAAGGCGCTGCAGGAGAAGCACGGCCACGACCGCGAGCTGCTGGCGCAGAAGACCATGGAGCTCTACAAGGACAGCGGCACCAACCCGTTCGCGTCGTGCCTGCCGATCCTGCTGCAGATCCCGATCTTCTTCGCGCTGTTCCGGCTGCTCAACGAGGCGTCCCGGGACAAGCCGCTGGGCGTGCTCACCCAGGCCGACGTCGAGAGCCTGAGCAGCGCCACCATCTTCGGGGCCAAGATCTCCGACACGTTCATCAGCGCCGACAGCGTCAACGTGCAGATCCTCGCCGGACTGCTGGTGATCACGATGACCGCCACGACGTTCCTCACCCAGCGGCAGCTGATGGCCAAGAACATGCCGCCGGACGCGATGACCGGCCCCTACGCGCGGCAGCAGAAGATGCTGCTCTACGTCCTCCCGGTGGTCTTCGCCGTCGGCGGCGTCGCGTTCCCGATCGGCGTGCTGCTCTACTGGACCACCTCCAACCTGTGGACGATGGGGCAGCAGTTCTACGTCATCCGCAACAACCCCGCACCCGGCACGCCGGCGTTCGAGGCGAAGATGCAGCGCGACGCGCACAAGCGGGCCCGCAAGGGTCTGCCGGAGCCCGAGGCCGAGGGCGCGGACACCACCACGGTGGTCGAGGAGGCCCCGAAGCCGCAGCAGCGCCAGCAGCCCAAGCGGCAGTCGCGCCAGCAGCGGAAGAAGCAGCAGCGGCCCGGCGGTCAGCCCGACGCCGGCGCCGGCGACGGCAGCGGCTGACCCCCTCTCGCGCCGGCAGCGGCGCACGGCCCGCGGAGTGCGACTCCGCGGCCCCCTGATCCAGCACCCCTGACCTGCGAGGAGCAGCGACGATGAACGACGAGCACGAGCTCGAGGCCCCCGTGGAGCAGACCGACCCGGCAGAGACCGAGGCCGGCGAGGTGGAGGCCGGCGAGGTGGAGGCCGGCGAGGGTGGCGAGTCCGCCGCCGACGCGGACGGCGGCTCCGCCGAGGACAGCGCCACGGACGGCGACGCCGCGGACGGCGACGACAGCGACGACGACGAGAGCGACGAGGGCGACAGCGACGACGGCGAGGGCGACGACGGCGAGGGCCGGCCCTCGAAGGTCGAACGCCTGGAGAACGAGGGCGAGATCGCCGCCGACTACCTCGAGGAGCTGCTCGATATCGCCGACCTCGACGGAGACCTCGACATGGACGTCGAGGGCGACCGCGCGGTGGTGTCGATCGTGGGCGCCGACCTCTCCCAGCTGGTCGGTCGCGACGGCGAGGTGCTCGAGGCGCTCCAGGAGCTGACCCGGCTGGCGGTCTACCGCGAGACCGGCGAGCGGTCGCGGCTGATGCTGGACGTCTCCGGTCACCGCGCGCAGCGGCGCCGCGAGCTGGAGGCGGTCGCCGCCTCCGCCATTGCCGAGGTGAAGGAGTCCGGCGCACGGGTCTCGCTGGAGCCGATGTCGGCCTTCGAGCGCAAGGTCGTCCACGACGAGGTCTCCGCGGCGGGGCTGGTCTCGGAGTCCGAGGGCGTGGAGCCGCGGCGCTTCGTGGTGATCCTCCCGTCGTGACGCATGGTGCGCGACGTTTCACGTGAAACATCGACCCCCGAGCCGTCGGGCTCGGAGGTCCCCCCGGTCGCCGCTCGGCTGTTCCCGGGTGAGCGGCTGACCCTCGCACGGCGGTACGCCGACCTGCTCGCCACCGCGGGCGTCGAGCGCGGGCTGATCGGCCCTCGCGAGGCGCCGCGCCTGTGGGAGCGCCACCTGGTGAACTGCGCCGTGCTGGCGGAGGTGGTGCCCGAGGGCAGCGCCGTCGCCGACATCGGCAGCGGGGCCGGTCTCCCGGGGCTGGTGCTGGCCCTGGCCCGCCCCGACCTCGAGGTGACGCTGGTGGAGCCGCTGCTGCGGAGGACCACCTTCCTCCAGGAAGTGGTCGACGAGCTGGGGCTCGCCCAGGTCAGCGTCGAGCGCGGCCGGGCCGATGCGCTGCACGGCCGGCGTACGTTCGACGTGGTGACCTCGCGGGCGGTGGCCCCGCTTCCGCGGCTGCTCGAGTGGTGCATGCCGCTGGTGGGGCCGCACGGGGCGATGATCGCGATGAAGGGAACGTCCGTGGAGGCCGAGATCGAGCAGGCCGGCCCGGTCCTGGAGCGGCTGCGCTGCGGGCCCCCGGAGGTGCTGGCTATCGGCGGCGACCTGGTGGGTGCCGGCACCCAGGTGGTGCGGGTTTCCTGGGCCGTTCCGGGACAGGTAGGTTGGCGACTTGCGACACGGCCGCGGGGCGGCTCCGACCGTGCCCCGCGACGAGGAAGAAGGCACCGCAGATGACCGACTCCGAGCACCCTGTCGGGAGCGGGCCGACTGACCCCGTCACCCGCGGATCGGGGTTTTCCACCGGCGCCGCCTCGGGTGCTGAGCGTGACTTTCCACAGGATGGCCAGGTTCATCCACAGGCTGACGATCTCGCCGCCGAGGATGTTTCACGTGAAACACCACCCCGCGCGGAGGACGTTTCACGTGAAACACCGGCCGCTTTCGCGGTCCCGAGGGCCAGCGACTTCGCCGTCGGCGGGGCCAGCTTCGCCGACGACTCCACCCCCTTGGCCCGGGCCGCCGAGCACACGCTGTTGGCCCGTCAGGGGGCCCGGTCGCGCCCGCCGGCACCACGCCCCCCGGCCACCCGGGTGATGGTGGTGGCCAACCAGAAGGGGGGCGTCGGCAAGACCACCAGCACGGTCAACCTGGCCGCCGGCCTCGCCCAGCTCGGTCAACGCGTCCTGGTGATCGACCTGGACCCGCAGGGCAACGCCAGCACGGCCCTCAACGTCGACCACCACCGCGGCGTCCCGTCGACCTACGACCTGGTCGTCGACGGCACCCCGCTGGCCGACGTGATGACCCCCTGCCCCGACATCGACGGGGTCGCGGTCGTCCCCGCCACCATCGACCTCGCGGGCGCCGAGATCGAGCTGGTCAGCGTGGTGGCCCGCGAGAGCAGGCTGCTCCGCGCCCTCGACGCGCACCCGGCGATCGGCGGGGCTGGCGAGGCGGGGGAGGAGCGCTTCGACTACGTCCTCATCGACTGCCCACCCTCGCTCGGCCTGCTGACGCTCAACGCCCTGGTCGCCGGCGCGGAGATGATGATCCCGATCCAGGCGGAGTACTACGCCCTGGAGGGCCTCGGCCAGCTCCTCGAGACTGTCGAGATGGTGCGCAAGCACCTCAACCCCCGGCTCGCGGTGACCACCATCCTGGTCACGATGTACGACGCCCGCACCCGGCTCGCGGCCGGCGTGGCCGACGAGGTCCGCGAGCACTTCGGCGACCGGGTCCTCCACACGACGATCCCGCGGTCGGTCCGGGTGTCCGAGGCGCCGTCGTACGCCCAGACCGTGATGACCTACGACCCGGGGTCCCCGGGCGCCCTGAGCTATCTCGAGGCCGCCCGCGAGATCGCCCAGCAAGGAGCCTCCGCATGAGCAGCACCCCTCCGCGTCGCCGTGGTCTGGGACGGGGCCTGGGGGCGCTGATCCCGACGGCTCCGCCGGAGGAGGCCCCGAGCGAAGCCTCCGTGGCGTCCGACCACGTCTCCCCGGACCACGTCCCGACCGACACCGGCTCCGAGGCGACGGCGCCGGGGCGTGGCGCGCCGGGGCGTGGCGCGCCGGGGTCCCCCGCCGACACCGCCGACACCGGCGCCGTCCTGGCCGCCGTCCAGGGCGCCTGGTTCGCCGAGCTGCCGATTACGCAGATCCAGCCCAACGAGCGGCAGCCGCGGCAGGTCTTCGACGAGGAGGCGATGGCCGAGCTGGTCTTCTCCATCCGCGAGATCGGCCTGCTGCAGCCCGTCGTGGTCCGTCGGCTGGACGAGGAGCGCTACGAGCTGGTGATGGGGGAGCGCCGCTGGCGCGCCTCCCAGGCCGCGGGCCTCGACGTCATCCCCGCGATCATCCGCGAGACCGACGACACCGACATGCTCCGGGACGCGCTCCTGGAGAACCTCCACCGCTCCCAGCTCAACCCCCTGGAGGAGGCGGCGGCCTACCAGCAGCTGCTGGAGGACTTCTCCTGCACCCACGAGGAGCTCGCGGGCCGGATCGGCCGGTCCCGCCCCCAGATCAGCAACACGCTGCGGCTGCTCAAGCTCTCCCCGGCCGTGCAGCGCCGGGTGGCGGCGGGCGTGCTCTCGGCGGGCCACGCGCGCGCGCTGCTGGCCGTCGAGGATGCCGACCTCCAGGACCGGCTCGCCCAGCGGGTGGTCGCCGAGGGGATCAGCGTCCGCGGCCTGGAGGAGATCGTTTCCATCGGCGATGTCGGCCGCCCTCAGCGGCAGACGCGGCGCAAGCCGACCGCCCCCGGCCTGGTCGACCTGGCCGACCGGCTGTCGGACCGACTCGAGACCCGGGTCAAGATCGACCTCGGTCGCGCCAAGGGCAAGATCACCGTGGAGTTCGCGACCCTGGAGGACCTCCAGCGCATCGTCGACATCATGGACCCCCGCAACCGCACCGACCGCCCCATCTGAGGGCGCCGGCACCGCCGGGGAGCCGGAGCACGCCTCTGACCTGCACAAACGCAGGCGAGTCAACAAGTCGACAAAGAGATTAGTGGCCTTGCCGACGCTTCGCGGCACGACGGGCGGCACGCTCCCGTCGCTCGGCGGCGTCGAGCTGCGCCGCCTCCTCCAGGGTGGGCGCCCCGCCGCCCGCAGCCGCCGGGAGCCACCACGAGCCGGGCAGCTGCTCCGCGTCGGGGTGCGCCTCGATCGCCTCGCCGAGCAGGGCGCTCATCTCCCGTCGCAGCCGCACGGTCTCGGCCGCAGGGTCCTCACCGGTCGGCCGCCACGGCTCGCCCACCCGGATCGTGATCGTCCGGCCGCGAGTGAGGTCGCGCGGGTGGTCCTTGGTGAGGATCCGCTGGGTGCCCCACAGGATCACCGGCACCAGAGGTACGCCGGCCTCGGCGGCGATCCGCACCGCGCCGGTCTTGAGCTCCTTGATCTCGAACGCCCGGGAGATCGTCGCCTCCGGGAAGATCCCGACCGCCTCGCCGGCGGCGAGGTAGTCGAGGGCCGTCTGGAAGGACCCGACCCCGTCGGCCCGGTCGACCTCGATGTGGCGCATCGCCCGCATGATCGGCCCGGTCGCCTTGTGGTCGAAGAGCTCGCGCTTGGCCATGAAGCGCACCAGCCGCCCCGACGGGTTGGCGGCCAGGCCGCCGTAGACGAAGTCGACGTAGGAGATGTGGTTGACGGCCAGCAGCACCCCTCCCGACGTCGGCACCCGCTCGGTGCCGGACATCTGGATCTGCTGGTCGAGCGCCCGGAAGCCGGTCTTCGCGAGCACGACGATGCCGCGGTAGCCGACATCGCGCAGCCGGCTCACCCCCGGCCCGCCCCGCTGCTCGCGGCGGCGCCCGCCCCGCCACCAGCCACGCCGTCCGCCCCGCCGTCCGTCGCGCCGCTCGCCTCGGCGCGGCCCACGGCGGCGTCGACGAGCGAGGCGACCACCTTGCCCAGGTCGAGCCCGCTGGCCTCGATGGCGAGCGGAACGGTCGAGGTCTCGGTGAACCCAGGAGCCACGTTGACCTCCAGGAACCACACCTGCCCCGCCTCGTCGAGGATCAGGTCGGACCGGGAGATGTCGCGCAGCCCGAGCGCCTCGTGGGCGGCCAGCGCCACTCGGGCGCACTCCGCGGCGGCCTCCTCCGAGAGCCGCGCGGGCACGAAGAACTCCGTGGAGCCGGCGGTGTAGCGGGCGGTGTAGTCGTAGACCCCGCCGTCGGGGGCGATCTCCACCGGCGGCAGCGGCTGCGGCCCCGCACCGTCGTCGAGCACGCCCACGGCCACCTCGGTGCCGGCCACGAACCGCTCCAGCAGCGCCACCGGGCCGTAGGCGTAGGCGTTGACCATCGCGGCCGGCAGCTCCTCGGCCCGCCGCACCACCGTGCAGCCCAGCGCGGAGCCGCTCTGGGCGGGCTTCACCATCAACGGCAGCCCCAACCGCCCCACCAGTGCCGCCATCACGTCGGCGGCGCCCAGCTCACGGAACGACTCGGCAGGCAGGCACACCGACTCCGGCGTCAGCAGCCCGGCCCGCGCGACGACCGTCTTGGCGACCGGCTTGTCGAACGCCGTGCGGCAGGCGGCCGGCCCCGCGCCGACGTACGGCACACCCAGCAGCTCCAGCACCTCGCGGATCGCGCCGTCCTCGCCGGACTCGCCGTGCAGCATCGGCACCACGCAGCCGGGCGGCTCCTCGCGCAGCGCGCGCAGCAGGTGGGAGTCGACGTCGCGCTCGGCCACCTCGCGCCCGACGCCGCGCAGCGCCTCGGCCACCCGGCGCCCGGAGCGGAGCGAGACGTCGCGCTCGTGGGAGAGGCCGCCGGCCAGGACCAGCACCGGCCGGGCCGCCTCGCTTGTGTCGGTCATCCACGCTCCTCGGTGGGCTCGGGTCAGCTCAGGTCGCTGCTGGGGGCGTCGTAGCCGCTGCGCGGTCCGGCGGGGAGTCCGGCGACGGGCCCGGTCGCCCCGAAGGTCTCGCGCAGCTCCATCTCGGCCTCGAGGACGCCGGCGAACCGGCGTACGCCCTCCCGGATCCGCTCCGGCGTCGGGTAGCAGAACGACAGCCGCAGGTGGCTGCTGCCGAAGCCGTCGGCATAGAAGGCCGTGCCGGGCACGTAGGCCACCCGCGCGGTCACGGCGCGCGGCAGCATCGCCTTGGCATCGATGCCGGGCGGCAGCGTCAGCCAGACGAAGAAGCCGCCGTGGGGGATCGTCCACGAGCAGCCGGCGGGCAGCAGGTCCTCGAGCGCCTGCAGCATCGCGTCGCGGCGCTCGCGGTACATCTCCCGCAGCTCCTTGATCTGGCCCTGCCAGTCGTGCTGGGTGAGGTACGCCGACACGGCCATCTGCGAGAACTGGGGCGGGCAGAGCGTGGCCGACTCCTGGGCCAGCACCAGCTTCTCGCGTACGGCGTGCGGCGCGAGCGCCCAGCCGACGCGCATCCCGGGGGAGAAGGTCTTGGAGAACGACCCGAGGTAGATCACGCCGTCGGGCTCGTCGGCACGCAGCGCACGCATCGGCTCGCTGTCGAAGCCGAGCAGGCCGTAGGGGTTGTCCTCGAGGACGAGCACGTCGGCGGCGCGGCAGATCTCCAGGACCTCGGTGCGCCGCTCGCCCGACAGGGTGACACCGGCGGGGTTGTGGAAGTTGGGGATCGTGTAGAGGAACTTGATCCGCCGCCCCGACGCCTGCACCGCGGCGATCGCCTGGCGCAGCGCGTCGGGCACCAGCCCGTCGTCGTCCATCTCGACGTGCACGACGTCGCACTGGAAGGCCTTGAACACGCCCAGCGCACCGACGTACGACGGCGCCTCGGCGAGGACGACGTCGCCGGGGTCGCAGAAGACCCGGGTGACCAGGTCGACGGCCTGCTGGGAGCCGACGGTGACGACCACGTCGTCGGGGTGGGCCTCGATGCCCTCCAGGCGCATCACGTCGCAGATCTGCTCGCGCAGCCGGGGGACGCCCTGGCCGGAGCCGTACTGCAGCGCCTCGGCGCCGTGGTGCTGGATCAGGTCGCCGATCGCACTGCCGACGACGTCGAGGGGGAGGCCGGAGATGTTGGGCATGCCGCCGGCCAGCGACACCACCTCGGGGCGCGAGGCGACGGCGAAGAGCGCGCGGATCTCCGAGGCGGTCATCCCGGCCGTGCGCGCGGCGTAGCGGTCGACGTAGGAGTCGAGACGCGTGCTGGTGGTGACGGGCTGGGAGTCCATGCTCTGACTAGCATGAACGATCGGGGCGGCCGGCGCAGCATCGGGCCGCAACTCGGACCCGCTCCCGGGGCCTGCTCGTGGGCCCCGCTCGTGCCGTGGTGGAGGTGAGATGTCCCGCAAGATCGTCCGGCTGACCCTGGACCACCTGGCCGTGCTGCCGGGGTCGTGCGCGTCGTGCCTGTTCTGGGAGGCAGACCCCGTCCGCCGGGCGCGGGTGTCGGCCGAGGACGCGCCCGCGGTCAAGGAGGCCTGGATCTCCGAGGTGTTGCGCGACTGGGGCTCCTGCGGCCGGGTGGCGCTCGTCGACGACGTGCCGGTCGGCCACGCGATCTACGCCCCCGCGGCGATGGTGCCGGGTGCCGGGGTGTTCCCCACCGCACCGGTCTCGCCCGACGCGGTGCTGCTGACGACGGTCTACGTTGCGCCCGGGCTGCGCGGCGGCGGGCTCGGCCGGATGCTGGTCCAGGGCATGGCCAAGGACCTGATCCGGCGGCGCACCGAGGTGCGTGCCGTCGAGGCGTTCGGCGACACCCGCGGCCGGGAGGGCTGCGTGATCCCGAGCGACTTCCTCGGCAGCGTGGGCTTCAAGACCCAGCGGGCCCACCCGACGACCCCGCGGATGCGGATGGAGCTGCGCTCCGCCGTGTCGTGGCGCGAGGAGGTCGAGCAGGCGCTGGAGCGGCTGGTCGGCGCCGTCCGGCCCACCCCCGCCCCCGAGGCCCCCCTCCGCGCCCCCCGCGACGGCTGACCCGGCCTCACGGGTTGGTCGAACCTCGGGTCGGTCGGGCGGGAGTGTGCGCCTCCGAGGAGCCAACACCGGCCGATTTCGACCCAGGAGGCCGGTTGTCGCTCCTCGGAGGCGCTCATCCGCGCCCGCAACCACGCGCCGATCGGCTCTCCGCCGGCGGCACTCACCAGCAGACGACGAACGGCCGGCCCCCGCGAGGGGACCGGCCGTGGCCGTCGTACGACGATGGGTGGAGCGTCAGCCGAGGAAGCCCTCGAGCTCCTTGAGGATCGCGGCCTTGGGCCGGGCGCCGACGATCGTCTTCACGACCTCGCCGCCCTGGTAGACGTTGAGCGTCGGGATGCCAGTGACGCGGTAGGTCGACGGCACGACGGGGTTCTCGTCGACGTTCATCGCGACGAAGCCCATCTTCTCCCCGTGGTCCTTGGCGAGCTCGTCGAGGATCGGGCTGACCTGGCGGCACGGGCCGCACCACTCGGCCCAGAAGTCGACGAGGACGGGCTTGTCGGACTTCAGCACGTCGGCCTCGAAGCTGGCGTCGGTCACGGCGGGCAGGTTGGACACGGTGTCCCCTTTCGTCACGGGTGTGTCGGTTGGTCGATGGTCGGGTCGGCGCCGGGGCGCCGGAAGCTCGTGCTCAGTGAAGTCAACACCACGCCGCCGACGATTTGTTCCGCCGCGCCGGGCAGCGGCGTCGGCGACCCACAAGATGTGGCACCGGTACGCCGTCCCGGCCACCAGATGTGGTGTCTCGGCCGGCAGGCGTCAGACGCCGGCCACCTCGGCCTCGGTGTCGGCCAGCGACCCGGCGGTGGAGCCGTGGTGGTCGAGCGCGGCGACGTAGCGCTCGGCGTCGAGCGCGGCCGCGCAGCCGGTGCCGGCGGCGGTGATCGCCTGCCGGTAGTGGTGGTCGACGAGGTCGCCCGCCGCGAAGACGCCGGGCAGGTTGGTGTGGGTCGACGGGTGGTCGACGAGCACGTAGCCGTTCTCGTCGAGGTCGACCTGGCCGGTGAGCAGCTCCGAGCGCGGGTCGTGGCCGATCGCGATGAACAGCCCCGTCACGGCCAGTGGCCGGGTCTCGCCGGTCACCGTGTCCCGCAGCAGCACGCCGCTCAGCTTGTCGTCGCCCTGGATCTCCGCGATCTCGGAGTTCCAGACCATCTCGAGCTTGGGGTCGGCGAAGGCCCGCTCCTGCATGATCTTCGACGCGCGCAGCTCGTCGCGGCGGTGGATGAGGTAGACCTTCGACGCGAACCGGGTCAGGAAGGTCGCCTCCTCGACCGCGGAGTCACCGCCGCCGACGACCGCGATCTCCTGGTCGCGGAAGAAGAACCCGTCGCAGGTCGCGCACCACGAGACGCCGCGGCCGGACAGCTCCTCCTCGCGCGGCAGGCCGAGCTTGCGGTAGCCCGAGCCGGTCGCGAGGATCACCGACCGCGCGCGGTAGGTGTCGGTGACGGTCTTGACGATCTTGACGTCCCCGGTGAGGTCGACCTCGACGATGTCGTCGAGCACCAGCTCGGCGCCGAACCGCTCGGCCTGGGCGCGCATCTCGTCCATCAGCGCGGGGCCCATGATGCCGTCGCGGAAGCCGGGGAAGTTCTCGACCTCGGTGGTCGTCATCAGCGCACCGCCGGCGGTCACGGATCCCTCGAACACCAGCGGGTCGAGCTGGGCGCGCGCGGTGTAGAGCGCGGCCGTGTAGCCCGACGGCCCGGACCCGATGACGATGACGTTGCGGACGGTGTCGCTCATGTGGACTGCATTCCTTCGGTACGACGGTCGGTGGCGGCCGGAGGTCCGGCCCGGAGCTGCGGACACCCCAGGGGGTATCCGCCTACGGCCTGCACAACCGATCGTAGGCGCTGCGCATTCCCCGGCCGAGTCCGCGGGTCGCCGGGCAAGACTTCCGTCACTTCTCGGCCGGGCGCGTACGCCGTCGCAACCGCGCCGAAGTGCCGCGTCGCGCGATCCCAAGCGCCGTCTCGGCGGTCCCGAGTGCCGTTTCGGCGGTCCCAAGCGCCGTCTCGAGGCGCCGGAGTGCCGTTTCGCGGGTCAGGGGGCGGGGAGGGTGAGGGAGCGGGTGGGGGTGTCGTCGCCGCAGAGGAGGAGGTCGACCCGCTGGACGCCGTCGGAGGCGGGGCGATAGACCAGCACGGCGTCGGCGCCCTCGAAGGTCACCAGGACCCGCCGGCCCGGCCCCCAGGCGGCCCCGTCGCGGCAGGCGCTCACCGCCGACTTCGCCAGCGACTCGCTCCCGTAGACCGCCTCGGGCTCCGGGCTCGCCTCCCGCAGCCGCTGGGCCTCGCTGAGCAGCGAGTCGCCGGTGAGCTCGGGCGCGGCGAGGCTGCGCGACTCCTCGCCACCGAGGCTGTCCTCGGCGTCACCGTCCTGCTCGATGGCCGCCTGGGGACCCGACTCGGCCGAGGTGTCCGCCCCGCCGGCGTCCCCGGCGCTGGTGCTGCCGCTCTCGGCGGTCATCATGTCGCCCGCCCCGCCGAGCAGCTGCGGACCGGTCACGCCGACCACGGTGACCGCGGCGGCGGCGACGAGCACCTGGGTGAGCCGCCGCCGCCGTCGCCGGGCGGCGGCCAGGTCGGCCACCGGCGCCCCGCTCGCCTCGTCCGGGCTCGTCCCGTCCGGGCGCGCCGCGCCCGCGCCGGCCCTGCCGGCCTCGGCTCCGGGCCCGTCCGCGACGACC
>JAUILS010000044.1 GCA_030432975.1 Actinomycetes bacterium
CACCGTCGAGCTCAACGCGGTCGACCACAACACCTTCCAGGAGAGCCTCAACACCTACCTCCAGGGCACGCCGGACGACGTGTTCACCTGGTTCGCGGGCTTCCGCATGCAGCAGCTGGCCGAGCAGGGCCTGATCACCGACATCAGCGACGTCTGGCCGATCGACGGGCTGGGCGACTCGTTCATGCAGGCGTCCACGGCTCCCGACGGCAAGCAGTACTTCGTGCCGGTGAGCTACTACCCGTGGGCCGTGTTCTACCGCAAGTCGATCTTCGAGAAGAACGGCTGGACGGCGCCGGAGACCTACGACGACTTCACCACGCTGATGGACGACATGCAGGGCAAGAAGATCGTCCCCTTCGCCTTCGGCGACAAGGACGGCTGGCCCGCCATGGGCACCTTCGACATCCTCAACATGCGCATCAACGGCTTCGACTTCCACATGGCCCTGATGGCCGGCGAGGAGTCGTGGGACAGCGACCCGGTCAAGCAGGTCTTCTCGACCTGGAAGGACCTGCTGCCCTACCACCAGGAGGACCCGCTGGGCCGCACCTGGCAGGAGGCCGCGACCTCGATGGCCAACGGAGACGCGGGCATGTACCTCCTCGGCACGTTCGTCGCCGACGCCATCCCCGACGTGATCGACGACCTGGACTTCTTCACCTTCCCGGCGCTCGACGACAGCATCGGCAACGGCGCCCTCGACGCACCGATCGACGGCTTCTGCCTGGCCGCCGGCGGCCCCAACCAGGACGCCGGCAAGGAGATGCTCACGTGGCTCGGCACCGCCCCGGCCGCCGACGCGGCGAACTCGAACGCCGACGCGCCGTTCATCGCCGCCAACGCCAACGCGAGCACCGACAGCTACTCCGACCTGCAGAAGAAGTCGGCCGAGGTCGTCGGGGCCGCCGAGAACATCGCGCAGTTCCTCGACCGCGACACCGACTCGAGCTTCGCCTCGACCGTGATGATCCCGTCGATCCAGGAGTTCCTGAAGAACCCCGACGACATCGACGGCCTGGTGGCGAGCATCCAGCAGCAGAAGGAGTCCATCTTCTGACCGCCGGCGACTGACGGGTAGCGGCCGATGGCCAGCGCACAGACAGCACCGACGACCGCCGACACCGCGGCGGCCGCTCCCCCCAGCCGGCGACGCCGGCTGGGCGGGCGCGACCGCCTGGTCGTCTTCGCCATGGTGGCCGTCCCGTTCATCCTGGTCCTCTGGCTGGTGTGGCTGCCGGCGCTGGCGTCGGTCGCCCTCTCGTTCGGCAAGTGGAACGGCATCGGCAGCACCAGCAACATCGAGTGGGTCGGCTTCCAGAACTACCGCGACATCGCCACGATCTACCCGCCGTTCTGGCCGGCGGTGCAGCACAACCTGATCTGGCTGGTGTTCCTGTTCATCCTGCCGACGATGCTGGGACTGCTCCTCGCGGTGGTCCTGGACCGCGAGATGAAGGGCAGCCGGTTCTACCAGACGTCCTTCTATCTCCCGGTGGTGCTGTCGCTGGCGCTGATCGGCTTCATCTGGCAGCTCTTCTACTCCCGCGACCAGGGCCTGATCAACGACGTCCTCGGCACCCAGGTCGACTGGTACGGCGACCCCGACGTCAACCTCTGGGCGGTCCTGGTCGCCACGGCCTGGCGGCACACCGGCTACGTCATGCTCCTCTATCTGGCCGGGCTGAAGAGCGTCGACGCGTCGCTGCGGGAGGCGGCGGCCGTCGACGGCGCCAACGAGTGGAAGACGTTCTTCCAGGTGGTCTTCCCGGTGATGCGGCCGATCAACCTGATCGTGCTGGTGATCGTCGTCATCGAGTCGCTGCGGGCCTTCGACATCGTCTGGGTCATCAACAAGGGCCGCAACGGGCTGGAGCTGATCGCGGCCCTGGTCAGCCAGAACGTCATCGGTGAGGCGACCCGCTACGGCTTCGGCTCGGCGTTGGCCGTGATCATGATGGTGATCTCCTCGGTCTTCATCACCATCTATCTCCGCATCGTGTTCAAGGAGGACCGGGCATGAGCGCCGAGGCCCCCACCGCCACCACGACGGCCGACGAGACGCGTGCGGTAGCCCCCCAGCAGATGTCCGGCGGGGTCATGGGCAAGCCGCGCGGCAGGACCGCCACGGTGATCATGCTCGTGCTGTCGCTGCTCTGGCTCTTCCCCGTCATCTGGGCCGTCGTCAACAGCTTCCGCGACTACAACTACACCCAGGCCAACGGCTACCTCTCCTTCGGTGGCTGGACGATGGACAACTACACCGAGGCGTGGGAGCGCGGGAGCTTCGGGAAGTACTTCCTCAACTCCCTCTACATCACGGTGCCCGCCGTGGTGTTCACCCTGCTGCTGGCCTCGATGGTGGCCTTCGTGCTCGCCCGGTTCAGCTTCAAGTTCAACCTGGCGCTGCTGGGCTTCTTCCTGGCCGCCAACCTGCTGCCGCCGCAGGCGCTGCTGATCCCGGTCTTCCGGATGTTCCGGGAGATCCCGCTCCCGACGTTCATGAGCGACTCGGGGCTGATGCTCAACAGCTACTGGGGCCTGATCCTGGTCAACACGGCCTTCCAGCTGGGCTTCTGCACCTTCGTGCTCAGCAACTACATGAAGACGATCCCCCACGAGATCTACGAGTCGGCCGAGCTCGACGGCGCCAGCGTGTGGCGGCAGTACTGGCAGCTGACGATGCCGCTGGTGCGGCCCGCGCTCGCGGCGCTCGCCACGCTCGAGGTCACCTGGATCTACAACGAGTTCTTCTGGGCGACCGTCCTCATCTCCGACTTCAGCAAGCTGCCGATCACCAGCGGGCTGAACAACCTGCGCGGCCAGTTCTTCACCGACACCAACCTGGTCGCGGCCGGGTCGGTGCTGGTGGCGCTGCCGGTCCTGATCGTGTTCTTCGTGCTGCAGAAGCAGTTCGTGTCGGGGCTCACGCTGGGCTCCACCAAGGGCTGAGCGCGACACGACCCCGTGGCCCGAGGCCACGGGGTCGTGCCAACCGCCTGTCAGGCCCGCGGGGTGAGCGTGAGCCCGCCCTCGTGGACGTCGACCGCGACCGTGCCGCCGTCGGTCAGCTCGCCGCTGATGAGCATCGTGGCCATCGGGTCGCCGATCGAGGTCTGGATCAGCCGCCGCAGCGGGCGGGCGCCGTACGCCGGGTCGAAGCCCTGCTCGGCGAGCCAACGGCGCGCCTCCGGGGACACCTCGATGCTGATCCGCCGGGCCGCCAGCCGCTTCTCCAGCAGGGCCAGCTGCAGGTCGACGATCTTGGCCAGCTCGTCCTTGGTCAGCGCGTCGAACATGACGACCTCGTCGAGCCGGTTGAGGAACTCCGGCTTGAACGCCTGGCGGACCACACCCATCACCGACTCGTGCTTGGCCTCGGTGTCGAGCGTCGGGTCGACGAGGTACGTCGACCCGAGGTTGCTGGTGAGGATCAGCAGCGTGTTGCGGAAGTCGACCGTGCGGCCCTGGCCGTCGGTCAGCCGGCCGTCGTCGAGCACCTGGAGCAGGATGTCGAAGACCTCGGGGTGGGCCTTCTCCACCTCGTCGAGCAGCACCACGGAGTAGGGCCGGCGGCGCACCGACTCGGTCAGCTGACCGCCCTCCTCGTAGCCGACGTAGCCGGGTGGCGCACCGACCAGACGGGCCACAGCGTGCTTCTCGGAGTACTCGCTCATGTCGATCCGCACGATCGCGCGCTCGTCGTCGAACAGGAAGTCGGCCAGCGCCTTGGCCAGCTCGGTCTTGCCGGTGCCGGTGGGGCCGAGGAAGAGGAACGACCCGGTCGGCCGGTTCGGGTCGGAGATGCCCGCCCGCGACCGGCGTACGGCGTCGCTCACGGCGTTGACCGCCGACCGCTGGCCGATCAGCCGCTCTCCGATGACGTCCTCCATCTGAAGCAGCTTGGTGGTCTCGCCCTCCAGCAGCCGGCCGGTGGGGATGCCGGTCCATGCCTCCACCACCTCGGCGATCTGCTCGGCCGCGACCTCCTCGCCGACCAGCGGCTCGGTCTCGGTGCGCTCGGCGGCGACGGCGGCCTCGATCTTCTTCTCGAGCTCGGGGATCGAGCCGTAGAGGATCTTGCTGGCAGCCTCGAGGTTGCCCTCGCGCTCGTGCCGGTCGGCCTCCATCCGCAGCTGGTCGAGCGCGCGGCGGAGCTCGCCCTCGCCCTCCAGCGTGGCCTTCTCCTGCTCCCAGCGCTGCTCGAGCCCGCGCAGCTCCTCCTCGCGGTCGGCGAGGTCGGCGCGGAGCTTCTCCAGCCGGTCGACGGAGCCCGGGTCGGTCTCCTTCTCGAGGGCGAACTCCTCCATCTTCAGCCGCTCCACGGAGCGACGGAGCTGGTCGATCTCCTCGGGCGAGGACTCGATCTCCATCCGGAGCCGCGATGCGGCCTCGTCGATCAGGTCGATGGCCTTGTCGGGGAGCTGGCGACCGGTGATGTAGCGGTCGGACAGGGTCGCGGCCGCGACCAGGGCGGCGTCGGTGATCCGGACGCCGTGGTGGGCTTCGTACTTCTGCTGGATGCCGCGGAGGATCTGGATGGTGTCCTCGACCGACGGCTCCCCGACGAAGATCTGCTGGAAGCGCCGCTCGAGCGCGGGGTCCTTCTCGATCCGCTCGCGGTACTCGTCGAGGGTGGTGGCGCCGATCATGTGGAGCTCGCCGCGGGCCAGCATCGGCTTGAGCATGTTGCCGGCGTCCATCGAGGAGTCGCCGCCGGCGCCCGCCCCGACCACCGTGTGCAGCTCGTCGATGAACGTGATCACCTGGCCGCCGGCGTCCTTGATCTCCTCGAGCACGGCCTTGAGCCGCTCCTCGAACTCGCCGCGGTACTTCGCCCCGGCCACCATCGCGGCCAGGTCGAGCGAGAGCACCCGGCGGCCCTTGAGCGAGTCGGGCACGTCTCCGGCCACCACCCGCTGGGCGAGTCCCTCGACGACGGCGGTCTTGCCGACGCCGGGCTCCCCGATCAGCACCGGGTTGTTCTTGGTGCGCCGCGAGAGCACCTGGACGACGCGGCGGATCTCGGCGTCGCGGCCGATCACCGGGTCGAGCCGGCCCTCCTCGGCGGACTTCGTCAGGTCGACGGAGTACTTCTCCAGCGCTTCGTACGTCGACTCCGCCTCCGGGCTGGTCACCCGACGGCTGCCGCGGACGGCGGTGAGGCCCTCGCGCAGCCCGTCGGCGGTGAGCCCCGCGTCGCGGAGCAGCTGCTGAGCCGAGGACTCCACGGTCGCGGTCGCGATCAGCAGGTGCTCGGTGGCGACGTAGTCGTCCTTCATCGAGGACGCCAGGTCCATCGCCGCAGCGAGGACACGGGTCAGCGCGGCGGACGCGCCGGGCTGCTGCACGGTGGCGCCGCTGGCCTGGGGCAGCGCGTCGCGGACGCCCTCCGCCTGGCGGGTGAGCGCCGCGGCGTCGACGCCCGCCTTGGCGACGAGCGTGCGCGCGGTGCCCTCCTGCTGCTGCAGCAGGGCCACGAGGAGGTGGATCGGCTCGGTCGCGGAGTTGCCGGCGGTGGTCGCCGACACCTGCGCGGCCTCGATCACCTCGCGGCTGCGGGTGGTGAACTTCTCGGCTCCGAACTGGCTCAACGTCGCTTCCTCTCGTGCTGGTCCCCCGCTGGTCGTGCCAGCGTGTGGGCCGCCTGACCCACTGCTCATTCAACACCGCCAAAGTTGAGTCTGTTCCACTCAACTTCGCGGATGTGGCCGGGATCTCGCCGCGGCCGCCATGGCCCGGACGGGTCATATTCACCCACGTCCTGCGAACGATTGGCTGGACCCACAACGTCACCCACCGCAAGGAGCCAGGAATGCGCACCCTGAAGTCCGTCGTGTCCGCGGCCGCGATCGCGTTGATGCTCGTCGTGAGCGTCGACTACCTCGCGTTCGCAGCCACCGGCAAGTCCATGATCCTCGGCAAGAGCAACAAGGCCAACAAGGTCACCAAGCTCACCCGGACGACGTCCGGGCCGGCGATGCAGTTCAACGTGAAGAACGGCAAGGGAGCGCCGATCAAGGTCAACAGCAAGGGTCGGATCGGCAAGCTCAACGCCGACATGGTCGACGGCAAGCACGCGGCCGACCTCGGCGTCCGGACGCGGGTCTATGACTACAACGTCAACCTGACCTCCACGTCGACCCTCGAGTTCACGCTGCCGCAGGTTCCGGCGGGCTCCTACCTCGGCACGATGGACGCCTGGATCTACGGGCCGGGCGACACGTCCATGATCTGCTACCTGCGCACCCCCGGCTCAAGCGACCGGCTCCAGCAGTGGTTCCCGTCGGGCAAGGGGGACAACTTCTTCGCCCTCAGCACCTCGGGTGTTGTCACCGTGGGGTCGACGTCTGACCTCACCGTCCGCTGCAGCGCCGGTACAAGCGGGTCCTGGAGCGACTTCAACAACTTCCAGGTCACCCTCACCCCGATCGACGTCAGGACGAACCTGGCCACCGGCAGCGCGCCGCGGAGCGCGCCCCGCCAGGCCCCCAACGCGGCGCGCTGACGGGGGGTTCCCCCGGCATACGCCCGCCGCCGGCCCGGCACGGACCTCCCACGGCACCGTGCCGGGCCGGCCCCGGTTGCGCCCCGACGCGATTGTGCCCCGACGCGATTGTGCCCCGACGCGGGTGGGCTCGGTCACCTCCGGCGGCGGGCCGCCGTGACCACGCCCACGGTGCCAGCGGGCGCCGGCGTCGGTAGCGTCGGAGGTGGCAGATCTCCCAGCACCCCCTGGACCGGAGGTCGGCATGGACGGCCCCTCGACCACCTTCTCGGCCAGCTCCACGGCGAGCCCCCCGACGAGCCCCCCGACGAGCCTGGTGGCACCCCGTCTGCTGGCCGTGCACGGCCATGACCGCAGCCGGCTGCTCGACATGCTCTGGGAGCTGCAACGGCGGCACGGCCACCTCCCGGAGGCCGAGCTCGCCGCGCTCGCCGACGGGCTGGGCACCACGCTCGGCGACGTCCGGCAGACCGCGTCGTTCTACCACCTCTTCCATCTGCGGCCTGCCGGGCGCCACCGTCTCTACCTCGCCGACACCGTGCTCGCGCGGATGCACGGCTACGACCACGTGCTGGCCGCGCTGGAGCGCGAGACCGGCGCCACCCTCGGAGGCGTCGACCCCACCGGCACGTTCGGGCTCTTCTCGACCCCCTGCATCGGGCTCTCCGACCAGGAGCCGGCGCTGCTGGTCGACGACCTCGTCTTCGCCCGGCTGACCCCGGACCGCGTGGCCGACGTCATCGGTCGGATCCGCGCCGGGGCAGCGCCCCGGGAGGTGGCGAACCCGGACGGCATCCCGACCCACCTCCGCGAGTACGTCGACGCCCTGGTCGAGACCAACGTGCGCACCCACGGCCCCGTCTTCTTCCGCCCCCGGACCGACGTCGCCGCCGTGATCCGCGAGGCGGTGGCGCTCCCGCCGGAGAAGCTGCGGGAGCGGGTGTCCCTCTCCGGGCTGCGCGGCCGCGGCGGCGCCGGCTTCGACACCGGGCTGAAGTGGCGGCTGTGCGCGACGGCACCAGCCGAGACCCGCTACGTCGTCTGCAACGCCGACGAGGGCGAGCCGGGCACGTTCAAGGACCGGGTGCTGCTCACCCGCCAGCCCGAGCTGGCGATCGCCGGCATGGTGCTCGCGGCGTACGCCGTCGGGGCCCGGCACGGCATCCTCTACCTCCGCGGCGAGTACGCCTACCTGCGGCACTACCTCGCCCACCAGCTGCACCTGATGCGCGAGCAGGGGCTGCTCGGCCGCGACATCGGGGGCAGGACGGGGTTCGACTTCGACGTCCGGATCCAGCTCGGTGCGGGGTCCTACGTCTGCGGCGAGGAGTCGGCGCTGCTGGAGTCGTGCGAGGGCAAGCGGGGCAACCCGCGGCTGAAGCCGCCGTTCCCGGCCCAGGTGGGCTTCCTGGGGCACCCGACCATCGTCGACAACGTCGAGACCTTCGCCGTCGTCACCCGGGTGCTCGAGGAGGGACCGGAGTGGTTCAGCCGGATGGGCACCGAGGACTCCGCCGGCACCCGGCTGCTCAGCGTCGCCGGCGACTGCGATCTCCCGGGCGTCCACGAGGTCGCGTGGGGGACCTCGTTGCACGACGTCCTCACCCTGGTCGACGCCCCCGACGCGTACGCCGTCCAGGTCTCGGGGCCGGCGGGCGGGTGCGTGTCCGTGGCCCGCAACGGTCACCGGCGGCTCAGCTATGAGGACCTCGGGTGCAACGGCGCGTTCACGGTGTTCGACTCCAGCCGCGACCTGCTCGAGGTGGCGCGGGAGCACCTGCGCTTCTTCGTCGGGGAGTCGTGCGGGATCTGCGTGCCGTGCCGGGCGGGCAACCCGGCGCTGCTGGACCTCGCCACGCGGATCGGCGAGGGACGGGCCGACGCGTCCGACCTCGCCCACGTCGAGTCGTGGGCGGCGCTGCTGCGGGGCACCAGCCGGTGTGGGCTGGGGGTGAGCTCCTCGCGACCGCTGACCACGACGCTGAGCGACTTCCCGGAGCTCGCCCGGGCCGCCGCGGCCCGCTCCGGCGAGCAGGGGCTGCTCGCCTCCTTCGACGAGCAGGCGGCCGTGGCGGCGTACGGGCCGGCCGCGGAGCGGCTGGTCGCCGCACGCGAGGAAGGAGCGGGCTCGTGAGCATCACCGTGACCGTGGACGGCGTGCCCGTCACCGTCGAGGAGGGAGCGACGGTGGCCGACGCCGCCACGGCGGCCGGCGCCTACGTGCCGACCCTCTGCTTCCACGAGGACCACCCCGCGCTCGGCACCTGCCGGGTCTGCGCGGCCCGGCTGGACGGGCGGGTCGTCGCCGCCTGCAGCGCCGAGGTCCACGACGGCGCGGAGGTGGAGGTGGCGGCCGACGACCTGGCCACGATGCGACGCCAGGTCGTCGGGCTGCTGTTCGCCGAGGGCAACCACGTCTGCCCGAGCTGTGAGAAGAGCGGGCGCTGCGACCTGCAGGCGGTGGCCGCCGAGACCGGCATGCTCACCTCGGAGTTCCCCTACCGCTACCCGGGTCGCGAGACCGACCCCGGCGACGCCCGGATCTGGCTGGCCCGCGACCGGTGCATCCTCTGCCAGCGCTGCGTCGACCTGGTGCGCGACGACGAGGGGCGGCCGGTGTTCACGCTCACCGGCCGCGGCCCTGACACCCGCGTGGAGCTCGACCACGCGACGGCCGCCGGCCTCAGCGACGAGCAGGTCGCGGCGGCCGTCGACCTGTGCCCGGTGGGCGCCATCCTCCGCAAGGGGGTCGGCTACGACGAGCCCATCGGCGCGCGCCGCTTCGACGTGGCGAGCGTCCGCGAGCGGGCGCTGCGAGGTGAGCGGCGATGAGCGACGACCGACGCGATCTCTCGCACGAGCTGCCGCGCACCCCCGTGTCCGAGGCGACCGTCGCGGCACGACGGGGCAAGCTGACCGTCGCCACCATCTCGCTGTGCGGCTGCTGGGGGTGCAACCTCTCCACGCTCGACCTCGACGAACGGCTGCTGCCGCTGCTCGACCTCGTGACGATCACCCGCTCCTCGTTCACCGACCTCAAGCGGATCGCCGGGCGGTGCGACGTCGGGCTGGTCGAGGGCGGGGTCGCCAACGAGGAGAACATCGAGACGCTGCGCCACTTCCGGGAGCACTGCGACGTGCTCGTCTCGGTCGGCGCCTGCGCGCTGTGGGGTGGGATCCCGTCGCTGCGCAACAGCATCGGGCTGGACGAGTGCCTCGCGACGGCGTACCTCGACTCCCCCACCGCCGTGCCCGGCGACCGGCCCACCATCCCGCTGCACCCGGAGATCCCGCGGCTGACCGACCGGGTCCGCCCCTGCCACGAGGTCGTCCACATGGACTACTTCCTGCCCGGCTGCCCGCCGTCGAACGACGCGGTCTTCGCCGTCCTCGACGCCGTCGCGCACGGCCGGCCGATCGACCTGCCCACCTCGCTCACCCACTACGACTGAGCCCCAGGAGCACCCATGTCCCGCAGGATCGTCATCGACCCGGTGACCCGCATCGAGGGCCACGGCAAGGTCGTGGTCACCCTCGACGAGGACCACCGGGTCGCCGACGCGCGGCTGCACGTGGTGGAGTTCCGCGGCTACGAGCGGTTCGTGCAGGGCCACCCCTACTGGGAGGCGCCGGTGCTGCTGCAGCGGGTCTGCGGGATCTGCTTCGTCAGCCACCACCTGGCCGGCGCCAAGGCGCTCGACGACATGGTGGGCGTGGGGCGGGCGATCACGCCGACTGCCGAGAAGGTGCGCAGGCTCGGGCACTACGCGCAGATGCTGCAGTCGCACACCGCGGCGTTCTTCCTGCTGTCGGCGCCCGAGATGCTGTTCGGCGTCGACGCGCCGCCGGAGGTGCGCAACGTCGTCGGGCTGGTCGAGGCCGACCGCGCGCTGGTCACCCGGGTCGTGCTGCTGCGCAAGTGGGGGCAGGAGATCCTGCAGACGCTGTATGGCAAGCGGATGCACGGGATCAACTCCGTCCCCGGCGGGGTGCAGAAGGGGCTGACGGTCGCCGAGCGCGACCGCTTCCTGCGGGGCGAGGACGGCGTCCCGTCGATGGACGCCGTCCTCGATCAGGCCCAGGACGCGCTGCGCCTCTTCGCCGACTTCCACGAACGGCACCGGGCGATGGTCGACGCGTTCGCGCCGGTGCCGATGCTCAACATGGGGCTGGTGGACGCCGCCGGCGACGCCGACTACTACGACGGTCGGCTGCGCGTGGTGGGGCCGGCCCGGGAGGTCGTCGCCGAGATGGACGACCACGACTACCTCGACCACTTCTCCGAGGCGGTGGAGGACTGGAGCTATCTGAAGTTCCCGTTCCTCAAGGCCTTCGGGCGTGAGCAGGGGTCGGTGCGGGTCGGCTCGCTGGCCCGGCTCAACGTGACCCGGCACCTCTCGACGCCGCTGGCCGACGCCGAGCTGCAGCGCTTCCACGCCTACAGCGACGGGATGGCCAACGCCCGCACGCTGCACGGCAACTGGGCGCGGGCGATCGAGCTGCTGCACGCGGCCGAGGTGGTGCGCGACCTGCTGCACGACCCCGACCTGCAGGGGACCGACCTGGTGGTCGACCCCGGACCCGACGCCTGGACCGGCGAGGGCATCGGCGTCGTCGAGGCGCCGCGCGGGACGCTGATCCACCACTACCGTGCCGACGACGACGGCGCGATCACCTTCGCCAACCTGATCGTCGCCACCACCCAGAACAACGAGGTGCTCAACCGGACGGTGCGCGCCGTCGCCGAGCAGGAGCTGTCCGGCCGCTCGGAGATCACCGAGGGCATGATGAACGCCATCGAGGTCGGCATCCGGGCCTACGACCCCTGCCTGTCGTGCGCCACGCACGCCCTCGGGCAGATGCCGCTCGTCGTGTCGGTCTACGACGCCGCCGGCGGGCTGGTCGACGAGCGGGTGCGCGGATGAGGCCCGTCGGGTCGCGCCCGCCGGCGCCCCCGCCTGCGCCCCCGCCCCCGCCCCCGCCGAGGGGGGTCGTGTGCCTCAGCCGTCGTGGTCCGAGCGGGGGCCAGGCACACGACCCCGCCGTCGCCACGCTGATCGCCTCGTTCACGGGGGCCGACTGCCTCGTCTATGGCATCGGCAACGTCGGGCGGCAGGACGACGGGCTGGGCTGGGCCTACGTCGACTGGCTGGAGGCGAGCGGGGCCGCCGGCGTCGCGACGCTGCACCGCGGCTACCAGCTGGTGCTCGAGGACGCCGACCTGCTCCGCCCGTTCGCCCGCGTGCTCTTCGTCGACGCGACGAAGGACCCCGCCGTCGACCTGGCCGCGCTGTCCCGCCCGGAGCCGCTGGCCGACGTACCGTTCAGCTCGCACGCCCTCACCGTGCCGACGCTGCTCGCCACCGCCCGGCTGTGCTTCGACGCCGAGCCGGAGGCGTGGCTGCTCGCCCTGCGGGGGCACTCGTTCGACCTCGAGGTCGGGCTGACCCCCGGCGCCCGCGCCAGCCTGGCGGCTGCGGGTGTTGGTGCTTCATCACGTTGAGTAGGCGAGTTGTCACTTCACATGGTGAGTTCACCGTGCGAAGTGAGGGTTCGCCCACTGAACATGGTGAAGCGACAACACCCGGACCTCAGGAGCGGCCGCGGCGCCACACGACGATCGACTGGCCGGTCATCTGCTGCCGCAGCACAGGGAGCCGGTCGGAGGGGCGGTCGGCCGGGGCCGGCGTACGACGGGACAGCGCCTGGCGGAGCGCCTCACCGGTCGCCTCGAGCTCGGCCATCAGCTCCTCGTTGCGCAGTCGCAGCGCCGCCACCTGGTTCTCCAGCTCGAGGATTCTGCGGACCCCCTCGATGCCGATGCCCGAGGAGGTGAGGTCGGAGATGAGCCGCAGCAGCTCGATGTCGCGGTGGGAGTAGCGGCGACCGCCGCCGACGGTGCGACCGGGGGTGATCAGCCCGAGCCGTTCGTAGGAACGCAGCGTCTGCGGGTGCAGGCCGGTCAGCTCGGCGGCGACGCTGATGACATAGACCGCGGCGTCGGGCGCGGGCGGGGTCAGGCCGGGGTCGCGAGCCATCAGGACTCCTCGAGCAGGTTGCTGCGCAGCGGCTTGTCCGCCATGGCCGCGCGATAGGCCTCGACCGCCTCGCGCGCGGCGCCGTCGAGCACCGCAGGCACCTGCACCTCCACGGTGGCCAGCAGGTCGCCGCGGGTGCCGTCGGCCTTCTGGGCGCCCTTGCCCCGGACCCGGAACGTCCGCCCGTTGGGGGTGCCCGCCGGCATCTTCAGGGTCACCGGCGCCCCGCCCAGCGTGGGCACCTTGATGTCGGCGCCGAGCGCCGCCTCGTCGAAGGAGACCGGCACGTCGAGGGTGAGGTTGTCGCCCTTGCGGCCGAACAGCCGGTGCGGGGTGACCTTCACGGTCACGAACAGGTCGCCGGGCGGGCCGCCGTTCTCCCCCGCCCCGCCCTTGCCGCGCAGCCGGATCCGCTGGCCGTCCTTGACGCCGGCCGGGATCCGCGCCGAGATGGTCCGCGCGGACATGCCGTGGCCGCTGCCGTGACAGGTCGGGCAGGGCTCGTCGTAGACCAGCTGCCGACCACCACAGGCCGGGCAGGTCTCGTTGAGCGAGAACGCCCCGCCCACCGACGACACCACGAAGCCCGCACCCTCGCACTCGGGGCAGACCTTCGGCTTGGTGCCGGGCTTGCCGCCGGTGCCCTTGCAGTCGGGGCAGGCCGAGTCGGAGGTCAGCCGCAGCGAGATCGTGACGCCGTCCATCGCGTCGGTGAAGCTGATCGTCGCCGAGGTCTCGACGTCGGCACCCTTGGTGGGCCGCGGCTGAGGCCGGCCACCGCGGGAGAAGCCCCCGCCGAACAGGTCGCCGAACATGTCGCCGAACCCGCCACCGCCGCCCGCCCGGTCACGCAGCAGGTCGTTGATGTCGAAGCCGGCGCCGCCACCGCCCCCGCCGAAGCCGCCGGGGAAGCGCCCGCTGGCGTAGAGCGAGCGCATCTCGTCGTACTTCGCGCGCTTGTCGGGGTCGCCGACGACGTCGTAGGCCTCGGCGACCGCCTTGAACTTCTCGTGCTTGGCGTCGTCACCGGGGTTGGAGTCGGGGTGGTTGGCGCGGGCGAGCTTGCGGTAGGCCTTCTTGATCTCCTCCGCCGAGGCGTCCTTGCCGACGCCCAGCTCGGCATAGAAGTCCTTGCTCGCCCAGTCGGCCCGGAAGCCGTCGGTGGTGCTCATCCGCTCCCCTCCCCTCGTGGTACGTCGGTGGCGTGCTCAGCTCTCGTCGGCGGTGGCCTGCTCGGCGGGCTCCCCGGGCGCGCGCTCCTCGCCCGCGTCGCCCGACTCGTCCGGGCCGGGGCCCGCGTCGGAGGTCTCCTCGCCGGGCTCCTCGTCGGAGTCACGCTCGCCCTTGACCGGCGCCGGGTCGACGACCAGCACCTGCGCGGCGCGGACCACCCGGTCGCCGATGCGGTAGCCCGACTTGGCCACGATCTTGCAGGTGGTCACCATCACGGTCGGGTCCTCGCCGACGTGCGAGAGCGCCTCGTGGATCCGCGGGTCGAACGGGTCGCCGGGGCGGCCGAACTTCGTCAGCCCCAGACCTGACACGATCCGCTCCAGCTGCTCGGCGACCGCACGCAGGCCGTCGTCGAGCGGGCCGTGCTCGCGGGCCCGGTCGATGGTGTCGAGGACCTCGGTGATCGGCGCCAGCGCGGCGTACGTCGCGTTCTCGCGGACCAGCTCCCGGTCGCGCTCGACGCGGCGCTTGTAGTTGAGGTACTCCGCCTGCAGCCGCTGCAGGTCGGCCGTGAGCGCGGCGACGTCGCGCTGCGCCCGACGGGCGTCGGTCTGGGCCAAGGTCAGGTCGTCACCGAGGTCGCCCTCGGCGACCGCACCCTCCGCGCCCGCGTTGCCGCGGTCGGACCCGAGCCCGGCCTCGACCTCCGTCGCGTCGGTGGACTCGCCGGCCGCGTCGCCGAACGAGCCCACCTCCGCAGCGGTCGCCTCGTCGAGCTCGTGGCTGTCGCGAGGCTGGTCGGTCACTTGTCGTCGCCCTCCCCGGCCTCGGCGGCCTCGTCGGTCGACTCGTCGACGATCTCGGCGTCGACCACGTCGTCGTCGGCCTCGCCCGTGGAGCCGGTGGTGCCGCCCGCGGCGGCGCTGTCGGCCTCGGCAGCGGCGTACATCGCCGCCCCCATCTTCTGGCTCGACTCGTTGAGCTTGGCGACGGCGGCCTGCAGCTCCTCGGCGGTCGCCTCGGCGTTCTCCAGCGACGCCTTCAGGGCGTCGAGGTCGGCGCGCACCTCGGTCTTGACGTCGTCGGGGATCTTGTCGGCGTTGTCGTCGAGGAACTTCTCGGTGGTGTAGACGAGCTGGTCGGCCTGGTTGCGGGTCTCGACCGTCTCGCGCCGCTTGGCGTCCTCGGCGGCGTACTGCTCCGCCTCCTTGACCATCCGGTCGATCTCGTCCTTGCCGAGCGCCGAGCCGCCGGAGATCGTCATCGACTGCTCGCGGCCGGACGCGTGGTCCTTGGCGGAGACGTGGACGATGCCGTTGGCGTCGATGTCGAAGGTGACCTCGATCTTCGGGACCCCGCGCGGGGCAGGCGGCAGGCCGGTGAGCTCGAAGTTGCCGAGCGGCTGGTTCTGCGCCCACATCGGACGCTCGCCCTGGGCCACCTTGATCTCGACCGACGGCTGGTTGTCGTCGGCGGTGGTGAAGATCTCCGAGCGCTTGGTGGGGATCGTCGTGTTGCGCTCGATCAGCGTGGTCATCACGCCGCCCTTGGTCTCGATGCCGAGGGAGAGCGGGGTGACGTCGAGGAGCAGCACGTCCTTGACCTCGCCCTTGAGGACGCCGGCCTGGAGGGCCGCGCCGACCGCGACGACCTCGTCGGGGTTGACGCCCTTGTTGGGCTCCTTGCCGCCGAGCAGCTCCTTGACCAGCTCGGTGACGGCGGGCATCCGGGTGGAGCCGCCGACCAGCACGACGTGGTCGATCTTGGCGACCTCGACGCCGCCGTCCTTGAGCACCTGCTGGAACGGCGCCTTGGTGCGGTCGAGCAGGTCGGAGGTCATCTTCTGGAACTCCGAGCGGGTGAGCTTCTCCTCGAAGTGGAGGGGGCCCGACTCGCCGTGGGTGATGTAGGGCAGGTGGACCGTGGTCTCGCTGGAGGAGGACAGCTCGATCTTCGCCTTCTCCGCGGCCTCCTGGAGGCGCTGCTTGGCGATCTTGTCGGCCGCGAGGTCGACGCCGTTGTTGTCCTTGAACTTCTTCACCATCCAGTCGACGACCCGGGCGTCCCAGTCGTCGCCGCCGAGGAGGTTGTCACCGGAGGTCGCCTTGACCTCGACGACGCCCTCGCCGATCTCCAGCAGCGACACGTCGAACGTGCCGCCACCGAGGTCGAAGACCAGGATCGTCTGGTCCTCGCCCTTGTCGAGGCCGTAGGCCAGCGCGGCCGCGGTCGGCTCGTTGACGATGCGGGAGACGTTGAGGCCCGCGATCTCGCCGGCCTCCTTGGTGGCCTGGCGCTGCGCGTCGGAGAAGTACGCCGGCACGGTGATGACGGCGTCGGTCACCGGCTCGCCGAGGTAGGCCTCGGCGTCGCGCTTCAGCTTCTGCAGCACGAACGCACTGACCTGCTGCGGCGTGAACTTCTTGTCGTCGATCTCGACCGACCAGTCGGTGCCCATGTGGCGCTTGACCGACCGGATCGTGCGGTCGACGTTGGTCACCGCCTGCCGCTTGGCGACCTCGCCGACCAGCACCTCGCCGGCCTTGGCGAAGGCGACCACCGACGGGGTGGTGCGAGAGCCTTCTGCGTTTGCGATGACGGTGGGCTCGCCGCCCTCGAGGACGGCGACGACGGAGTTCGTCGTACCGAGGTCGATGCCGACCGCACGTGCCATGTGTGTGTTACCTCCGGTGCTCGGCCCGGCTTCGGGCCTCGGGTGCGTCACCCGCCTCGTTGTCGGAGGCGGGCCTTGCTGACTCCGGCGCCGGGAGGCGCCGGGATGACCGTCGCGAAGTTGAGTCGCTTGCGCTCAAGTCTATTCACGGTGCTCAACGCAGGCGAATCGGGGGATGTTCCCGGTCGGCCCGGCTTTCTCGTCGAGTGCGTCAGCGGACCCGCACGATGCTGCCGGAGGCCCGGCAGCGGGTGGTCGCCTTGGCGGTGAGCTCGGTGGCGGGGAGCACGGCGCGCCAGCCGTAGAAGCCGGCGGTGCCGAGCGTCACCGCGTCGGTCCGCGCGGAGCTCTTCGGGCCGGTGAGGGTCACCGAGCGCCACCGCGCCTGGCGCGCGGACGCGCACCGCACGGCGTCGCGGGAGGAGAACGGGCCGTAGAGGCGGACGACGGCGTCGCGGACGAAGTCGTCGGGGAGCCCCTTGCCGACGACCTTGGCGTACGCCGGCTCTCGGCGCGCGACGGGCGAGGCCGTGGCCTTCACGGTCAGCGTGGGAGCCGCCCGGACGAGCACCGTCGGGCCGCAGCGCCACGCCGCGACGTTGTAGTCGTCGGCCGGCACCCGCACCGCCCAGCGGTAGGTGCCGGCGGCGGTGACGTCGGCGTCGGGCGCGGGGTAGGCGCCGTCGGCCGCGACCGGGACGGTGGTGGTCGCGGCGGTGAGGTCGGGGTCGCAGGTCGCCTCGACCCCCGGGGCGAACGGCCCGTGCAGGGTCATCCTCGCCGAGCGTGCCGACGGATAGCCGTCGGCGAGGTGCAGGCTCCCGGGCACCGGGGCTGCCGTGGTGCGCTGGTCGGGGGCGGTCACCCAGACCCGCGGCACGGCCTGCACGGCCACCTCGGCCTGCCGGGTCAGGGTGATCTTGCGCCCCGCGACCACGACCCTCGACCCGCTGCGGCGCACCGGCCGGCGGAGGAAGAGCCGGTCGGAGGGCACCCGGCCGACCGTGACCCGCACCGGACGTGGGCCCGCGTTCTTGGCGGTCGCGCTCAGCACCGTGGTGCCGGTGGCGTCGGTGGTGCCGGTGCGCGTGCGGCCGTCGTAGCGCACGCTCACGGGCAGGTGCGCCACCGGCAGGGCGGTGCGTCGGGTCGTCACCACCACCTGCACGGCGACCGGGCTCCCGAGCACCGCGCCGGTGGTGCTCACCCGCACGCGGTAGGGACCGGCGAGCTCGCGGGAGCGGTCGAGCATGTAGCGGGCCAGCCCCGCCACGGTGTCGCGGTCGCCGGTCCGGCGCAGCCGCCGCTCGGTCGCGCTGCCGGTGAGGCGGTAGCGACCGCCGTGGAGCAGCTGGTGCAGCGCCACCTCCACCGCGGCCGCCTGCGCGGCGGAGTCGTAGGTGCCGTACTTGGCCACGATCCAGGCGGCCCGGCGCACGCGCCACCGGTCGACGTCCACCGGGCCGCTCCCGCGCAGGGTCGTCACCCAGCCCCCGCCGTGGAACCCGCCGGTGCGGGGCTTGGCCGACGGGTCGATCCGGAACACCGCGCGCTTGGCGGCCGTGCGGGAGCCGACCCAGCCGCCGGCGGCGGTGCCGTCGGCGGGCAGGCGGTAGCCGGTGCGCGGAGGGTCGGCGGCGGCCGCCGTCGGCGTCGTGGCGACCACCGCAGAGGCGAGCAGCACCGCTCCGGCGACGAGGGCCGGGAGTCGGGATCGGGCCATCCGGGTCAGAGGTCGTCGGGGTCGATGGGGACCGTCGGGTCGGGCTCCCCGCCCGAGGAGCCGCCGCCGTTGCCGCCGCTCGAGGGCTGCGCCCCGCCGCCGGCGGTGCTCGACGAGCCGCCGCCGGACGAGGTGCCGGAGCCGGACGGGGCCGCAGGGGCGGGGGGCGGCTCGGGCGGCGGCGCCATCACGGCGACCCGGCCGGCGGCGGCGACGGCGCCGGGGGCCCGCACGGACCAGCGGGCGGTGCCCGGCGCCACGTCGGTCACCACGACCTCGCCCGACCGTCCGGGGGCCAGCCGGAGCCGGCGTACGACGACCCGACCGTCGGCCGCGCGCAGCCGCACCTCGGCGCGCACCACCCGAGACGTGGCCGGCAGCATCAGGGTGACCTCGCAGGGCGCGGTCGAGGCCACGTCAGCGGCCAGCGGCACCCGCATCCGCAGCACGGAGGCAGCGAGCACGTTCTGAGCCGCGGCGCCGGTGGGCGCGTCGGCGGGCGCCTCCGCGGCCAGGTCGCCTGCGGCGGCCTCCACCACGTCGTCGTCACCCTGCCCGCCGCCGACCTCGTCGCCGATGGCGGCGGCGGGATCGACGTTGCTCGAGGAGGCGAGCTCCCCGTCGCGGCCGTTGACCAGCGGGGCGGCGACGACGGCGGCCGCGGCCAGCAGCACCGCGCTCGCCACGACCAGGGTCC
>JAUILS010000290.1 GCA_030432975.1 Actinomycetes bacterium
GGTCGAGCCGCCCCTGCTGGTAGAGGTCGACGAGCATCGGGAAGTCGCGCGAGGGCAGGCAGTCGCCGTACCAGCTGGACTTCAGCGCCCCGCCGCGGCCGAACACGTCGATCAGCGGGATGTCGGGGATCTTCATGTCCGGCGTGGGTACGCCGACCAGGACGAGCGTGCCGGCCAGGTCACGGGCGTAGAAGCCCTGCTGCCAGGTCTCGGGGCGGCCGACCGCGTCGATGACGACGTCGGCGCCGTTGCCCTCGGTGAGGCCCTGGATCGCCTCGACCGGGTCGGCCTCCTTGCTGTTGACGGTGTCGGTGGCGCCCATGCCGCGCGCCCACTCGAGCTTGCGGTCGTCGATGTCGACGGCGATGATCCGGCTCGCCCCGGCCAGCGCCGACCCGGCGATCGCGGCCATGCCGACACCACCGCAGCCGATCACGGCGACGGACTTCCCACGACCGACGTTGCCGGTGTTGATCGCCGCCCCGAGCCCCGCCATCACGCCGCAGCCGAGCAGGCCGACGGCCGCGGGCCGCGCCGCCGCGTCGACCTTGGTGCACTGGCCGGCGGCCACCAGGGTCTTCTCGGCGAAGGCGCCGATGCCCAGGGCCGGCGAGAGCTCGGTGCCGTCCTCGAGGGTCATCTTCTGGGTGGCGTTGTGGGTGGCGAAGCAGTACCACGGCTCGCCGCGCTGGCAGGCGCGGCAGCTGCCGCAGACGGCGCGCCAGTTGAGGATCACGAAGTCGCCGGGGGCCACGGTGGTGACCCCGTCGCCGACCGACTCCACGATGCCCGAGGCCTCGTGGCCGAGCAGGAACGGGAACTCGTCGTTGATGCCGCCCTCGCGGTAGTGCAGGTCGGTGTGGCAGACGCCGCAGGCCTGGATCTGCACCACCGCCTCGCCGGGCCCGGGGGCGGGCACGTTGATCGTCTCGACGGTGACCGGCGCGCCCTTGCTGCGCGCGATGACGGCCTGGACCTGCTGCATTCGGCACTCCCTCTGGTCGACCGCGACGCCCTGGCGGCGCCCGGCTCGGCTGGCTCTGCCGAAGACTCGCAAGCCCGGGCCGGGGTTGGCAACCGGTTGCCCGCCACCCGGGTGGCGCGGCCCGGCCGGGTCCGCGGGCGGACACGCCGAAGAAAATGCAACGCGACGCGACGGCTCGGCGTCTTCTCCTCGTCAGGATGGGAGAACACCGATGCACTCGATCGCCGAACCGGGGGTCACGCCGATGGCGTCTCAGAGCAGAGACGAGGCCTTCACCGAGTTTCTGCAGGCCCGCCAGCCGGCCCTGCTGCGGACGGCGTACCTGTTGACCGGTGACCTCGCCAGCGCCGAGGACCTGCTGCAGACGTCGCTGGCCAAGCTCTACCTCGCATGGGACAAGGTCCAGCGGCGCGACTCCGTCGAGGCCTACCTGCGCCGGATCATGGTCAACGAGAACAACTCGCTGTGGCGCCGCCCGTTCAAAAAGCGTGAGGTGGTCACCGACGAGGTCCCCGAGCACGGCCGCGGCGTCACCGACGTCTACGACGACGGCGAGGGCGCCCGGCTCTGGGGCTTCGTGCAGACCCTCCCCAAGCGCCAGCGGGCCGTGATCGTGCTCCGCTACTACGAGCAGCTCAGCGAGGCCGAGATCGCCGACGCGCTGGGCTGCTCCGTCGGCACCGTCAAGTCGCAGGCCAGCCGGGCGCTGGCCTCCTTGCGCGAGCGTGCCCCCGAGTCGTTGAACCCCCGCCACACCGACTCCCAGGAGGAGAACCGATGAACAGCATGACGCCGCACGAGGACGAGGTCCTCGCTCGCGCGCTGCGCGGTCAGGTGGACGGGCTCACCGAGGCGCCCCTCACCGTCGACGACATCGCCGGCAAGGCGCGCCGGATCCGCCGCAACCGCCGGATCGCCGGTGTCGTCGGCGGCGTCGCCGTCGCCGCCATGGCCCTGCCCGCCGGTCTGATGTCGGGCAGCGTGCTCGACCGCTCCGACGCCCCGCCGGTGCTCACCCAGGGGCCGTCGCCGACGCAGGCGGCCGAGCCCACGCCGAGCCCCGCGCTGGAGCCGGTGCCGGGAGAGCTCGCCTTCTCGATCGCCGACCTGCCGACCGGCGAGCCGCCGCAGGTGGGCTGGCTCGAGGACGGCGTGGCCTACCTGTCCGACGGCTCCGACATCGTGCTGCCCTCGTTGGAGGGCAGCCAGGCGCGCAGCGTCACCGAGCTCGACGCCAACCTGCTGCTCGGCGCGTGGGACGACCAGGGCGACGTCGAGGTGGTGGTCGTGACCCGCGACGGGGAGATCCTCAGCGCAGACCCGGCCACCGGGAGCCCGGTGCTGTCCGACGACGGCACCGTGGCGGCGTACACCCGACCCGACGGGACCCCGGTGCTGCTGACCGGCGACGGGCTCGAGGTCACCGAGCTCCCGGCCGCCCCGGCCGAGACGCCGACGATCAGCGCGGTCGTGGGCTCGGCGCCGTGCGCCGACGACTGCACCGTCTGGCTGACGGACGTCGGCCGCGAGGTCGCGACGTTCCGCGTCGACGCGGCGGGAGCGACGGAGGTCACGACCGTCAGCCGCGTCCGCGCGGTGCAGGGCGACCGCTATCTCGGCAACATCTCGATCCGCGACGGCCTGTTCACCTTCGGCTCGGACGAGCCGGAGTGGACGGCCGAGGCGCTGGTGGGCTTCTCGCCCGACGGCCGGTGGGTCGTCAGCCAGTTCGCGGAGGGGCTGGGATCGAGCGAGCTGCTGATCCTCGACGCCGAGACGGGCGAGCCCCAGGTCACCTGGCGGCGGACCACGGCCGAGGGGGCCACCGGGCTCGGCTGGCCGGTCTGGGAGGACGACACCCACCTGCTCCAGGTGCTCACGCAGGGCCGCGACGTGGCCATCGTCCGGTTCGGCCTCGACGGCAGCGCGGAGCTGACCGGCGTGCGGCAGACGGTCGACGACCCGATCGACGCCACGCTCAGCCTGCTGGACCGGTGAGCGTCACGCCACCACGGTGGTGATCGGCTGGGAGGAGTCGGCCGGCAGGTCGAGCGCCGACGGCGCCCGGCCGCGGGCGACCAGCTCCGAGCCGAGGGCGGCGATCATCGCGCCGTTGTCGGTGCACAGGCCCGGCCGGGGGACGCGCACGCGGATCCCGAGCCGGGCCGCGCGCTCCTCGGCCATCGCCCGGAGCCGGCTGTTGGCGGCGACGCCGCCGCCGATCAGCAGGTCGTCGATGCCCTGCTCGGAGGCGGCGTCGAGCGCCTTGCGCACCAGCACGTCGCAGACCGCCTCCTGGAACGACGCCGCGACGTCGGCGACCGGCACCGGCTCGCCGGACCGCTCGCGGGCCTCGATCCAGCGGGCGACGGCGGTCTTCAGCCCCGAGAACGAGAAGTCGAACCGGT
>JAUILS010000291.1 GCA_030432975.1 Actinomycetes bacterium
TCGAGGGTCGACCCGTCGGCCACGATGGCGCCGTCGGAGAGCACCACGGACCGGGGGCAGAGCTCGAGCGCGTAGGGCAGGTCGTGGGTCACCATCAGCACGGTCACGTCGAGCGACCGCAGGATGTCGGCGAGCTCGCGCCGCGAGGCCGGGTCGAGGTTGGACGACGGCTCGTCGAGCACCAGGATCTCCGGCTCCATCGCGAGCACGGTCGCGACCGCCACCCGGCGCCGCTGGCCGAACGACAGGTGGTGCGGGGGCCGGTCGGCGTACTCCGCCATGCCGACCTGCTCGAGCGCGGACATCACCCGGCGGTCGAGCTCCGCGCCGCGCAGACCCAGGTTGGCGGGTCCGAAGCCGACGTCCTGACGGACGCTGCCGAGGAAGAGCTGGTCGTCGGGGTCCTGGAAGACGACGCCCACGCGGCGCCGGATCTCCTGCAGGTGCTGCTTCTCGACCGGCAGCCCGCTCACCGCGACCGAGCCGGCGCCGGCCGTGAGGATGCCGTTGAGGTGGAGCACCAGCGTGGTCTTGCCGGCGCCGTTGGGCCCGAGCAGCGCGACCCGCTCCCCCCGGTGGACGTGGAGGTCGACGCCGAAGAGCGCCTGATGGCCGTCGGGATAGGCGTAGGCCAGGCCCCGCACGTCGAGGACGGGGGTCATCGGGCCGCCGCCTCGGCGCCGTCGGCAAGCGTCTCGCGGGCGGACTCGTGACGATGGGTGGTCCGGCCGAGGTCGGGCAGCCGCCCGGTGTAGCCGCGGGACAGCATCGCGAGGTGCACCCGCTCGCCGCGCTCGTAGGAGCGGATGAACAGCGAGCCGAGGGCCCGGCCGAGCGCCGGCCAGTGCCGCGGCGACCGCGGGTCGACCCCGCGGGACCGCATCGCCACGAGCATCCGCCCGAGCTCCGCGGTCACGACGTCGAGATAGCGCAGCATGAAACCCATGATCTGCACGAGCTGGTGCGGGAGACGGAGTCGTTCCAGGCCGGCCAACACCTCGTCGGCCTCGGTCGTGGCCGCCAGCAGCAGCGCCGCCAGCACGCCGAGAGTCGCCTTGACCAGGAGAGCCGACGCGGCCTCCAGACCCGGTGCCGACACCGAGACCCCGAGCACCTCCGTCCTCGGGCCGGTGGCGACGAACGGGATGAGCAGCGCGAACACCGCGAACGGCACCTCCACCACCATCCGTGCGGCGAGGTAGCGCGGCGGGACACGGGAGACGCCCACGAGCACCAGGAGCAGGACGGCATAGGCGGCGAAGGCGGCGTGCCAGTCGCGTGGGGTGCTCACCACCGTCAGCATGAAGACCAGCAGCCCCGCGATCTTGAGGTGTCCCGGGGCCCGGTGCAGAGGACTGTGACCGTGGTAGTGGAGCCGGTGTCCGTGACCGGCGCTCACGAGTGCTGGTCCCCGGAGCGAGAGCGGACCAGCCAGAAGAGGCCGCACGCGCCCCCCAGGACCACGAGCGTGCCGAGGACGCCGGCCAACCCGCCACTGAGGCGGGCGTCCTCGACGCCGCGGGCCTGGTAGTCGGCCAGCGGACCATCCGCCGCAGCGGAGTCCTCGGCACTGTCGAGGAAACCGGTCTGCTCGGCGACGTACTCCAGCCCGTCGGGGTGGGTCGAGGCGTAGTAGCTGGCCACTCCCGCGACCAGCAGCGCGACGAGAAGGCCGACCGCCCACCAGCGGCGGCCGGTCACGACGCCCGCTCCTGAGCATCCCGGATCACCAGCGGACGCTCCGCCAGCACGCTGCGCGCGCCATAGACGAGGTCGGGCCTCGCGGCCACCACCGCGCCGACGACCAACCCGGTGATCAGGGCCTCGCCGAGGCCGATCACCACGTGCCACGAGACCATGGCCGTGAGCACCGCGGAGGTTTCCACGGGAGCGGTCCCGCCCATGGCGAACAGGCCGGCGAAGACGGCGGCCGCCGCGGGCACGCTGACGAACGCCGCGCCGGCGGCCGCAGGGGCGACGGAGCCGAGGCGGCGAGGCAACACGGCCAGCAGCGCCCGGAACACCACCCACGCCACCGCCACGGCCACGATCCCGAGCAGGGTGACATTGGTGCCGAGGGCGGTGATGCCGCCATCGGCCATCAGCAGCGCCTGCACGATGAGGACCACGCTGATGCTCAGCACCGCCGTCCAAGGTCCGACGAGAACAGCGGCAAGGGCACCACCCAGGAGATGCCCCGAGGTGCCGGCGCCCACGGGGAAGTTGATCATCTGCCCGGCGAAGACGAAGGCCGCCACCAGGCCGGCCATCGGGGCCGTGCGGTCGTCGAGCTCGCGCCTGGCGCCGCGGAGGGCGAGCCCCATCCCCGCGGCGGCGACGACGGCCGTCGCGACGGACGTCGGTGCGTCGAGGAAGCCGTCGGGCACGTGCACCGGGGCCTCCTCGCGTCGGTAGATTGGTCGAGCACTCCGTGCCCACTCTACGTTGTTGCAAACTATTCGCAATAGGCCACTCGCCGCAGGAGACCACATGCCCGAGCCCGCCCGCCTGTCCCCCGGCGACCCCGCCCCCGACTTCACCCTCGCCGACGACGCGGGCGGGGAGGTCACCCTCTCCGGCCTGCGCGGGCGGAAGGTGATCGTCTACTTCTACCCGGCCGCCATGACCCCCGGCTGCACCAAGCAGGCCTGCGACTTCACCGACTCGCTCGACTCGCTGCGGGCGCAGGGCTTCGAGGTGCTCGGCATCTCGCCGGACAAGCCGGAGAAGCTGGCGAAGTTCCGCGAGCGTGACGGGCTGACGATCACCCTGCTCTCCGACCCCGACAAGACCGCGATGACGGCGTACGGCGCCTTCGGCGAGAAGAAGCTCTACGGCAAGATCGTGCAGGGCGTCATCCGGTCCACCTTCGTGGTCGACGAGGAGGGGGCGGTCGAGGTCGCGCAGTACAACGTCAAGGCCACCGGCCACGTCGCCAAGCTCCGGAAGGATCTCGGGCTAGCCTGACCGGCCATGGACTCGGCTCTCACCACGATCGGGCTGCCGGTCGCACTGGCCATCGTCATGTTCGGGCTCGGGCTCGACCTCACCCCGCGCGACTTCGGCCGGGTCGGGCGGGAGCCCAAGGCGGTGCTGGTCGCCTTGGCCTGCCAGCTCCTGCTGCTGCCCGCCATCGCGTTCGGGCTGGTCGTGGCGTTCGGGCTCCCCGGGCTGCTCGGCGTCGGGATGATGCTGCTGGCCGCCTCCCCCGGCGGCACCACCGCCAACCTGTTCAGCCATCTGTTCCGGGGCGACGTCGCGCTCAACATCACGCTGACTGCGATCAACTCCCTGGTGGCCCTCGCCACGCTGCCGCTGATCACCAACCTCACCATCGACTACTTCGACCTCGGCGCGTCGGTCAGCCTGCCGTTCGGCGAGGTGCTGCGG
>JAUILS010000045.1 GCA_030432975.1 Actinomycetes bacterium
CAACCCACCCGGCTCTCGCACCGCTCCGGCGGAAGGAATCAGCAAATGACCGCAGTGCAGAACCCCGCTTCGTCGGTGGACCTGTTCGTCTCCCCGCTCGGGCGCGTGGAGGGTGACCTGGACGTCCGGGTCACCATCGACGACGGCGTCGTCACCTCCGCCTGGACCGAGGCCGCGATGTTCCGCGGCTTCGAGATCATCCTCAAGGGCAAGGACCCGCAGGCCGGCCTGATCGTGACGCCGCGCATCTGCGGGATCTGCGGCGGCAGCCACCTCTACAAGGCCTGCTACGCCCTCGACACGGCGTGGAACACGCACGTGCCGCAGAACGCCACGCTGATCCGCAACATCGCGCAGGCCTGCGAGACCCTCCAGTCGATCCCGCGCTACTTCTACGCGCTGTTCGCGATCGACCTGGTCAACAAGAACTACGCCTCCTCGCCGATGTACGACGAGGCGGTGCGCCGGTTCGCGCCGTACGTCGGGACGGCGTACCAGAAGGGCGTGGTGCTCTCCGGCAAGCCGGTCGAGGTCTATGCCATCTTCGGCGGCCAGTGGCCGCACAGCTCGTTCATGGTGCCCGGCGGCGTGATGAGCTCGCCCAACCTGGCCGACATCACCCGCGCCACCGCGATCCTCAACCACTGGAAGGACAACTGGCTCGAGGGCGAGTGGCTGGGCTGCTCGGTCGAGCGGTGGCTCGAGGTCAAGACCTGGGAGGACATGCAGGCCTGGGTGGAGGAGAACGAGTCGCAGTACAACTCCGACTGCGGCTTCTTCATCCGCTACTGCCAAGACATCGGGCTCGACAAGTACGGCGCCGGCGTCGGCAACTACCTCGCGTCGGGCACCTACCTCAACCCGTCGATGTACGAGAACCCGACCGTCGACGGCCGGAAGGACGCGCTGATCGGGCGCAGTGGCGTCTATGCCAACGGGCAGCACTACGACTACGACCAGCTGCGGGTGTCCGAGGACGTCACCCACTCGTTCTTCAAGGGCGACCGGCCGCTGCACCCGTGGGACGGCGAGACGATCCCGGTCGACCCGCTGGACGGCCGCAAGCAGGACAAGTACTCCTGGGCCAAGTCGCCGCGCTACGACGTCCCCGACCTCGGCCGGATCCCGCTCGAGGCCGGCCCGCTGGCCCGGCGCGTGGCCGCCGGCGGCCCCGACGCGCTCGACCACCAGGACAACGACCCGCTGTTCATGGACATGATCGACAAGCTCGGCCCGTCGGTCTTCGTGCGGCAGATGGCCCGCATGCACGAGGGCCCGAAGTACTTCCAGTGGGTCATGGACTGGCTGTCGCAGATCGACCTCAGCGGGTCGTTCTACACCAAGCCCGAGGAGCTCGAGTCCGGCAAGGGCTGGGGCGGCACCGAGGCCGCTCGCGGCGCGCTGCAGGACTGGATCGTCATCGAGGACGGCAAGATCGAGAACTACCAGGTGGTCACCCCGACCGCGTGGAACATCGGTCCCCGTGACGGCGACGGCACCCTCGGCCCGATCGAGCAGGCGCTGGTCGGCACCCCGATCGTCGACATGGAGGACCCGGTGGAGCTGGGTCACGTCGCGCGCTCCTTCGACTCCTGCCTGGTGTGCACGGTGCACGCCTATGACGGGAAGACCGGGCGCGAGCTCAACAAGTTCGTCATCAATGGCATGGTCTGACCGCAGCGAGACAGGGGGCGGTACGGCGCCCGACGCGGCGCCGTACCAGCTGCTCGACGACGGCTTCGCGCCGGAGCCGTGCGAGCTGCTGGTGATCGGCTGCGGCAACATCCTGCGTGGCGACGACGCGGTCGGGCCGGTGCTGGTGCGGCATCTGTTCGAGCGGGGCGTGCCCGACGGGGTGCGCGTCGTCGACGGCGGCACGTCGGGGATGGACGTCGCCTTCGGCATGCGCGGCGCCGAGCGGGTGGTGATCGTCGACGCCGCCGCGACGGGAGCCGAGCCCGGGACCGTCTATCGGGTGCCGGCCGAGGAGCTGGCCGACCTGCCGCCGATCGACGGGCTGCACACCCACAACTTCCGGTGGGACCACGCGCTGTCGTTCTCGACCTGGCTGCTGGGCCCCGAGCGGCCGACCGACGTCACCGTCTATCTCGTGGAGGCCGCGTCGCTGGAGCCCGGCGCGCCCCTCACCCCCGCCGTCGAGGCCGGGATGTGGCGGGTCGTCGAGCTCGTGGAGCGGGACCACTTCCCCGGTGACGAGGGGTCGCGAGTGGGCGGAAACGACTGCCCGGGGGCCGGAAATGCTGATGTTTGGGTCCAAACAGCAAGAAGCGAGCCCACCATCGAGCTGACGGACGACGGCTACCTCCACGTCCCGGCGGACCTGGCGGCCAAGCACTTCCCGGGCGACGCGGTGGTGGCGCGGCTGGTGGCGGACGACGACGGCGCAGGGCGCACGCTCGAACTGGTGCCGCTGGCCTCGGTGGGCCACGGCGGCCTGCTGCTCAAGCGCCGCAACGCGGCGGGGGACCGGTCGGCGCTGATCCACCAGGAGCTCGACTTCGCGCCGGTCGCGGGTAGGTTCGAAGTCGAGTGGGACGACGACCGGGGCGCCTTGCTGGTGCCGCTCGACCGCGCGCCCGACGGGAGCCGCCATGGAGACCGAGGTGCAGACCGAGGTGGTGGCCGAGCGCGGCCAGTGGACGGTCTACCTGGTGGTGATCACGCCGGAGGGCGTGGAGCGCCGGCCGCTGGAGACGCATCGCACGGAGGCGCGGGCGCGGCTGGCGGCCGACGTCGTACGCCGGACGGCGGCGCGGCGCCGCGCCCCGCGGGAGGCACCCGATGACTGAGCCCACCGTCGTCCACCCCCAGCCGCTCGGCATCTTCGGCTTCCCGGCCGGCCTGATGGTGATTCCCGGCGACGACCCAGAGGCCGACGCCGTCCGGCGCAGCCTGCTGGCGGGCCGGCTCCCCGACGCCTGGCCGGAGGCGCTCCGCGTCCAGGAGCTGACGTACGCCGGCGACGAGGCCGCCGCGCTGGCCGCCTGCCCCGCCCCCGGTCCCGACGTGAGCCCGGTCGCCCGGTTCCACCGCTGGCTGCTCGACCCGGCCGGCGATGACCCGGCGGCGGTCCGCGCGGGCCTGCCCGCCGACCTCGACCCGCTCGTCGAGGTCGCCGCGGCCACGCTCGGCGCCGGCCCCGCGCCCGAGCACACCGACGGTCTCGCCCCCGAGGTGGCGGCGCTGGTGCTCGCGGCGCGGGCCGCCGAGCGGGTGGAGCGGGGCGCCCCCGGCCCGGCCGCCGACCTGCTGGCCGACGCGGCCGACGCCGCCGCGGAGACCAGCCCGGTCCTGGCCGGCGTCCTCCGCGGCAACGCCGGCATCCTCCGCCGTGAGACCGGCGACGAGCGGGCCGACGCCGACCTGGCCGTCGCCGGTGACGCGCTGGCCGACACCGATCTGGCCGAGGTGCGGGCCGAGCTGCTGCTGCAGCGCGGCTCGCTGGCCCAGGAGCAGGCGGCCACCGGCCGCGGCGACACCCGCACCCTGCTCCAGCAGGCGATGCAGCACTACTACGACGCCCTCCAGCTGGTCAGCGAGCAGTCCTCGCCCTTCCTGTGGGCCTCGCTCAACATGAACCTCGCCACCGCTCACCTCGCCTCGCCGATGAGCCAGGCCTCCGACCAGCTGCGGCTCGGCGTCGCCACCCAGTCGCTGCGGGCCGCGCGCCGGGTCTACACCCCCGAGCAGCACCCGGCCCCCTGGTCGACGGCGACCCTCAACCTCGCCAACGCGCTGGTCTACACCCCCTCCACCCACCAGGCCGACAACCTGGTCGAGGCGGTCGAGCTCTACGACGAGGTGCTCGCGTCCGGCGTCCGCGACCACGACCCGCGGGGCAAGGCGCGACTGCTGGCCAACCAGGGCAACGCGCTGGCCCACCTCGGGGCGTTCGAGCCGGCGCAGGCGGCGTTGGTGGAGGCGCGCTACCTCTTCGAGAGCGAGGGTGACCACGACTCGGTGCTCGCCGTCCGCGGCGTGCTCGACGAGATCGCCAAGGCGCGGGTGACCGACCCCGACGAGGAGCTGGCCGACCTGGCCCGCCAGGCCGAGCAGATGGCGCGGATGCCGCAGTCCGACGCCCCCTTCACCTCCGGCATGGGCGTCACCGTCACCGGCAACGGCGCCAGCGGCCGGCAGGCGGGCGACCTGACCGGCCCGCCGCCCAAGCCGACCGTCACCGTGCTGCAGCCCGGCCAGACCCATCCCGACGTTCCTCCCGGCACGTCCGCAGAGCCGCCCCCCGAGACGCCCCCGGAGTCGCCGTGACCGCCACCGCCGACCGCCCGACCACCACCTCGGACGCCACTCCTGAGGCCGAGCTCGACGCCCTGGCCGCGCGCCTCGACGCCACCGCGGAGGCCGTGGCGGCGCTCGACGACCCCGCCCGCCGGGTCGCCGACGAGGCGCTCGCCGCCCGCGACGAGGTGCACCGCGCGGTGCTGACGACGCTCGTCCGGCGGCTCAAGGAGGACCCGCACGGCAAGGAGCTGCTCTTCGAGCTGGTCGACGACCCGCAGGTCCGGATGGTGCTGATGATGCACGGCATCCTCCGCCCCGACCCGCTCACGCTGGCGGGCCGGGTGATCGAGCAGGTCCGCCCCAACCTGCAGTCGCACGGCGGCGATGTCGAGCTGGTCGACGTCCGCGACGGCACGGCGTACGTCCGGCTCCAGGGCGCCTGCAACGGCTGCTCGATGGCGGCGGTGACGCTCCGCGACGGCGTCGAGGAGGCGCTCGTCGCCGGGGTCCCCGGCCTCACCGGGGTCGAGGTGGTCCCCAACGACCCGAGCCCGACGCTGATCCCGCTCAGCTCGATCGGCGTGGGCGCGCCGGAGCAGGCCGAGGACCTCGCGGCGGCCGGCTGGGTCGCGGCCTGCGCGAGCGCCGACATCGCCGACGGCAGCCTCCGCGCGCTGTCGTTGGCCACCGACGCCGGGCCGCTCGAGGTGATCGTCGTCAACACCGGCGGCGGGCTCGCGGCGTACCTCAACGCCTGCGCGCACCAGGGTCGACCGCTCGATGACGCCCTCGTCGACGCCACCGCGGGCACGCTCACCTGCCCGTGGCACGGCTTCTGCTACGACGCCGGCAGCGGCGAGTGCCTCACCATGCCCGGCGCCCAGCTGGAGCCGCTGCCGCTGCGGGTGCAGAGTGGTCAGGTGTGGGTACGCCGCAGCGGCTCGTTCGGCGACGGCCCCGCGCCCGACGGCCCCGCCCCTCGAGACGCGGGCTGACCCGGGGCCGCCGATGAAGGTGCAGGTGATCGCCGCAGGGCAGACGCACACCGGCGTCGTGCCCGGCCTCGGCCTGCCCGACCAGCCGGTCTCGACCCCGGCGACGTACGCCGGCTGGCGGCCGCGCTGCGTGCTCGGCGCCGACTCACCGGGAGGCCTGGCGCTGCCGCCGGCGCACCCGAGCGCCGCGACGATGTATGCCCCGCGCGGGGTGTGGACCGACGGGACCCGCGTGGTCGCCGCCGACTCCGGCAACCACCGGGTGCTGGTCTGGCACACGCTGCCCGAGGCCGACGGCACCCCCGCCGACGTGGTGCTCGGCCAGCCCGACGACGTCTCCGAGGGGCCGGCGGCCGGCGGGCGGGGTGCGGCGGGCGGCCTGCACCTGCCCACGGGCGTGCTGGTCCACGACGGCCGGCTGGTGGTGGCCGACGCGTGGCACCACCGGCTGCTGATCTGGGACGCGATCCCCGAGCGCACCGACACCCCGCCCGACCACGTCCTGGGCCAGCCGAGCGCCGACGCCGTCGAGCCCAACGCCGGCGGCGACCCCGACGCGGCGACGCTCTACTGGCCGTTCGGGGTGGCCATCGTCGACGGCCGCTGCTACGTCGCCGACACCGGCAACCGCCGGGTGCTGGTGTGGCGCGACGGCCTCCCCGAGCCCGGGCAGCCCGCCGACGTCGTTCTCGGCCAGCCCTCCCCGGCCGCCCGCGAGGAGAACCGCGGCGAGGGCGTCGGACCGGCGTCCTTCCGCTGGCCGCACGCCTTCGCCTCCGACGGCGGGGGCGGGGTCTGGGTCGCCGACGCCGGCAACCACCGGCTGCTGCGCTGGACCTTGCACCCCGACGAGGACCGGCCCGCCGACGCCGTCCTCGGCCAGCCCGACCTCACCGCGGGCGACGAGTTCCCCTACGTCCCGCAGGAGGGGCGGCTGCGGTTCCCCTACGGGCTCGCCGCGACCGCCGACGGGATCGTCCTGGCCGACACCGCCAACAACCGGGTGCTCCTTCACCCCCACACCGCCACCGGCCACGAGCGGCCGACCGCCGTCCTCGCCCAGCCGACGTTCGCTGCCAACGGAGAGAACCGCTGGGAGCGCGTCGCCGCCGACACCCTCTGCTGGCCCTACGGGCTGCACTGGTCCCCGCTGCCCGACGGGGAGCTCCTCGCCGTCGCCGACTCCGGCAACAACCGCGTCGTGCTCTGGGAGCGCGCCGAGGACGCGTCGTGACCGCCCACCTCCACGAGCCCCGCGCGACCACGGCGTCGCAGGAGCCGCGCGTCCGCCGCCGGATCGAGGTCCGTGGGCTGGTGCAGGGCGTCGGCTTCCGTCCGTACGTCGCCCGGCTGGCCGCCGAGACCGGCGTCGCCGGCTGGTGCCGCAACGACGCCACCTGCGTCGTCGTCGAGGCCGAGGGGCCCGCCGCCGCCGTGGCGGCCTTCGAGCGCCGGCTGCCCCGGGAGGTGCCACCGCTGGCCCGGGTCTCCGCCGTCGCCGGGAACGACCTCGCCCCGCTGGGCGCCGACACCTTCGCCATCACCCCCTCCACCGCGGCCGAGGGGGAGCGGACCCTGGTCGCACCCGACACCGCCGTGTGCGCCGACTGCCTGGCCGAGATGGCCGACCCGGCCGACCGGCGGCACCGGCATCCCTTCGTCACCTGCACCAACTGCGGGCCGCGGCTGACCATCACCCTCGACCTTCCCTACGACCGGCCGGTCACCACGATGGCGGGCTTCCCGATGTGCGCCGCCTGCGCCGCGGAGTACGCCGACCCGGCCGACCGTCGCTACCACGCCCAGCCGATCGCCTGCCACGACTGCGGGCCGCGACTGACCGCCGTTGCGCCCGACGGCGCCACCGTGGCGCAGGGCACCGAGCCGGTCCTGGCTGCCGCGGTCGCCGCGCTCCGCGAGGGGCGGGTCGTGGCGGTCAAGGGCCTGGGCGGCTACCACCTGGCCTGCGACGCCGCCCACCCGCTGGCGGTCGCGGAGCTCCGCCGACGCAAGCACCGGCCGCACCAGCCGTTCGCCGTGATGGCCCGCGACCTCGCCACGGCCGAGGCCCTCGTCGAGGTCGGCGACGCGGCGCCGCTGCTGCTCGGCCCGGAGCGGCCGATCGTGCTGCTCCCCGCCCGGCCCGAGGCTCCCGTGGCCCCCGAGGTCGCCCCCGGGCTCGACGAGCTGGGGGTGCTGCTGCCCTATGCCCCGCTCCACCACCTGCTCTTCGCCGACCTCGCCGACGGGTCGCCCGGGGCTCCGCCGGCGCTGGTGATGACCTCGGGGAACGTCTCCGGCGAGCCGCTGTGCCACCGCGACGACGACGCGCTGGAGCGGCTCGGTGACCTGGCCGACCTGTTCGTCCAGCACGACCGGGATATCGCCGTCCCGGTCGAGGACTCGGTGGTCGCCTGGGGGGCCGACGGCCCGGTGCCGCTGCGCCGCTCGCGCGGATACGCCCCGATGCCGGTCGAGCTCGGCGCGGCCGACCGGACCGCGGTCCTGGCCGTCGGGGCGGAGCTCAAGAACACCGTGGCCCTGGCCCGCGACGGCCGCGCGTTCGTCTCCGCCCACGTCGGCGACCTCGAGTCGCTCGCGAGCCGCACCACGCATCGGCAGGTCGTCGACCAGCTGGTCCGCTTCCACCGCGCGGCCCCGCGGCTGGTCGTCGCCGACCGGCACCCGGGCTACGCCTCGCGCGCCGTCGCGCAGGAGTACGCCGCCGCGCACGACGTACCCCTGCTGGAGGTGCAGCACCACCACGCCCACCTCGCCTCGCTGGCTGCGGAGCACGGCCGGCTCGACGAGCCGCTGGTCGGCCTGGTCTTCGACGGCACCGGCTACGGTTGCGACGCCACCGTCTGGGGCGGCGAGCTGCTGCGGCTGACCGCCGGCGGCGCCGGGTTCGAGCGCCTCGGCCACCTCGCCACGGTGCGGCTGCCCGGCGGCGACGCGGGCGTGCGGCACCCGGTGCGGGTGGCCGCGCTGGCGCTGCTCGCGGCGGGCGAGTCGTGGGAGGGCACCCCCGTCGGCGCGGAGTTGGCCGGCGCCGAGGCCACCCTGCTCACCCGCGCCCACGCCTCGCGGCTGGGCGTGGTCGACACCAGCAGCGTCGGGCGGCTCTTCGACGCGGTCGCCTCGCTGCTCGGCGTCCGCCACCGGGTCACCTACGACGCCCAGGCGGCCATCGAGCTGGAGGCGACCGCGCGACGCTGGCGGCGCGACCACCCGACGGCGACCGCCCCCGAGCTGCCGTTCCCGGTCGCCGACGGGGTGCTCGACCCCGGCCCCCTGGTGGCAACGCTGGCCGGCCTGGTCCGCGCGGGCGACGACCGCGGCGCCCTCGCCTGGGCCTTCCACGACGCGCTGGCGCGGGCGAGCGCCGAGGCGGCCGCGGCACACGTCGGCGCCGGCGGCACCGTCGGGCTGTCCGGCGGCGTCTTCGTCAACCGGACCCTGCTCCACCGCACGCGTCACCACCTCGGCGCCCACGGCCTCGCCACGCTGAGCCACGACCAGGTGCCCGCCAACGACGGCGGGCTGGCCCTGGGTCAGGTGGCGGTCGGCGTACGACGCCTGGCCGCGCTGCCACCCGAGGCCGATCCCGGCGTAGCCCTCGACCCCGTCTGCCCCGCAGACTGACCTCAGAGACGAAGGAGAACCCCATGTGCCTGGCCGTCCCCGGACGCGTCGTCGAGGTGTTCGACGAGAGCGGCACCACCATGGCGCAGGTCGACTTCGGCGGCGTGCGCAAGAAGGTCTGTCTGGCCTACCTGCCCGAGACCGGCGTCGACGAGTACGTCATCGTCCACGTCGGCTTCGCCATCCAGCGTCTCGACGAGGAGTCGGCGAAGGAGACGCTGGCGACGTTCGAGCGGCTCGGCATCCTCGAGGAGGAGTTCGGCGACGGCTTCGAGGCGGCGGCGCGGGAGAAGGGGGTCCAGCTGTGAAGTACCTCGACGAGTTCAGCAACCCCGACCTGGCGCGGCGGCTGCTCGACCAGATCCACGCGGTCACCACGCGGCCGTGGGCGATGATGGAGGTCTGCGGCGGCCAGACCCACTCGATCATCCGGCACGGCATCGACCAGCTGCTGCCCGAGGGCGTCGAGATGATCCACGGGCCCGGCTGCCCGGTCTGCGTGACGCCGCTGGAGACCATCGACCGGGCGCTGGCGATCGCGCGCCGGCCCGACGTGATCTTCTGCTCCTTCGGCGACATGCTGCGGGTGCCGGGCAGCCACGACGACCTGTTCACGGTCAAGAGCGAGGGCGGCGACGTGCGGGTCGTCTACTCCCCGCTCGACGCGCTGCAGGTCGCCCGGGACAACCCCGACAAGCAGGTGGTCTTCTTCGGGATCGGCTTCGAGACCACGGCGCCCGCCAACGCGATGACCGTGCACCAGGCCCGGCAGCAGGGCATCCCCAACTTCTCGCTGCTGGTCTCGCACGTGCTGGTGCCGCCGGCGATCGCGGCGATCATGGAGTCGCCGACCTGCCGGGTGCAGGCGTTCCTCGCGGCCGGCCACGTCTGCAGCGTGATGGGCACCTCGGAGTACCCCCCGCTCGCCGAGAAGTACGGCGTCCCGATCGTCGTCACGGGCTTCGAGCCGCTCGACATCCTCGAGGGGATCCGCAAGACCGTCGTCCAGCTCGAGGAGGGCCGCCACGAGCTCGAGAACGCCTACCCGCGCGCGGTCCCCGCCGAGGGCAACCCGGCGGCGGTGGCGATGCTGCGCGACGTCTTCGAGGTCACCGACCGCACCTGGCGCGGGATCGGGATGATCCCCGGGTCGGGGTGGCGGCTGTCGTCTCGGTACGCCGACTTCGACGCCGAGCTGCGCTTCGAGGTCACCGACATCCAGACCGACGAGTCGCCGCTGTGCCGCTCCGGCGAGGTGCTGCAGGGGCTGATCAAGCCGCACGAGTGCTCCGCCTTCGGCAAGGAGTGCACCCCGCGCAACCCCCTGGGCGCGACGATGGTGTCGTCGGAGGGCGCGTGCGCGGCCTACTACGCCTATCGCCGGCTCGACCTGGTGTCGGCGGGAGGCGCGTGATGGGCGAGGAGGTGGGCGGCGCGGCCGGGGGCGGCGCGGCCGGCGAGGGAGGCAACGACCTCGACTTCGAGGGCTGGACCTGCCCCGCGCCGCTGCGCAACACCCCGACGGTCGTGATGGGCCACGGCGGCGGAGGCGCGATGTCGGCCGAGCTGGTCGAGAGCCTCTTCCTGCCGGCGTACGGCGGGGCGGCGCGAGCCGAGCTCGGCGACGCGGCGGTGCTGCCGCCGGTCGCGGGGCGGCTGGCGTTCTCGACCGACTCCTACGTCGTCAAGCCGATGTTCTTCCCCGGGGGCAGCATCGGCGACCTCGCCGTCAACGGCACCGTCAACGACCTCGCGATGGCGGGGGCGCAGCCGCTCTACCTGTCGACGGCCTACATCCTGGCCGAGGGCACCGCGATCTCCGACATCGGACGGGTCGCGACGGCGGTCGGCAAGGCCGCCGAGCAGGCCGGCGTACAGCTGGTCACGGGCGACACCAAGGTCGTCGACCATGGCAGCGGCGACGGGATCTACGTCAACACCGCGGGGGTGGGCGTGATCCCCGACGGCGTCGTGATCGGGCCCGAGCGGGCGCGGCCCGGCGACGTGGTGCTGGTGAGCGGGGCGATCGGGCTGCACGGCGTGGCCGTGATGAGCTGCCGCGAGGGGCTGGAGTTCTCGACGCCGGTGGAGAGCGACTCCGCGCCGCTGCACGGGCTGGTCGCCGACATGCTGGCCACCGGCGTCGACGTCCACGTGCTGCGCGACCCGACCCGCGGCGGGCTGTCGGCGTCGCTCAACGAGATCGCCCGTGGTTCGGGGGTGGGGGTCGACCTCGTCGAGCGCGACCTGCCGATCCCCGAGGAGGTCCGCGACGCCTGCGGGCTGCTCGGGCTCGACCCGCTCCAGGTGGCCAACGAGGGCAAGCTCGTCGCGATGGTGCCCGCCGACGGCGCCGACGCGGTGCTGGAGGCGATGCGCGCCCACCCGTTCGGGGCCGGTGCCTGCCGGATCGGCACGGTGGTCGAGGACCACCCGCGGATGGTCGTCGCCCGCACCGGCCTCGGCGGCACCCGCGTCATCGACCTCCCCATCGGCGAGCAGCTGCCCCGGATCTGCTGAGGGACCGCCCCCGGCGGGGTGCTCGCCGCCCCGGGTGGGGATAGTCCAGTGCGTTTCCGGGGCAGATCCGGCGATTTCGGCCCGAATTCGCACTGGACTATCGACAACGGCGACCGACCCACCATCCCACCCGGGCGACCCCTGTATCCCTTTCCCGCCCTCGTGCGTCCATGGAAGGACACCCACCACCCGAGGAGTGACCATGAACGCCAACGTCGGCCCCACCGACAAGACCGTCCGCATCGTCATCGGCGTCGTCGCCGCGATCGCCGCCTTCGCCGCCGGCGCCGGCACGGTGCTCGGCATCGTCCTGCTCGCCGTCGCCGCGATCATGCTGGTCACGGCGTTCACCGGCTTCTGCCCGATCTACCGCCTGGTCGGCGTCAACACCTGCAAGGTCCGGGCCCACTGACCTGCCCCACCCCCTACCCTCACGCCCGTGAGCCTCTCCGCGGACCAGGTCGTCGCCGAGCTGCCGGGACTGCTGCGCTACGCGCTCGCCCTGACCCGCGACCCCGAGCGGGCCGAGGACCTCGTCCAAGACACCGTCACCAAGGCGCTGGAGCGGGGCGGGCAGTTCCGCGGCGACGCCTCGCCGGCCACCTGGCTGCACCGCGTGATGTACCACCGCTTCGTCGACGACACCCGCCGCGACCGCACCGACCCCGTCGACGACGAGGTGCTGGTCCGAGCGGTCGAGGACGCCTGGCGCGACGACGACTACACCGTCGACGCCGAGGCGGTGCTGCTGCGGGCGGAGACCCGCGAGGAGCTGTACGACGCCCTGGTGCGGCTGCCCGTCCACTACCGCTCCGCGGTGGTGCTGCACGATGTGGAGGGGCTGACCTCCGCCCAGGTCGCCGAGGTGCAGCAGATCTCGCTGGCCGCGGCGAAGCAGCGGCTCAGGCGTGGGCGCACGATGCTCGTCTCCGCGCTCGCCGGCGGCGTGGAGCGCCGCGAGGCCACGAAGGGGGTCCCGATGACGTGCTGGTCGGCCCGTTCCCGCATCGACGACTACCTCGCCGGCGAGCTGTCGGCCGACGAGCGGGCGATGGTCGAGCGGCATCTGGCGGGCTGCCCGACGTGTCCCGCGCTCTACGCCAGCATCGTCGGCGTCACCGAGGCGCTCGGCGCCTGGCGAGACCCGGATTCTGTGGTGCCCGAACGGCTGGCGGAGCGGGTGCGTGCCCGGCTAGGCTCACCCTGACTTCGGTGCGTATCACGGAACAGGATGCACGATGCGCAACACTGATACGGACACCCTGCGCCATCTGCTCTCGCACGCCCGCTATGAGGTGCTGCCGACCCCGACGATCGAGGAGAAGCTCCTCGCCGGCGTGCCGACCAGCGTCCAGCTGACCGTCACCGCCTCGCCCACCAAGGGGCTGGAGACCACGCTCGCCGCCGCCGAGCGCCTCCGCGCGGCAGGGTACGACGTCGTACCCCACCTCGCGGCGCGGATGGTCCACGGCCGCGCGGAGCTCGAGGAGATCGTCGCCCGCCTCAAGGAGGCCGACATCGCCAGCGTCTTCGTGCCCGGCGGCGACGCGCAGTCCGAGGACACCTACCCCGATGCGCTGGCCCTCCTCGAGGATCTCTCCGACCTCGGCCGGCCGTTCACCCACGTGGGGATCGCCGGCTACCCCGAGTCGCACCCGACGATCCACGACGACCTGACGATCCAGTCGATGTGGGACAAGCGCCGGCACGCCACCCACATCGTGAGCAACCTGACCTTCGACCCCAAGGTGATCAAGCACTGGCTGCAGCGGCTGCGCAGCCGCGGAGTGACGATGCCGCTGATCCTGGGCGTCCCCGGCCCGGTCGACCAGGCCAAGCTGCTGTCGATGGCGACCAAGATCGGCGTCGGTGACTCCACCCGCTTCCTCAAGACCCACAAGGGCTTCGTCGCCAAGATGTTCGCCCCGGGCGCGTTCACCGGGGAGCGCTTCCTCGAGAAGTGCGCGCCCATCGTCGGCGACCCGGAGGCGCTGGTCGAGGGCCTGCACGTCTACACCTTCAACCAGGTGGCCGAGACCGAGGCCTGGCGGCAGGCCTGGCTCGACCGCCTGGCTTGACCCGGCACTAATGCAGGTCGACCCGGCAGAAATGCGCGAACTTCTGCCGGGTCAACCCGAACTTCTGCCGGGTCAACCGAGGAGCAGGGCCTCGAGGGCGCGTTCGAGGCCCTGGTGGCCGGTCTCGACGACGGTGAGCGGCAGGCCGACCCGGTCGGCGGCGGCCTGCGCGAGCGCGCGCAGCTCGTCGTCGGGCTCCTGGGCCAGCCACACCACCCGGGTGTAGCGGCCGAAGTAGTCGTCGCGCAGCTCCGGCCACCGGTCGAGCCCGAGCTCGCGGACCACGGTGCGCTCGAAGGAGCGGACCAGGAAGTCGGTGAGCAGGTAGGTGCCCGGCTGCTCCTCGAACCACGCCTGCACCCGCTCGCCGGTGGCGAACATGTCGTAGCACGTCAGGCCGGGGATGCGCTTGATGCCGAGGTCGTCGCAGACCTCGTCGACGCCGCCGTAGGTGCCGCAGTCGGCGTAGCCGACGGCCACGTCGTCGTACGTCGTCAGCAGCCGCTCGGCGAGCGACCGCACCGCGGCCGCGATCCGCTGCGGCCGGTTGTGCAGCAGCGGGGGGAGCGGGTGGACGTCGACCCGCCAGCCGCGGCGCTCGACGATCTGCGCGGCCGGCTGCGACAGGGCGCCGCAGGCGATCAGCGCGACCCGCCTTCCGCCGGGAGCGGCGACCTCAGAAGGCGAGCTGCTCGACGAAGCGGTCGTTGAAGTCAGCGCGGTCGGAGAGCTCGACATACGTCACCTCCTCGAGGAGCGCCTCGGCGCCGGCCCGCTCGCGCAGCGACAGCAGCACCATCTTGGCCCCCTCGCCCGCGACGTTGCCAGCGCTGACGATGCGCAGCACCGGCAGCGACGGCACCAGCCCGATCCGGATCGCCGCGGCCGGCGACAGGTAGGAGCCGAACGAGCCCGCCAGCAGCACCTGTTGTACGTCGGCCTCGGCGAGGCCCAGCTCCTCCAGGAGCAGCGTCCACCCGGTCGAGATCGCCGCCTTCGCGAACTGCAGCTCGCGCACGTCGCGCTGCGAGAGATAGACGCTCTCCTCCGTCGGAGCGTCGGGCTCGGGCCGGTGGAGCACGAAGACGCGCTCCTGCCCGACCTTGGTCAGCCGGTCGGCCAGCGCGGGCGCGATCTCGGCGGCCGCCTCGTCGGGCACGAACCGCCCCGTCGCGTCCAGCAGGCCCACCCGCACCAGCTCCGCCACGACGTCGACCAGCCCGGAGCCGCACAGGCCGCGCGGCTCGACGTCGCCGATCACCCCGAGCTCGACGCCCGCATCGCCGAGCCGCACCACCTCCACCGCGCCCTCGTCGGCGCGCATCCCGCAGCGGATCGCGCCGCCCTCGAACGCCGGCCCGGCCGGAGCCGCGGTCGCGACGATCCGGTCTCCGTCGGAGAGGACGATCTCGCAGTTGGTGCCGACGTCGACCAGCAGCCGCACCCGCTTGTCGCGGTCCATGCCGGTGGCGAGCATCCCGGCCACGATGTCGCCGCCGACGTAGGCGCCCAGCGACGGGAACACCGTCGCCCGCGCCCGTGGGTGCAGGGAGAGTCCGAGGTCGGCGGCGAGCAGCTCGGGATAGGCGGCGGTGCCCATCACGAACGGCGCCACGCCCAGCGGCTCGGGGGCGATCCCGAGCGCCAGCGCGGTCATCGTCGCGTTGCCGGCCAGCGCCACCTCGTAGACGTGCCCGGGGTCGACGCCGCTCTCGCCACACACCTCGGCGGCGAGCTCGGACAGCGAGCGCCCGGCAGCGGCCTGCAGCCGGCCGAGCGCGTCGGGGTCCAGCATCGTGGCCGAGATCCGGGTGATGACGTCGCCGCCGAAGGGCTGCTGCCGGTTGAGCCGCGAGGCCACCGCCACCGGGGTGCCCGACTCGAGGTCGAGCAGCGTGGCGACGACGGTGGTGGTGCCGAGGTCGAAGGCTAGCGCGTAGCGGACCCCGGTCGTGTCGCCAGGCTCGACGTCGATCAGCGCCTCGTCGACCACGACCGCGGTGACCTTGAAGTCGGCCTCCCGCAGCACCACCGGCAGCCGCCGCAGCACCTCCAGGTCGACGGTCAGCTCGAGGTCGTCGATCGCCTCGCGCAGGCGGACCAGGTCGGTGCGCTGGTCCGACAGCGTCGGCTCCACCAGCTCGACGTAGCGCTTCTGCACCGCCGGACGCAGGATCACCTGGCGCCCGACGCCGACGGTCGCGGCCTTCGGTCGGGTCGTGAGCGGCGGTACGTCGACCGCGAGGTCGTGCGTGGCCCGGACCAGGCAGGCCAGCCGCCATCCCTCGGCGAGCTGGTCGGCGGAGAAGGTCCGCTCGTCGTGCCGGGTCACCGGAGGCGGCGTGCCGGCCGACGCGACCCGGACCTTGCACTTGCGGCAGGTGCCGTGGCCGCCGCAGGTGGAGTCGATGGCGATGCCGTTCCACGAGGCGGCGTCGAAGACGCTCACGCCGGGCGGGACCCGGGCCCCGCGCTGGGACGACCCGCCGTCGCGGGCCTGGACCGCGAAGCTCAGGTCGACCCGGCCGCTCCCGTCGTGCACCGTCTCCCCGCCGGCGGGCGGCTCGAGCAGGCCCTCCCGGTGGAGATGGTCGACAGAGAACGCCGGCCCCTCGAGCTCGTCCGGCTCGAGCGGCCCGTCGGGCCGGTGCTCGCTCACGCGCCCGTCGTCGCTCCCTGGGCGCCCGAGTCCGCGGCGGCGTCGGCGGCGGCCTTCGCGGCGCGCGCCCGCCCGATCCACTCCATGCCCCAGTCGTCGTGGCCGAGGAACAGGTCCGCGGCCTTGACGGCGTTGACGATCTCCGGGGTGCGGGCGTCCATGATCGCGCTGGTGAGCCCCATCATCATCGCCATCGGCAGCCAGGTGCCGTTGAGGGCGTGCCGCTCGGGCATGCCGAAGGAGACGTTGGAGGCGCCGCAGGTCATGTTGAGCCCGAACTCGTCGCGGATCCGCCGCATCGTCTCGAACGTCGCGACGCCGCTGGCGGTGTCGGCGCCGATCGGCATGGCCAGCGGGTCGATCACGATGTCGTGCATGGCGATGCCGTACTCCTTCGTCGCCACGTCGACGATCTTCTGGACCAGCGCCAGCCGCTTCTCCGGCTCCATCGGGATCTCGTCGACGTCGTTGGGCAGCGCGATGACGGCGGCGTCGTACTTCTTGACGAGCGGGAGGATCTGCTCCATCCGCTCGTCCTCGGCGGTGATCGAGTTGACCAGCGCCCGGCCCTGATAGACCGACAGCCCGGCCTCGAGCGCCTCCACCACCGAGGAGTCGATGCAGATCGGCTTGTCGGTGAGCGACTGGATCTTGACGATCGCCTTGGCCAGCAGGTCGGCCTCGTCGGTCAGGGGCACGCCCATGTTGACGTCGAGGACGTCGGCGCCGCCGGTCACCTGCGCCGCGACGTCACGGTCGATGGCCGACAGGTCCCCCGCGCGCAGCTGCTCCTGGAAGATCCGGCGGCCGGTGGGGTTGATCCGCTCGCCGATCAGGCAGAAGCGGTGACCGCGACCGATCACCACCTCCTGGTGGGCGGAGCGGATGCGGGTCTCGAAGTGCACGCTCTCGGCGCTCACGGCGGTCCTTTCGGAAGGGGGTACGTCGGGTGGCTGCGGCTGGGGGGCGAGGCTCAGGCGGGGACGGGCGAGCGGCGCTGGTGGAGCAGGTCCTTGGCGCGCTTGACGGTGGCCGAGGCGTCGGCGGCGTAGCCGTCGGCGCCCACCGCGTCGGCGTACTCCTGGGTGACGGGGGCGCCGCCGACCATCACGATGACGTCGTTGCGCAGCCCGGCCTTCTCGAGCGCGTTGATGTTGGCCTTGAACATCGGCATCGTCGTGGTGAGGAACGCCGACATCCCGACGATGTCGGGCTGGTGCTCCTCGATGGCCGACACGAACTTCTCGGGCGCGACCTGCACGCCGAGGTCGATCACCTCGAAGCCGGCGCCCTCGAGCATGATGTTGACGAGGTTCTTGCCGATGTCGTGGACGTCGCCCTTGACGGTGCCCATCAGGAACTTGCCGATGGTCTCGACGCCGGTGTCGGCCAGCAGCGGCCGCAGCACCTCCATCGCGCCGGCCATCGCCTTGCCGGCGATCAGCATCTCCGGCACGAAGAAGTCGCCGCGCTCGAAGCGCGCGCCCACCTCCTCCAGCGACGGGATGAGCGCGTCGAAGAGGAGCGACTGCGGCTCCATCTCCATGCCCAGCGCCTCGTGGGTCAGCTCCAGCACCCGCGGGCCGTTGCCGACCAGTGTCTCGTCGTAGAGCGCGCGGAGGATCTCGTCCGGGGTCATGCCACACCAGCCTTTCGACGGCGCGCGAGCAGCGCGGTCAACTGCTCGGCGTGCTTCTTCACTAGCCGCCCGTGGGCGGCGAGCGTGGACTCCAGTCGGGGAGTCGGACCTGAGAGACCGAGCGCGGCAATCACCTCGCCCTGGCCGTCGAACACCGGCGACGCGACGCCGCTGAGCCCGATCTCGAGCTCGTCGACGGTGATGGCGTAGCCCCGCCGCCGGACGCCTCCCAGCTCCCGGCGGAGCGCGGGGAGGTCGGCGATGGTGCGCTCGGTCATCCGCTCGAGCGGTCCCGGCGGCAGCGGCAGGGCGCCGTACGCGAAAAGGACCTTGCCGAGCGACGAGGTGTGCTCCGGCACCTCGACCGCGGTCCAGTCGCGGCTGCCGAGCAGGAAGCGGCTGTCGAGCTGGGCGACGTGCACCACTCGGTCTCCCCGCGGCATGCCGAGGTTGATCGTCTCTCCAGTCTGCTCGCTGAGCGCCTCGAGCACGGGGGCTGCCAGGTGTGCGACCTCGCCGAACGGGTCGTGCCGGGTGGCGTAGCGCCAGAACAGCGGTCCCGCGACATAGCCCCCGGACTCGTCGCGGGCCAGCAGCTCGGTGCGCTCCAGGGCGGTCAGCAGCCGTGAGGTCGTCGACTTGGGCAGGCCGCACTCGTCGGCGATGTCGGCGAAGGAGAGCGGGTCGTCGGCGTCCACCACCGTCGATAGCAGCAGCGCGGCGCGGTCCACCGCCTGGGTGCCGTTGGCCGTGCCCTCGCTCATCGCCGAAACCCTCCCTGCCCTCTTGCCGTGGGTTCCATGATGTGGAACCGTGATTCCACATCATGGGGCGCGGCGCCCTCGCAGGTCAAGCGCCGCGGCCCGTCCCACCAGATCCCCACC